>DASYEY010000239.1:0-32741 GCA_036498725.1 Verrucomicrobiia bacterium | reverse complement strand
CGTTCAAAATTCAGCCGCGCATTTTCGGCATCAGCCTGCGTCTGAGCTACATTAGCCTGCGCCTGCGTAACATCCGCCGCCAACTGCACGAGATCTGCCTTGGCTTGAGCCAGATCAGCCCTGGATTGCTGCTGACCGCTGGCGTAGAACGCCACATCCGCCTGCTGGGTTTGCGGTTGAATCACGCCCAATAGCTGCCGGTTCGTCACCACGTCCCCTTCCCGGACCAGCAATTGCTGCAAGCGGCCTTGGATTTCCGAACTCACGATGACTTCGTCCGTCGTCACCATCCCGGTCAAAATGATTTCGCCGGGCTGACGAAGGGTGAAATAATAAACGCCGCCCGCCAGGGCTGCGAGCAACACCATCCAGATAATCAATTTACTTTTTTTCATGCCGGGGAAAAATCAAGCCTGCGAACTGTTTTGGATTGGTCGAATCAGTCCATCTGCCCGCTGAATCTCGGCTACAGCTCATGGCTTGGGCTGAAATATCCGCCAACCAGCCGGCAGAATCTAAACGCCGGAAGCCGCTTGTCAAGCAAGGCACATCAAGGTTATTTGATTTTGCCATATTCATGCCTCCCGCACCTCGTGGCCTGTCAATTTTTTGTCAAAGCCACTGGCATCTGCCTCAATTATAGCCGTTTTTTTACTTTTTATGGAAACGGTTGGAATGGCATTGAATTTGCTTACAATCACTCGTGGGACACACGCCACCAATCAAAATCGCTGCCTGGGCGAAAGCTGAACAACGTAAACTACGTCGCGAAGAACAGCGCGAGAGCGTGCGTGGGGTTTTTGGGCTCCTCTTCTGCCTCGCCGTGCTGGTTTATATCTTTTCTGACCATTCCAGCCTGCAGAAATTCATCCAGGCCAAAATCTATCCCCGGCTTAATCAAGCGCTCATGGTGCGCAGCAACGCTCCATCCAGCTTCAAAGAAGGCGCGCTGAAACACGAACACGAAGTGGACGAGATTAATAATCCGTAGCCCTTACATCGAGACGCTGCCGGCGATATATTGTTCCATTTGTTCAATCACGGCATCCTGGGTGGAGATGATCCAGTTCACGAGGTCTCCAATGGAGACGATGCCGCTGACGCGGCCACCTTCAATCACTGGCAGATGGCGCACCCGTTTCTCCGTCATCAACCGCATGCAGTCCTCCACCGAATCGTCCGGCGTAATCGTCGCGCAGGGTTCCAAAATTTCGAACACCGTGGTCGTGCGCGAGGTCTTGCCCTGCAACGCAACTTTGCGGGCGTAATCGCGTTCGGTGAAGATGCCGACCAGCTTGCCGCCGGAAACCACCGGCAACGCGCCGATATTTTTCTCGGCCATGAACTTGATGGCGTCATAGACCATCGCCTCGGGCGTGATCGTCCAGACCGCGGAGTTTTTGTGATGCAGGATGGAACTGATGGGATAGGTGGTTTTCATAGGTCTAATACGTTTATCCACCCATTTCTAAAATCTTGCAAGCAAAAGTTTCCCGCCCGTCCATCTTCATTTTACCCAATGAGAAAAACGGCCGGTCACGGATGCGATCCTAATCTAAAAACAAAAAAGGCGTCCTGGCGGACGCCTTTGAGATTGGACTTGGGTAAAATTACTTCTTGGCCGACTTGGCCGTCTTTTCAACTTTTTCCTTTACCAAGGTCGCGCCCTTGCCGAGGCGTTTCCGGAGGTAGGTCAGTTTGGCGCGGCGCACGGCACCTTGACGTTCCACTTCCACTTTTTCCACGCGCGGTGAATGCAACGGAAACACACGCTCCACGCCTTCGCCGTAGCTGATGCGGCGGATGCTGAACGTAGCATTCAAACCATGACCGCGACGGCCCATGACGACGCCGGAGAAAATCTGGATGCGTTCCTTGTCGCCTTCAACGACCTTGGTGTGCACTTTTACCGAGTCGCCGACCGCGAAAGTCGCGTCGTCTTTGCGATATTGTTCCGATTCAATTTTTTTCAACAATGCCTGGTTCATATAAAATCTTCAGTTCTTGGTTTTGAATTTTTCGTCACCCCGCTTTGAACTCAAAACCCAAATTCAAAACTTAAAATCACTTGAGCAAATCCGGCCGTCTGGCCTGGGTCCGCGTTTTGGCCTGCTCCCGCCGCCATTTCTCAATCTCAGCATGATTCCCGGACAGCAATCTTTCCGGAACTTTCAGCCCGCGAAAATCCGCCGGTCGCGTGTATTGCGGATATTCCAGCAATCCAGCACTGAACGACTCATCGTGCGAACTCTCATCATCGCCCAAAACTCCGGGCAACAGCCGGGCCACCGCGTCAATCACCACCATCGCGGGCAAAGCGCCGTTCGTCAGCACATAATCGCCGATGGACAATTCGTCATCCGCCAGCGCTTCCCGAATCCGCTCGTCAAAACCTTCGTAATGACCGGTGACGAGCAATAAATCTTTCTCTTTCGCCAGTTCGCGCGCGATGGACTGGTCGAACTTTCGTCCGCCGGGTGACAGTAAAATCACTTTCGTCTCTGCCCGCTGCAAACTTTCTACCGCTTCAAAAATCGGTTCCGGCTTCAGCAACATCCCCGGCCCGCCGCCAAACGGACGGTCGTCCACGGTCTTGTGCCGGTCATGCGTCCAATCGCGCAGGTTGTGGATATTTAAATCCAGCAAGCCCGCCTTGCGCGCCCGCATGATGATGCTTTCATCCAGCGGTCCGGCAAACATCGCCGGAAACAAAGTAAGCACGTCAATTTTCATGCGTGCCAAAATCTCCAACTATTTCGCCGGTTTATCTTCAACAATCTCCACCGAGCAACGCAGGCCTTTTTTCGCACTGCCGGCGAGCAGCAGTGAGCGGATTGCGTTGATTGTCACACCCTGCCGGCCAATGATCTTGCCGACATCCGCCGCATCGAGGCGCAATTCATACACCGTGGCACCCGCGCGTTCCACCGGCGTCACTGTGACCGCGCCGGGGTTCTGCACGAGTCCTTTCACGACATATTCGAGGAACTCCTGCATGGGGAAATCAAATCAAGCCGCTGCCGGAACTACTTTCGACGCCTTCTTGATGAAGCTGGCGACGGTTTCGCTCGGTTGCGCACCTTTGCTGATCCAGTGCTGGGCGCGGTCGAGTTTCAGGGTGAAATTATCGCCCTGCTTGAGCGGGTGATAGGTGCCGATTTCCTCGATGAATTTTCCATCGCGGGGGCTGCGGCCATCGGCCACGACAATACGGAACACCGGAGTGTTCTTGGCGCCGACCCGTTTCATGCGAATTTTTACTGCCATATATATATCAAAAGAGCGTGGAGGCTATCAGTTGCATCGGGTTTTGCAAGTGTTGTTTTAGAGAAAATGACACTCAGTCCGCCAGGGTTTGTTTCTGATGACGATTGAATTGTACACAGTCTTCGTATTTCACGCCATTACCGCCGAAAATGTCCAGCGCCGAGCCGATCGTCAGCTGCACTTTGCCGGCACCAATTCGAGCAACGGTTGCCAAATCGGCCAGGGAATTGGCCCCTCCGGCATAGGTTGCCGGAATCGGCGACCAGCGGCCCAATTTCGCCACCAATTCACCATCAATACCGCGGCATAACCCTTCAACGTCCACGGCATGGATCAAAAACTCATCGCAATAACCGGCAAATTTCTGGAGCGTGGCGGCGCTCACTTCCAACTCGGTGAATTTTTGCCAGCGGTCGGTGACCACGAAATAATTCCCGGCGCGTTGACGGCAGCTCAAATCCAACACCAGCTTGTCTTGGCCAACAATTTTTACCAATTCATCCAGCCGGCCAAAATCCACTTTGCCATCGCGAAAAACCCAGCTGGTGACGATGACATGCGATGCCCCTGCGTCCAGCCAATCACGCGCATTTTGTGCGTTGATCCCGCCGCCAATCTGTAAGCCGCCGGGATAAGCCGCCAACGCCGAACGGGCTTCGGCTTCATTCCCCGCGCCCAGCATGATGACGTGGCCGCCGCGTAATTGATCGCGTTGATATAGTTCCGCAAACCAGGCCGCCGGTTTTTCGGAAACAAAATTAGTGCGCAAGCCAGCCTCGCCGAGCGTACCGCCGACGATTTGCTTCACTTTGCCTTCATGCAGATCAATGCACGGACGAAACATTCGAGCAAGATAAAGTCGAAAACCAAAAGTCCAAAGTCCAAAGTTGATCCACCACCGGGCAACGAAGGAGCAAAGCATTTGAATCCATCTTTATTTCTTTGTTCCTGCGTTGTGAAAATCTCCAACGATCGCTAGGCTTTCCCGATGATTGAATGGTGGCAGGTCGCATGTTTATTTGCGACGGGACTGATTGCAGGCTTTGTGGATTCGATTGCGGGCGGCGGCGGATTGATCACGCTGCCAGTGCTGATGAGCATGCATATTGACCCGCGCGTGGCGCTGGGCACGAACAAACTGCAAGCCACGTTTGGCTCCGGCAGCGCCACCGTCCATTATGCGCGGGCGGGGGCAGTTAAAATTTCCGAGTGCCGTCGCGCCGCCTTGCTCGCCTTCCTCGGCGCCGCCAGCGGCTCATTGCTCGTGCAATACATCGACGCAAACACACTGAAACGCCTCATCCCGGTATTACTCATCCTGGTCGCCATTTACCTCTGGCTCAAACCGCAGCTCGGCGAAAAGGACATCCATCCACGCATGTCACGAACCCGGTTTGATTTCCTGTTCGGCTTCGGCATCGGATTCTATGACGGCTTTCTGGGGCCGGGAACGGGAACGTTTCTGACGATGGCCTTCATGTTGGGGCTGGGCTTCAACCTGACCAAGGCGACTGCCAGCACAAAAGTCCTCAACTTCGCCACCAATATCGCCTCACTCACCATCTTTCTGATCGCGCGCAAAGTCTGGTTCGCTGCCGGGCTGGCGATGGGATTGGGTCAATTCCTTGGCGCACGGATCGGCAGCAAAATGGTCATGCGCGGCGGCACAAAATTCATCCGGCCCATTTTCCTCTCGGTGGTCATCATCCTCATGCTAAAGATGATTTATGACAGTTATCTGAAACCACACCACTGAGCCCTTGGTGGAGCCCTGCGCCATTTCATGGAAAGGCATAACGCCAAATCGTAACGGAATGAGGATTGACGACGTCCGCAGGGTGTAGAACCTTGTCGCCGTCCTGTTGCATGCGAACATTTTTTTCAATCTTCCGCAGTCAAGGCGGGTGGCTTTTGATGCTGGCCTTAGGCAGCGGCACTTTCATGGCGCACGCAGCCCGACCTTATGGCCTGAAGCCAGTGCCGCCGACCGGGGCCTTTCTGAACGGAACCCTGCCGGAGGTGGCACCGATGATTTCCGGAAACTGGACGGCGGTTGACGCTTTTCCCCAACTATGGTTCACCAATTCTGTCGGCCTCACGCAGGTGCCCGATTCCAATCAACTCTGCGTGTGGGAACGGGAAGGCCGCGTCTGGACTTTTGATAATTCCCCCGCCGCGTCGCAGAAAAAGCTCGTACTTAATGTCAGCACGCAATGCCAGGGTTGGGATGACTCCGGCTTACTGGGCGTGGCCTTTCATCCCGGCTTCGCGACCAATCATTTCATGTTCGTCTATTACACCTGGGTTGCCCCCGGCACGGTGGTCGGCGATCCCTACACGCGCCCAAATCCAGTTTTACCAAACACCTATCACGACCGGTTGGAACGTTACACATTGGACGCCAATGGCGTCGCCATTCCCGATTCCGTGAAGGTCTTTGTTGATCTCACCAATCAAACTGTGTGGCATCACGGTGGCGGGATGTTCTTCCACCCAACCAATGGATTCCTTTACTGGACGGATGGGGATAATTCCGTGGGCGATAATGATCAGATCATCAATAAAAGCCTTTATTCCGGCGTGTTTCGGATTGACGTGGATTGCCGCGGCGGCAATCTCAGCCATGCGCCGCCGCGCCAGCCCGCCAACGGTTTTACCGCCAATTATTTTGTGCCGAACGACAACCCGTTCGTCGGCCAATCCAACGTGCTGGAAGAATTTTTCTGCCTGGGCTTGCGCAGCCCGCATCGGATGACCCTGGATCCACCGACGGGCAGGATCTTTATCGGCGATGTCGGGGAAAGTTCGCGGGAAGAAGTTGACGTGATTGAGCCGGGCGAATCCGCATTGAATTTCCAATGGAATTATTGCGAGGGCACTCTCGGCCAGATGAAACCGTCCTTCATCGGCACGAGCCGCGGACCCGTGCTGGACTATCCGCACACGGATGGCCGTGCGGTCATCGGCGGTTATGTCTATCGCGGCCAGAAATTCACGAATGACCTTGGTGGAAAATATATTTTTGGCGACAACGTCATGCGCACAGTCTGGGCGCTGGATGAAACTTCCACGCCGGCCAAGAAAACCCTCCTGTGCGTCATGCCCAAGGGCACCGGGCCAAACTCAGGTTCTGATTATACGGGACTGTCCTCTTTCGGCACGGATGCGGCGGGTGAATTGTATTTCTGCCAGATGAGCAGTATTGGCGGCAAAATTTTTACTCTGCAACGCGGCGGTCCGCCGCCATCCACGCATCCCTTGCCAAAATTGTTGTCGCAAACCGGCGCATTCGCGGACTTGTCCCGGTTGCAACCGGCCGACGGCTTGATTCCGTACATGGTCAATGCGCCATTATGGTCGGATGGAGCATTGAAGCAACGCTGGTTCGTTTTGCCGGAAAAAGCCAAGGTTGGCTTCTCCGAAACCGGTGAATGGAAATTTCCGCCCGGCACGGTGTTCGTAAAGAATTTTTCCCTGCCGGCGGACGACGCGGACCCCACTGTTTTGCATCGGTTGGAAACACGTTTGCTCATTCGCGACACCAACGGCGCAGTCTATGGCGCGAGCTACAAATGGCGCGCTGACAATTCCGACGCCGACCTCGTCACCGCGGGCACCAATGAAATCATCACCATCAAAACCGCCACCGGCAACCGCACGCAAAAATGGTTTTTCCCCGGGCGACAGGATTGCCTGACCTGCCACACGCCGGTTTCCGGCGGGGTGCTGGGCGTGAACACACGGCAATTGAATGGCGATTACCAATACCCGAACGGCGTCACGGATAATCAACTGCGCACGCTCGGTCATCTGGGGGTTTTTGACAAGGCATTTGATGATCGCCGGCTATATCGCTATTCCAAGCTGGTCAATTTGACGAACACCACCGCTGCCCTTGAATTGCGGGTGCGTTCGTATCTCGATGCCAATTGCGCCATGTGCCATCGCCCCGGTGGTGTCGGTGCGTTTTTTGACGCCCGTTTTGGGACGCCGCTGAATAAACAAAATTTGATCAACGGCCCAGTGGCAAACTTGCTGGGTATTCCCGGCGCAAAAGTGGTTGCGCCCGGCGATCCCCAAAAATCCATCTTGTTTCACCGCCTCAGCCTCGTGGGGGAAGGCCAGATGCCGCCGATTGCCCGCAATATCGTGGATGATCCGGCGGTGACATTAATCGGCCAATGGATTTCTCAACTGCCGGTCAAAGCCGCTACTTTGCCCCGTGGATGGGTGGATCTGGACATCGGCAACGTCGGCGTGGAAGGCGAAGCCAGTTTTCTCAATGGGAATTTCAACGTACTGGCCTCTGGCAGCGATATTTGGGAAAACGCCGACGCCTTTCATTTTGCCTGCAAAACGCTCACGGGTGATGGCCAAATCACGGCGCATATCAGTTCACAGCAATATACCGATCCATGGTCAAAAGCGGGGGTAATGTTCCGCGAAGATAATTCGCCCGGCGCCAAATACGCCATGATGGCGCTGACCGCCCACAACAGTTCGGTCTACCAATGGCGTCCGAATGCCAGTCAAAGCAGCCATAATACCGACGGCGCGGCGAGCGTCATCCCAAGTTGGCTGCGATTGACGCGAACCGGCGGCCTATTTACCGGGGAGATTTCAGTGGATGGCCAAAAATGGGAAACGGTGGATCGCATCACGATTTCCATGAAAAAAACGATTTTTGTCGGACTGGCACTGAGCGCCCATAATAACTCGGTTCTGAACTCGACTTTGTTCGATCATGTCACGATTTCCAATGCCGAAACTCGCGCACCGGCGCGGATAAAAAATTAAGGGCGGTACGCAGCTTCAGGGCCATTGACGAGCAAGGTCGGTGAAGCACCAAAAAGGCAAATAAAAATTGTTCCAATCAGCCGAGCCGGTTGTGCCTTGCGCCCGGCAACTCTTTTGAAAATCTCTGCAAAAGACTGTCGCAGCGGCCGGTGACGTCGAAAAATCGCACATTTTCGAGAAAAACACAGCGGCCATAGGCCGTTGCTGCAAACAAATGCGACTTTTACAGAGATTTCCTTTGGAATTGACGTTATCCCCCTTTGTGATTAGCCTGTTAGACCGTTAACACATGAAGTGTTGGCGGTAAAATTTTTATGTCTGAAGGATATTGCGTCAAGTGCAAGGCCAAAAAGCCGATCGCCGATGGCGTCGAAGAAACCATGAAAAACGGCCGTAAAGCCATAAAGGGCAAGTGCCCAACTTGCGGCACGGTCATGTTCAAAATCTTGGGCAAGGCCGCCGCCACGCCCGCGCCTGCTCCCACCACGCCGCCGTCGCAAGTTTAATTTATATGTCTCAACAGCTCGCTTACGTCATTGTCACCCCCTATTCGCTCCACAAATCCCGCACCGGCGGGATTTTGAGCCGTTTGATCACCCGCACCGGCTTGGAATTGGCCGATATCCGCATGTTCGCCCCCAGTGCAGAGCTGGCGAAAGAATACGCGGAAACCATCGTCTCAGCTCACGATCCCCAAGACCGTAAAATCCAGGAATTACTCCATGATTATGTCCAACATAATCTCGCTCCCGATCCCAAGACCGGCCAGCGCCGTCGCGTCATGATGTTGATGTTCCGCGGTGATGAAGCCGTGCGCAAAGTCCGTTCCGTCGTCGGCAATCTGAGCCCGGACCGCCGCAGCGGTGAAACGATCCGCGATACTTACAGCGATTTGATCATGGGTGATGACGGCAGCGTCAGTTATTTCGAACCAGCCGTGCTGGCCGCTCCGAACGTCGAGGAAGCTGAACGCAAATTAAAATTGTGGGCGCGCTATTCCGATCAGGATGGCGGCATCCTGGAAAAAGTTGTCTCCTATGCGCCGGGCGAAGCGCCCGAACGCACGCTGGTTCTCATTAAACCGGACAATTTCAAATTTGCCACCGGCCGCCCCGGCAACGTCATTGATTTCTTCTCCCGCACCGGCCTGTTCATCGTTGGCGCCAAAGTTCTGCGCATGAGCACGGCGCAAGCGATGGAATTCTACGGACCGGTCCGTGAATTTCTCCGCACCAAACTCAAGGATGGCGTCAGCGCCAAGGCAAAAGATTTGCTCGAAAAAGAATTCGGCTTCAAGATGACTGAGCAGGAGCAGCAGGCCCTCGGTGATATACTTGGCCCAATCCAGGGTGATTCGCAGTTTGGTAACATCGTCCGCTTCATGTCCGGTCATGCGCCCGGCGAAATCCCGGAAGCCGACTGGACCAAGCCCGGCACGGAAAAATGCATTGCGCTCGTTTATGAAGGCGCAAATGCTGTTTCCAAGATCCGTGATGTCCTCGGCCCGACAGATCCCTCCAAGGCGCCGCCCGGAAGCATCCGGCGCGAATTCGGCTCAACCATCATGGTCAATGCCGCGCATGCCAGCGATTCCGCTGACAATGCCAAACGCGAATTCGGCATCGTCAAACCCGGCGAAAACACGTTCAAGCAGATCATCGAAGAAGCTTACGGAAAGGTGTGACCCCGCTGGACCGCGGTGAATAAACCACCCGGCTCAAATTCAAGCCCACGCTGTGCGTGGGCTTTTTATTTTTTCCAGCAACTGCGCATCGGCCGCCGGAAATTCAAACTGGGCCAGTTCCGACCGGACGATCCATTGGACCGCCGCACAATCAATCGGCTGCGGTTCGCCCGCTAAAAGACGGCACAGGAAAAATTTGAGGTGGACAGATTTCTCCGGATAGTCGTGCCGGATATCCTCGAACAATTCACCGACTAAAATCTCCACGCCCAGTTCCTCACGGATTTCACGGACGAGGCATTGTTCAAAGGTTTCACCCGCTTCACGCTTGCCGCCGGGAAACTCCCAAAGGCCGCCCAAGTGTGATTTTGCGTGCCGTTGGGTGATGAGCAGCTTGCCGCCGTGGAAAATGAGGGCGGCAGAAACTTCGAGGTCATTTTTAGTTGAGACGGAATTCGCACCGCTGTCATCCAATTTCATCTCAACTAAAAATCAAGGATTCAAAATTTAAACTAGCGGCCGACGCTCTTGTAGATCCAGCCAAGTTTTTCCATTTCCACCGGATCGAACAAATTGCGCCCGTCAAACATGATCGGATGCGTCAACCCTTGCTTGGCGCGCACCAGGTCCAGTTGCTTGAACTCGTCCCATTCCGTGGCGACCACAAGCGCATCGCAGCCTTCGGCCACGGCGTTCATGTCCGCCACATAAGTCACGTTGGGTAATACCGCTTTGGCTTTGTCCATGGCTTTTGGATCATGCACCCGCAAGGTCGCGCCGTCTTTTAACAAGCGCTGGCATAAATCAATCGCGGGCGAAGAACGCACGTCATCCGTGTTTTGCTTGAACGCCAGGCCAAGCACGCCGATTTTTTTATCCTTCAAAACCCAGAGGGTATTGGTGATTTTATTCACAAACCGCTCCATCTGATCGGCGTTGATGTGCTGAACTTCCTTCAATAATTTGAAATCGTAACCGATCTGTTCCGCAATCTTGATAAACGCACTCAAATCCTTGGGAAAACAACTGCCGCCAAAGCCGAGGCCGGCATTAAGGAAACGGCGGCCGATGCGGTCGTCCAAACCGATGCCGTTGGCAACTTCCTGCACGTTCGCGCCGGCAACCTCGCAGACATTGGCAATGGCGTTGATGTAAGAAATTTTCAACGCGAGAAACGAATTCGCCGCGTGTTTGATCAATTCTGCCGAATTGATGTCCGTGACAATGATCGGGGCATTGAACGGCGTGTAGATCTCTTTCATCGCCGCCACGGCACGTTGCGAACGCACCCCAATGACCACCCGGTCAGGCTTCATCAAATCACCGACGGCAAAGCCTTCCCGTAAAAATTCCGGGTTGCTGACCACGTCAAATTCCGCCTTCGCCGGACAATAACGTTTGATCGTTTCCGCCACCTTTTCGCCGGTTTTTACCGGCACGGTGCTTTTATCAACCACGATCTTATAGCCGGTGATGGCAGCGGCGATATCCCGCGCCACTTTTTCAATATAGCTCAAATCCACCGAACCATCCGGCTGGGGCGGCGTGGGCACCGCGATGAAAACCACATCTGATTTCTGCACGCCCTCGGCTGTGCTCGTGGTGAAGGAAAGACGCCCGGCCGCCACATTTTTTTTGACGAGTTCTTCCAGGCCCGGTTCATAAATGGGAATGCCACCCGCCTGCAACATTTTGACTTTATCCGCGTTGTTATCCACACAAATAACGTGGTGCCCAACCTCCGCGAAACAAGCGCCCGTGACCAACCCGACGTAACCCGTGCCAATAATCGAGAGTTTCATTTTTTTAGAACTGGAATCAGGTTAGTCGTTGTGGGTGCTGGCGTTGATGCTGGCGTTGAAATTTTCGGCGTGGCCGCCAATTTGGCGCGAATCTCATTGGCGCGGCCAAACGCTTCTTCAGCCACCGAACCACCAGCGCGGCCGGCACGCGCAGCGTTTTCATAAAAATTTGCGGCTTCAGCCAATTTGCCAGCCTGTTCCGCCAAGCGTCCCAAGGCAAAATCAGCCTGTAGTTCCGCCGGGGAACCGGCGAAACTGGCGGTCACTTTTTGATAGGCAGCCGTGGCCAGATCCAGTTTATTTTGCGCTTCCAAGCTGGCCGCAACCCCCAAGATGGCGGTGGCAGCAAACTGCCCGCTGGGTGTGGCATCCAAAAATTTCTGGAATTGTGCCTGTGCTTCCGGGTAATTGCCGGCTTCAAACAAAACTGCTGCCGCCTGCAATTGCGCCCGCTGGGCGGCGGCGGTTCCAGAGTACTTCACCGCCAGTTGCGTCAGCGCCGTTGAGAGCTGGCTGGGGCTGGTATTGGCTGCCGGCATGGAAATTAGCTGCGTGAGCGCCTGGCCGGCCGCCATTTCCTTCGCCTGCCGTTGCCAGGAAATAAAGGAATAAACGCCAACGAGCACCACAATCGCCGCCGCCCCACCAATCAAACGCGTTTTATTGGCTTCCAGCCAGGGCCAAAGTTTGAAAAGGATGTCTGCTGATGGGTCTTGTGTTTGCATAAATTATGAACGTCCATTTTTTCGTTACTGCACTTAAAACGCAAGCGGAAACAATGCCCAAAGACGGATAGTTTGGAAGCGGAATCTCATTTCACCCTGGGTAATGCAACCAAGAAAGGGCTGCAAATCCATTTTGCCTGTCGCTTACCCCAAAATCGGCCACGGCACCCGGCTTGGAGTATGTCTAAATAATCACTTTTAACATCCAGCTCGTCCTCGCCGTCATCCTCGTTCGCGCACGCTGATGAAAATTCGAGGATGAGGATGACGGCAAGGACGAGGACGATTTAGTAACAGGCTCTTAAACGTAAAGGGCGTTTTGCAAATCACGCACCAGCAAGCCGCTGACGTGATAGCGCCGGTCCGGATCGCGCTCCAGGCATTTCAGGATCACATTATCGAGTGCGGCCGGCAATCCGGGGTTATGTTCGCGCGGTGGCACCGGACCGCCCGGCTGCAATTGTGCCGCCAAAATTTCCCCGGGCGAATCGCCGGGAAACGGTTTTTGATTCGTCACCAATTCATACGCCGAAACCCCGAAGGCAAAAATATCCGCCCGCGCATCAATCGCTTCGCGTTTCAATTGTTCCGGCGCCATGTAGCCGGGCGTGCCCGGATTCTTGGAAAATTTCACCGGCTTTTCCGGCACTGGTTGGGCCATGTCAAAATCAATCAACCGCACGGCGCCATTGCGCGTGATCAGGATGTTTTCCGGTTTGAAATCAAGGTGCATGTAACCGCTTTCGTGGACGTGACTCAGGCCGGTGGCGGCGTCGATGAGAATTTGCGCCAGATTTTCGGCGAGCAATGGGTCTTGGCGCGCGTGCAAAATCTTCAGGTTTTCCGCTTCGACATAATCCATCAGCAAGTAGCAGGTGCCCCCGGCCCGGCCATGCTCAACATACCCGACAATATGCTCGCTTTCCGTAAGTTTGGATAAGATATCGCAGCCACGCAGGAAGCGCCGCCGCGCCGTGAAATTGAAACGCAATTCGCGTTTAAGCCGCCGCAAGGCATACGGTTTGCCCCGGCCATCGGCGGCCAGCCAGATTTCGGACATTCCGCCGCTATTGAGCAATTCACGCAAATAAAAACGGGCAAATCGTTGTGGTTCTTCAGCGTTCATTACGATGTTAAAATGTTCGCCATCAATAAAAAAATAGCACAGCAACCGGATTGCGCGAATAAAAGTTGAAGGGGCGCGCGGCTTAATAAACCTTGCGCAAGTTGGAGGGCAGGATACTGAGCTCGTCGCGATATTTGGCGACGGTGCGGCGGGCAATGGTGATGCCCTTTTCGCCCAGCATTTTTACAACTTCCTGATCGGACAGGGGTTTGGCGGTATTTTCGTTCTTAAAAATCTCTTCGATCATGTCCTTCACGCTCGTATTGGACACGTCTTGCCCGCTGGAACTTTGCAGGCCGGCGGTGAAGAAAAATTTCATTTCGAACACACCTTGGGGCGTTTCAATATATTTGCCGGACACGGCGCGACTCACTGTCGTTTCGTGAACGCCAACCACTTCGGCGACCTGCGCCATCGTCATCGGCCGCAAAAACGCCACGCCTTTCTCCATGAATTCGCGCTGGCGTTTGACGATTTCTTTGCCGATGTTAGCGATGGTCGTCTGCCGTTGGTGCAAACTTTTGATCAAAAACTTGCCCGCGCGAATTTTTTCGCGGATGTAATTTTTCACCTCCGCATTATTTTCACCCTGCGCCATCAAGTCTTTGTAAACATTGCTGATGCGCAGGTGCGGAATCTGTTCGTCATTGGTCGTGACGAGAAAATCATCGCCGGATTTCTGGACAAAAACCTCGGGGGCAACGTATTGTTCGACCGCCGTCAGAAATACCCGTCCGGGGCGCGGTTCCAGCCGCCCGATGTTGGCGAGGGCCACTTGGACTTCCTCAATCGTGCGGCCAGTGCCGCGTGCGATTTCTGGAATGCGCCGTTTGCCGAGCGCCTCCATGAAATCGCGGATGATACGGTACTCCAATGATTCCTGCTGCCCGGCATGTTCCAGTTGCAACATCAGGCATTCGCGCAAGTCGCGGGCTCCGACGCCGGGTGGATCAAAATTTTGAATGACCTTCAGGACCGCACCGATTTTTTCCGGCAGCCGACCCGTGGTCGTTGCCAATTCTTCGATCGTAGTGTTGAGGTAACCGTAATCGTCAATGTTGCCAATGAGCAACTCAGCGATTTGCTGGCCTTCAGTATCCAAACCTGTGTCGCGCACTTGTTCAACGAGATTTTGCGCAAGCGATGTTTCCGCCGTAAGCGAGTCAAACATGAACTGCCGCTTTTCTTCATCCTCGGTCGTCGAACGGATGGGCGAACTGCCCTGGGAAAAATGATCGCGCCAATCTTGGTCCATCTGCACCAGCTTGTCGAATTCAGCCTGAAAATCATCAACGGGTTCGGCAGATTCCTTTTCGGACGGTGAATCGGCGGCGTCAAACTTTGTATCTTCCGGCGGTTCAGCCAGATCGGGCGTAGACGGCAACTCACCTTCGTCCGCCGAAGACTTTTCCTGACTGTCCACTTCCTCCAGCACGGGATTTTGTTTCAGCTCTTCTTCGACGAGCGCTTTAAGCTCCAAAGTGGGCGCCTGCAGCAAGGCGAGCGATTGCTGGAGCTGAGGAGCCAGCACCAGTGATTGCGTCAACCGCTGTGAAAGTTGCATCCCAAAGGCCATGTGCGCATACCATACCGAATGCTTATTTTACCACAAGTTATTTTGGCACGAATCTCGCTGCGTTATAATTTTAACGTAAAGTAAAACTGGATTTTGCCAGATGCCGGTAGCATCTTTTTTGCATGAAGCTCATTCTTTCGACACATAACGTTACGCTCACCAAAGCCATCGAAGACTTTGTTCTCGCCAAGATTGATAAGCTGGAACATTTCAATCGTTGGGCGGTGGATGCCCGGGTCACCTTGGAGCATGACCACACCCGCGTGCCGGAAAAACAATTTAGCTGTTCCCTGCGCCTGGCAGTCCGCGGGCCGGACTTGTTCGCTGAAGACCGCGAAAGCGACCTGTATGCCGCCATCGAACGCGTGACCAAAAAGATTGAACAACAACTCCGCAAACGTCACAGCAAAACTAAAGCGGCCAAGCACAAAGGTGGCGTACGGGCCAAGCGCTCACGTCAGGAAGCCGAAGTGGAATGATCCTCCGGGCCCGCCTCATTCTTCCGATCACTGCGCCACCCATCGAGGATGGCGCGGTTCTTATTACCGGCAACAAAATCCGCGCCATTGCGCCCTTCCGCGATTTCCGTCGGCTCTACAACGAGAAGATTCACAACCTGGGTGACGCCATCTTGTTGCCCGGCCTGGTGAACGCGCATTGTCACCTGGATTATACCGACATGGCGGGCATGTTGCCGCCGCCCAAAACCTTTACCGACTGGATCGGTTCCATCACCGCTGCGAAAACCGGCTGGAGTTATTCCGACTATGCCCGTTCCTGGCTGCATGGCGCACACCAATTATTGAAGACCGGCACCACGACCGTGGCGGACATCGAAGCCATGCCCGATCTCCTGCCGGAAGTCTGGGATGCCACACCATTGCGGATCTTTTCGTTCTTCGAGATGACCGGCATCCTGGCACGCCGCCAGCCGAAGGAAATTTTATCGGAAGCCGTGGCCAAAATTGATTCGCTGAAACATCCGCGCCATCGCGCCATGTTGTCACCGCATGCCCCCTACTCCACTTTGCCGGAACTGCTGAAACTGACCGCCGCCGCCGCCCGCAAACGCAATTGGCGCATCAGCACGCACATCGCCGAATCGGAACAGGAATTTGAAATGTTTCAAAATGCGCGCGGCCGGATGCATGACTGGCTCGCCCGCAACGGCCGCAATTGCACCGACTGTGGTCGCGGTTCGCCGGTCGCCCATCTTGCGCGCAACAAGTTGCTCGGTGAAAATGTGATCGCTGTCCATGTGAATTATCTGGGCCGCGGCGATGCCACCCTGCTGGCGAAAAATAAAACGCACGTAGTCCATTGCCCGCAAAGCCATGAGTATTTCAAACATAAAAAGTTTGAACGTGAACGGCTGGCCAAGGCCGGTGTAAATCTCTGCCTCGGCACCGACAGCCTGGCCACCACGCGCAAGACCGGCAAACAAAAGCCGGACCTGAATATGTTCGCTGAGATGCGCTCGCTCGCCGCGCATGACCCATCCGTTGCTTCTGATGAAATTTTACGCATGGCGACGGTCAACGGCGCCCGCGCCCTCGGCCTGGCGGGAAAAATCGGAGAACTTTCCAAAAATGCCTTTGCCGACGTGATCGCGATTCCATTCGCTGGAAAAACTTCGTCCGCCACTGACGCTGTGCTGGCTCATTCCGGCCGCGTCACCGCCAGCCTGATCGGCGGTCAATGGGCCATTCCGCCCGGCTGATCTACGATGTTTGTCGGTCAGACACCGCGACTTTAAGCTCGTAAATCGTAAATCCTCAATCGTAAATTCCCCTGATGTCTTCGTTTGACCACGAGTTGCAAACGCGCCTGGCGGCATTGCGGGAACAAAATCTGTTCCGCGAACTGCGCCGTGTGGATACCGCGCAAAATCCACGCATTGAAATTGACGGCCGAAAGCTTCTCAATTTCTCGTCCAATGATTATCTTGGCCTCGCGGATCATCCGGCCTTGAAAGCAGCGGCGATCAAGGCGATTGAAACATTCGGCGCCGGCGCCGGCGCCTCTCGTTTGGTCTGCGGTTCCCTTGCACCCTTCCATGAATTGGAAAGCGTCCTGGCGGCCTTCAAAAAAACCAGGGCCGCCCTGACTTTTTCCACTGGCTACGCGGCAGCGCTCGGCACGATCTGCGCCCTGACCGGCAAGGAAGACATCATCATTCTTGATAAGCTCGTCCACGCCAGCATCGTGGATGCCGCCAAGCTGTCGGGCGCCAAGTTGCGTATCTTCGCCCACAATGACCTGGAGGATTTGGAAGCGAAACTTCGTTGGGCCAGCGCGAACGTTGAAATCCGACATCCAGCATCCAGAATTTTAATCATCACCGAATCCGTTTTCAGCATGGACGGCGACCGCGCGCCATTGCGGGAAATCGTTGCGCTCAAAGACAAATACAAGGCCTGGCTCATGGTGGATGAAGCCCATGCCACCGGCATCGTCGGCGAACAGGGGCGCGGTCTGGCTGCCGAATTGGGCGTAAGCGAACAGATTGAAATCCAGATGGGCACCTTGGGCAAAGCCCTTGGCGCCAGCGGGGGTTACATTTGTGGTTCACGCGCGCTCGTGGATTTTTTGATCAACCGCGCCCGCAGTTTCATCTTTTCCACTGCCCCCGTTCCCGCTGCCGCCGCCGCCGCCACGGCTGCCATTGCGCTCACGCAATCAGCCGAAGGCGAACATCGGCGGGAAAATCTCTGGCACCGGATTAAGCAGTTGAATTCAAAACTAAAAATTGAAAACTCAAAACTCCCCAGCGCCATCATCCCGCTCATTCTTGGCGATGAAACCAAAACGCTGGCCGCCGCCGCCCAACTGCGCGAACAAAATATTTTCGTCCCGGCCATCCGTTACCCCACCGTCGCGCGCGGCGCGGCGCGCTTGCGCCTTTCATTGACCGCCGCACATACGGAAGCGGATGTTTCTGAACTCCTTGCCACATTGGAAAGGTTACAACTTCATCATCCTAATTCTCACCCCGCATGAATAAAATTGCCCAGATGGACCAGAAATTTGTCTGGCATCCGTTCACCCAGATGCGCGACTGGGCGCGCCGTGAACCGATCGTCATCGTCGCCGGCAAGGGCGCCATCTTGCACGATGTGAAGGGCCGCGAATATCTCGACGCCAACGCTTCCATCTGGACCAATCTGCACGGTCATCAGCACGGCAAAATCAATGCCGCCATCCGCCGTCAGTTGAACAAGATCTCGCATTCATCGGCGTTGGGACTGGCCAATGAACCCGCGGCGATCCTGGCAGAAAAACTGGTGGGCGTCGCCCATCAGTCTGCCGCCCCGAGAACATCCTCTCCCCGGCTGAACAAGGTTTTTTTCAGCGACGACGGCTCGACGGCACTCGAAGTGGCACTAAAACTTGCCTATCAATTCACTGTACGCACCCGCAGCCTGGCGCGTGCGCTTAAACCGGCACGCCAGGTAAGGCCGAGGTTCCTTTCCCTCGACGGCGCCTACCATGGCGATACGATCGGTGCGGTCTCGCTGGGCCATATCAACCTATTTCACAAGGCTTACGGCGGAATGTTGTTCTCCACGGACAAGGTGATGGCACCCTATTGCTATCGCTGTCCCTTCAATCGAGCGAAACCGGAACGGGCCGACGCCCGAAATTATCGTCAGTGCCACATGGAGTGCGTTGATCTGGTGGTCAAAAAGTTTTCCGCGCAAAAGAAAAAAGGCAATCCCTACGCCGCATTTGTCTTTGAACCATTGATGCAAGGAGCCGCCGGGATGATTCCGCAACCCGCCAGTTGGCTCAAACGCGTCACGGATATTGCCAAGGCTGACGGCTCGTTGTTGATCGCAGATGAAGTCATGACCGGCTTCGGACGGACCGGCGTGACCAAAGCGACCAACGGAGAACAGAAAGCGGGAGGTTTATTCGCCTCGTCTCACGAAAACGTGCAACCAGATTTTCTCTGCCTCGCAAAAGGTTTGACCGGTGGCTACCTGCCCATGGCCGCAACGTTGACGACGCAGCAAATCTTTAATGCATTTCTAGGCGAATACGAAGAATTTAAAACCTTTTTCCACGGCCACAGTTTCACGGGCAATCAACTGGGCGCAGCGGCGGCGCTCTCGAGCCTCGAAATTTTGCAAACCAAAAAATCCAACCAACAGCGCGCGCAGTTGGAAAAATATCTGGAACAGGAATTACAATCCCTTTGGTCATTGTCCAACGTGGGCGATATCCGGCGGGTCGGGCTGGTGGCTGGCATTGAGCTGGTGAAAGACTGGCGAACCCGCCAGCCCTTTGAATTGCGTGAACGGGCCGGCATCAAAGTTTGCGAAGCGATGGCGCAGCGCGGCGTCTTGACGCGCCCGATCGGCAGCGTGATTGTGTTGATGCCGCCCTATTGCACCACGCGGTCACAACTGCAAAAAATGGTCTCCGCGTTATACGAAGCGATCAAGACCACCCTCTAAAAAGCAACCGGGCCAAGCGATGCGTGGCCCGGTCATGGATCAAAACTTCTGCCGGTTTTTATTTTTCGCCGAGCAACTCTTTCAATTTCGGCTCCGTAGCTGCCGCCCAGATTTTATAACCAGCTTCAACCGGATGCAGATAGTCACGCATCATGGATTGGGAGATGGAGCCATTGGCTTCGATCAGTTGCGAACCGAAATCCACGTAGAAAATATTCTTGCCATCGTCCAGCTTGGCCAGGGCTTCATTGACTTGCAGGATTTTACCACGTTGTTCGCTGAACGTTTTGCCGCGCGGAAAAATACCGAGCAAAATGATCTTCGTTTCCGGCTGGCGGGTGCGGATCTGTTGGACGATCGCGGTCACGCCCGCAAGGATTTCAGACTCAGTGTTGTCTTTATTATTGGAATTATTGGTGCCGATCATGACCACGGCCACCTTGGCTTTAACGCCGTCCAACTGGCCGTTTTCAAATCGCCAGAGCACGTGCTGCGTACGATCGCCACCAACGCCAAAATTGATAACTTTGCGATTGCTGTAATATTCCTTCCAGACATTTTTACCGGCCCCTTCCCAACCTTGCGTGATGGAATCACCAATGAATTCAATGTCGTAATCGCCGGGATGATTCTTGGCCCGGGCCAGGACCAAATCCTGGCGGTTGGTGGCGGAACCGGTGCGCGGCACCGGCAGGATGGCGGAATTAGCTTTGGCCTCCGGCGCATTGGCATTGGTCTGGGCATGGCCCGAAAATTGCAGCAACGAAACGGCGGCGACGAGAGAGAATAATGTCGTGGTGAATTTCATAAGTTTTGAAAAATGGCGCAATCTATCCACCACGTCAATGCCGCAAAATCTGGACGACTTGAAACGGATAAAGTACCGTTAAAACTGTCGGACAAATCCGTCATGTTCGCGCCAGCCTATTTTTAGTTATGCTGATGTCCACGCTTATATTTTTTGCCGGGGTGAGTGTCCTCCTCACCCCAATCATTGGTGTCTTCATTTACGAATATAAAATCAAGTCTTTGATGGCTGGCTATCTTTCACCAGTCCAAATCAGTATCTTGAAGTGGCAGGCTAGAAAACCGGCAAAATGGACCTGGCTGAGTGCTTTTTTTCCCGGGCTCCTCGTGAGTCTGCAAAAATTTTTGCCCAAGCCCATGAATGAAGTCCTTTGGATTGCTTTAGGAATCTACGTTGTCGTCGCGATGATTTTTCAATATAGCAACCCATGTTCCGACCTGCCTAAAACTGAATTGACAAAATCGTTTATCCAACGTCTGGCATTTTTGCGACGAATGCAAATTGGGCTGGTTGCCGCCACGTTTGCCTTACTGATTGCCTTAATTGGCATGATCGAATTCGTATTGCCCCACTGGCGATAACTAGAGCGGTTCAAGAAATACTGTAGTCATTCGGGAAGAAAAGAACAGCTGCGGTCTTTTTGGGTTTTGGTGTCGTTTCGACTCCGTCACAGGGTTTTTCAAACCTGCTCCTTCGCCGAAGCCTCGCCAAAACCCAAAAATCCCCGCTCCAAACGGCCACAGTATTTCTTGAACCGCTCTAGAGGCATTTTTTCTCGCACGACTCCTTTGCGTTAAAATGAAAAACGGCGCGGACCAAAGTCCGCGCCGTTTAACCCAGTTCCTCCGCTGGAGTTGGGAAGATTACTTCTTGCCCTTCTTGAGTGGTACCGTGGCGATCGTTTGCAAGATGCGGCTCGCGATCTTGTATGGATCACCTTGGGAATTCGGACGGCGATCTTCAAGGTAGCCCTTGTAGTCGTTGTTCGCAAAGCTGTGCGGCACGCGGATGGACGCGCCACGGTTCGCGATACCGTAGTTGAACTTGTCAATGGACTGCGTTTCGTGCAGACCGGTCAAGCGCAAGTGATTGTCCGGACCGTAAACCGCGATGTGCTCGTTCTTGTACTTGTCGAACGCGGCCATCAGTGATTCAAAGTATTCCTTGCCGCCGACTTCGCGCATGTGCTTCGTCGAGAAGTTTGAATGCATGCCGGAACCATTCCAATCCACGTCTTTACCGAGTGGTTTGCAATGCCAGTTCACGTCCACACCGTAGCTTTCGCAGAGGCGCATCAACAAATAACGCGCCATCCACATTTGATCAGCGGCGCTCTTGGAGCCTTTGCCGAAGATCTGGAATTCCCACTGGCCTTTCGCCACTTCCGCATTGATGCCTTCGTGGTTGATGCCAGCGTCGAGGCAGAGGTCGAGATGCTTCTCAACGATCTCGCGTGCGATGCAGCCGACGGAATCATAACCGACGCCCGTGTAGTAAAGACCTTGCGGATACGGATAACCGCTGCACGGGAAACCCAGGGGCTTGCCGTCTTTGTAGAGGAAATATTCCTGCTCGAAACCGAACCAGGCACCGGGGTCGTCAAGAATCGTAGCGCGGGCATTGGAGGGATGCGGGGTCTTGCCGTCCGGCATCATGACTTCGCACATGACGAGCACGCCATTTTTGCGGGTCGTGTCGGGATAAACCGCGACGGGCTTGAGCATGCAATCAGAAGTACGACCTTCGGCCTGGCGCGTTGAGCTACCATCAAAACCCCACATCGGAAGTTCTTCCAATTTGGGGAAAGCCTTGAATTCCTTGATCTGCGTTTTACCACGGAGATTGGCAACGGGTTCATAGCCGTCGAGCCAGATATATTCCAATTTATATTTTGCCATGTGAGTTCGTTCTATGTTGTTTTAACTAACGTTCGTCCAGTCAAACCGCCCAAGAGCGATTCGCCGAATCGGTGTGGAAATTTTTTAGCAGGGCGGATGCCACACAGCAAGCAGTTTACGGAAAAATTGAATTTGCCACGGCAAATTAGGGTTTTTTACTGTAACAATTTATTCACCAACCTGAGTGAGCCGGAAAATCAATGTAGCAATTTTGCCACACTGGTCGAATTTGGACGGCTTTCATTTCTTCACTCTGGCGATATTAGCGTTAGCGGTTGGTGCTCCCGCCGGAAACATTTTCATTAAAGTCCTGAGTTTAATCCTGAACCAAGACTTTCCAACCTGCAAAAGATACGCAATAGTTGAAGGGTAAACCAACGAACCATGGCATGTTAAAAGTCAAAGACACTCTGCGCGCCACCGTCAATTTGAGCTTTGACGGCCGGGTGTTCAAGAATTATCACGGACCGGACGCCGTCAAGCGCTTCACCAATGAAGTCCGGGTCCTGCGCCATCTGGAAGCGCGCGGCTGCCCTTTCGTTCCCCGCCTGCTGGAAGCTGACGAAGCCAAATTACGGATCGTGACCAACAATTGTGGCACCCGCGTGGAGCATCTCGACGAGGAACGCACCCAGGAAATTTTTGGCGAACTGGAAAAATTCGGCGTCCGCCACGATGACGTGAATATCCGCAACGTCACCTATCGCCAGTCCGACGGGCGTTTTTGCGTGATCGATTTTGAATTTGCCACGATTCTTGATTAATTCGTCCCCAACCCTGATCAACCCATTCAATCATTCATGCCGATGAACCGCGAGCTGCACCAGAAACGCGCCAGCAAACCGAAGAAAAAAACCCAGCCACCCGGTTTAAAATGGTTCGGCTGGACGGATAAAGGCCATGTCCGCGTGAACAACGAAGATTCTTTTCTCGGCCTGTGTTTTGATGCCCGGGAGGTCCACCGCCTGGGTAAATTCGGCGAAGCGTCCGTGGAGACGACGGATTTCACTTTTGCCGTGGCCGACGGCATGGGCGGTGCGCAAGCGGGCGAATTTGCCAGCCGCATCGCCAGCGAAAAGATCACGACACTCCTGCCGCGCGCCTTTCAACATTCAGCGGTCGGACTGCAAGCCGGCTTTGCGGATGTGCTCGTAGAACTGTTCTCACAGATCCATCGTGCTCTCGTCTATCTCGGCGAGAGTTATGAGGAATGTCGCGGCATGGAAACAACCATGAGCCTGTGCTGGTTCACACCTGGCTGGATGTTTTTCGGCCACATCGGCGACAGCCGCATTTATCATCTGCCCGCCAAGGCCAAAACCATCCGCCAACTCACGCAAGACGACACTTACGTCGGCTGGCTCTTTCGTTCCGGCCAGATCAGCGAACGCGAAGCGCGCACGCATCCACGCCGTAACGTCCTGCAGAAAGCGCTCGGCGGCGGCAACCAGTTCGTTGACCCGCAAGTCGGGGCAGTGGCGTGTGAGCGTGGTGATATCTTTTTGATTTGCTCAGATGGTCTGACGGAAGGTCTTTACGATCATCAAGTGATTGACCTGCTCCGCACCGCTGGTAAAGCCGGTGCCGATCATAACCCTGCCAAGCTGCTGGTGGATGCCGCCGTCAAAAGTTATGGTCGCGACAATACGACGGCCATGGTCGTGCAGGTGGCCTAAAACCAATCTGCAAGAATCCTCCTCATCGTCGTCCTCATCCTCATCCTCGAATTTTTGTTATTCGACGAGGATGAGGGCGACGATGAGCATGAGGAGGATTTAGTTCGGTTTCCCTTTCAGCTCACGTCCGTTGGAAAAACAAAAACGGCGGACAACTTGCGTTGTCCGCCGGGTGATTATTTCAGACGATCGGATCAGCCGTGGTAACCCACTTCGCCGTGTTCGGATTCATCCAAACCAGCGCGTTCCACTTCTTCGCTCGGGCGCAGGCCGACGAGCACTTTGGTGATGTAAGCGCAGATGATCGTGCCGATAACAGACAACGCAATCGTCACGCCCACCGCCTTGAGCTGTTCCATGACCTGTTTGACATGGTCCGCCATCCCGTTTGTTTGCATGGGGATAAGCGAGTTCACAGAGACATCGCAGAGCAGACCGGTGACGATCGCACCCACGGTGCCGCCGATGGCGTGAACACCGAACGTGTCCAACGCGTCGTCATAACCAAGCCAGCCTTTGACTTTGTAGCACATGAACCAGGGGATGGTACCCGCGAGCACACCGATGATGACGGCGCCAGTGGAATTGACCCAACCGCAAGCCGGAGTGATGACAACCAGGCCAGCAACTGCGCCGGAGCAGAATCCGAGCACGCTCGGCTTGCCCTTGGTAAGCCATTCCCACATCGGCCAGACGAAGGAAGCAACCGCCGTCGCCAACGTGGTGGTCGTGAACGCCGTGGCTGCCACGCCGTCCGCGCCGACTTCGGAACCGGCATTGAAACCATACCAGCCAACCCACAGCATCGCCGTACCGATGTAAGTCGCGACCAAGCTGTGCGGGGCGAAGTTTTCTTTGCCGAAACCGATGCGCTTGCCAAGGATCAAGCAGAGAACGAGGGCTGACCAACCGGAAGACATGTGAACGACCGTACCACCCGCGAAGTCAATCGCCTTGATGGTGGCACCGGAGGCATTCGCTGCACCGCTCATCCATCCGGTTGAGCTCCAAACCATGTGCGCCAACGGGAAATAAACCACGAACATCCACAGCGTCATGAACACCAGGATGGCTTTGAATTTCATGCGTTCCGCGATGGCACCAATGATCAGCGCCGGGGTAATGATGGCGAAGGTCAATTGGAAGCAGGCAAACACGTTCAACGAAACCCACGGTGTCGAAGCGCCACCGGAAGCACCGGTCACGTCTTTGAAGAACGCGTAAGTTTTGATGTCGCCGATGAAGGCGCCCAATTTACCAGTGCCCGGGCCGAAGGCCATGCTGAACCCGCAGATCCACCACAGAATGGTGACCAAGCCGGTGATCAGGAAGCATTGCGCCAGGACGGACAGAACGTTTTTCTTACGCACCAAACCGCCGTAGAACAACGCGAGACCCGGCAGCGTCATGAACAGAACGAGCGCCGTCGAAGTCATCATCCACGTGTTGTGACCAGGACCCGCCACACCCATGACCGGCGTGCTGGCAACCACCTGGTTTCCGTTCGTATCAAGCAACGTCGCATTCGGATTGGAATTGTTGACGTAGGCTTCCAAGCCAGCCACACGTTGTTCCAAAGTCGGCGCCGGCAGGTTGGTGCCATCCGCACGAGCCGATAACGCACCCAGCGTCGTTACCGCCATCAAAGTCAAAGTCAGAAAAAATTGTTTCATTTATTTGGTAAAGTTCAGTTTTATGGTTGGGTTTAAACAGCGGAATCGCCCTTCTCTTCCGTGCGGATGCGCACAGCCTCTTCGATGCTTGAAACAAACACCTTGCCGTCGCCGATCTTGCCGGTCTTGGCAGCTTTGATGATCGCCGCCACGGCCGCGTCTTTCTGACCGTCGGCAATGACGAGTTCAATCTTGATCTTCGGCAGGAAATCCACCGTGTATTCGCTGCCACGATAAATTTCCGTATGGCCCTTTTGACGGCCAAATCCCTTGACCTCGCTCACGGTCATGCCTTCGATGCCGATTTCGCTAAGGGCGTCCTTCACCTCTTCCAATTTGAATGGTTTGATGATCGCTTCAATTTTTTTCATAGTTTGTGTTTTACTGTGCTGTGGTTAAAGACAGGCAGAACGGTCACGTCCCAGCCGCCATTGACACCGCCTTTAGCAACGACGATGCCAGCCAGAAAGTTTTTCCGCATTGGCGGCAAAAACGCCCATTTTTCGAGGAAATTTCGCCAAGTGAATTTTTTTAGCCACTGATTCAAAGCCACTGATGTGTAGCATTTTGCGCAGTGAAGGAATTTTTAACCACATCTGAATGAATGGTTTTCACACCCATTTGCTGGCGGTTGGAGGGGGAGGGCAAGTGATACCAATAGCCCATGTTTGGCACCGAACCCGGGACTGCTACTACCTGTAGAAGCTAACTTACGGCGATTTATGTTTGGCAAATTTCGCCTGCTTTTTACTTAGTTGGTCGGATCAAAAATAATGCCCGTAAATAAAATGGATTGGGTTTGCCCATCGGCGATCACGAAGAGAAATGGATGGTCGACGATCATCGAAAAAGGTTTTGGCGGCTCCATCCGGTCTGCCAGCATCGTCACGCGAACCCCCGTCACTGCCGCCGCCTCGGTACCGGTCTCGTTCACTTCAACAAAGCTTTTCTGTTTTATTTCGCTGACAAAAAGCGGTTCATCGGCCATTTCCGAAAAATCGGCGGTATTGCCGTCAAAAATGCGCTTCAACCCCAGATCCCGCAATGGCGCATTGAGTTGCAATTCATAATCCATTTTAAATTTTGGGAAAATCAACGTTCCCTGCCGCATTGAAAATTGTGGCACGATTTTATCGCGCCAATTTCCTCCGGTAAAATCAACCAATAATTTCTGCGGACTTGAATTAGTCGTGGGAAGGAACAGATACATTTGCAAACGATTACCGGTATAAGCCAATCGCACCGCCTGAAAGTCATTCGTTTCCTGATAAGCGAACTCCCGGCTTTGCCACATCATCGACGTTTGTTTCATTTCGCCATCCGTCAAGTAATAGGCCCGTGGTTTGGTCCGTTTTTTATCGAATGGTTCAGCCCATTTGCCTTTGAAATAAATGGCATTGGCAAGAATCATTCTCGTCAGTGGCGGAAAGGGAAACGAAAACAGATCTTTGATCTTTCCCTGAGTTTTTTCTTCCACCCAATCATTGATAATTTTTGCCGATTGCGGTTTTTTGAAATCAATCGCTGCCGGGTCGGCGCCGAAGAAATATTCACTATGCGTGATAAAACTAGATTTCAGGTGAATTCCCTTTTGATACCAAATCCCATCTGCCAGATTCAAAGCCACATCAGACTGAGAATTTAACGATTGGTTCACCCGCCGGCAGGCTTCGTTCAGCTCAGTTGTTTCAAAACCATCCGTTTTCAAAACGCGCTGCATTTCCGCCTTCGTTTCGCCAGCCGCACCGTTACCGACCATTTGCAGCGCGGTAGAAACGCTGAACGGCGAGATAAAAATGTTCGTGCCCGGTTGTTCCATGGCGATTTGTTTGAGCAGATCAAAAGCAAAGCCGTTATTCGCGGCGGAAAGCCTCCCGGTGTCCTGCGCGACAGCCTTATCGAACGAAAATCCAATCAACGCAACGGATAAGATGATGCGAGTAATTCTTGAGTTCATGATGATTTCAATCAAAAAACCTAGAGCTTTCGTCGAACCCGTCAATTTTTAATTCGCATTGCCGTAAAATTGGCAGCAGGCGGATTAAAAAATTTACTGACACTCCTTCCTGCCCCATGGACAATGTCCGCGTATTTAATCCGACATGACCGTCACGCTGTTCATTCCTTGTTTCATTGACGCGCTGTTTCCCCGCGCCGGCATCAGCATGGTCGAAATTCTGGAACGCCTCGGCCATCGCGTGGTCGTCCCGGAGAAGATCACCTGCTGCGGCCAGCCGCCCTTCAACTCCGGTTATTGGGATGAAGCCCGCACCGTCGCCGAAAAAGTCTTGCCCCAGCTCGCCGACGCTGAAGCCGTCGTCATCGGTTCCGGTTCCTGTGGAGCAATGTTAAAAGTTTTCTACCCGCAATTATTCGCTGGCAAGCCTCAGGAACAACTCGCGCAGCAAATTTCCGGGCGCACGTTTGAATTTTCAGATTTTCTGGTGAGCCAGCTTGGTGTCACCGAACTGGGCGCAAAATTTCCGCACAAAATCACCTTTCACGACGGCTGTCACGGTCTGCGTGAACTCGGCGTCAAACAATCGCCCCGCGCCTTGCTGGCCAAGGTTCAAGGCTTGGAACTCGTTGAGATGTCCGAAGCCGAAACGTGCTGCGGTTTTGGCGGCACATTCGCCACAAAATTTCCGATGATCTCCACCGCCATGGGCGAAGTGAAATGCGCTTCCGCCGCCGAAACTGGCGCGGAATATATCATCTCCAACGACTCCAGTTGCCTGATGCACATCCAAGGCTTGCTGTCTCGCCAAGGTAACGCGCTAAAAACGCTCCACCTCGCGGAAGTATTGAATCAAAGCTGATTTTATTTTAGCCACGGATGAAACACGGATTGAACACAGATTCAAAACCAATATTAAACAAATGAAATTTTTTGTCTGGTTAAACGACCAACAACAAGGTCCATTTGAAGAAGAAATCATTCGAAAAATGCTTTCCGAAAAACAAATCGAGCAAGACACGCTCGTTTGTCCTGAAGGCGGTGACTTGGATTGGATCTCAATCAAGGAATTATTTTTCCAAGAATCTTTACCCGAATCATTTCTCCACACCCTCTCTGTTGAAGAAATTTCCAGCAATCAATTTAATGACGATTGTAAATTGATAATCCGGCTTAATTCTGGAACGGAACTGAAAGTGAAAGCGATACGACTTTTTGACGAAATTGAATTAGCAAAGCTAAACTCAAAAAAGGCCAAAGCAATGGAAATGCTCAAAGGTATTTCAACTGGTATTAGTGCTTGGGGATCAATCGAATGTGTGCTTGCCGCCTCTGTTGCCATAGGCGCAGTTGAATCTATTCTGTCAGCAAGCACAGCCTCATCTGGTACTCATTTACTGAAAGAAGCACTTCAAGCTGAAAAGCAACTCCGTAAGGAGGGGGTACTGTTTCCAGTCAGCAAAATTCAATACGTTGACACTTCCATGCCAGGTCTTTGGCGAGCTTTTGCAAGAAAATCAAAAGTAGCGATGGCCTTTGTTCACAATGGTGATGATTTTATCTCGGTAAGAACAGACAATGATTCCATCTATTCGATTCGTTGGAGCGCAGTTGAAAGTAATTTTTATTCCAAATCTGTAATATGAATTTAATCTGTGTTTCATCTGTGAAAATCTGTGGCTAAAAAATCAGCATGAGTTTCGTTTCCCAATTCAAAACGCACGCAAGCGAGAAGACGCAGGATTTGCGGCATCGCAAGATCATCCGCACGGCGCTGCGTAATTATGAGGTCGTCCGCGACAAGCGCCGCGCTGCGTTCCAAAATTGGGAAGCGGCGCGCCAGACGGCCGCTGAAGTCAAATGGGGTGCAGTCAACCATCTCGATCGCCACCTTGAACAGCTGGTTGAAAAACTGGAATCGCGCGGGACCAAAGTCCACTGGGCCAGCAATGGAACACAGGCACGCGAGATCATCACGCAGATTTTACGCGACAAAAACGCCCGTTCCATCATCAAGTCGAAAGCGATGACGAGCGAGGAGATCCATCTGAATGATGCGCTCGAAAAAGCCGGTTTCACCGTCGTGGAAAGCGACCTCGGCGAGTTCATCGTGCAACTGCGTCACGAACCGCCATATCACATCGTTTTCCCCTCGATGCACCTGACCCGTGGCGAGATCAAGGAATTGTTTCAGCGTGAACTCGGCGACGCGCCATCCGATAGTCCCGAAGAACTCACGATGGTTGCCCGGCGCGTGATGCGCCAAAAATATCTCACCGCTGATGTCGGATTCACCGGCGGCAATTTTGCCATCGCCGAAACCGGCATGATTTCCATCACGGAAAACGAAGGCAACGCGCGCCTCACCGCCGCGCTGCCAAAGACGATGGTCACCCTCATCGGCATCGAAAAAGTTTTGCCGCGCTTTGAAGATCTCGCGCTCTTTTTGCCAATGCTCGCGACCATGGGCGCCGGCCAGCCGATGACGTGTTACAACACGATGTATTCCGGTCCGCGCCAGCCCAGCGAAGTGGATGGCCCGGAAGAATGGCACGTCATCCTGCTCGACAATCGCCGCACCGAATTACTCGCTGACGCCGAGCAACGTGACGCGCTCCACTGTATCCGTTGCGGCGCCTGCCTGAATGCCTGTCCGATTTTTCGCAACGTCGGCGGCCCGACGTATGGCACAACCTACAGCGGACCGATCGGCTCGGTCATCACACCGCATTTGCGCGGGCTGCAGGATTGGAAACATCTTTCCGGCGCCAGTTCACTTTGCGGTGCTTGCACTGAGGTTTGCCCGGTGAAGATTGATCTGCATCATCACCTGCTCCAAAACCGACGCAATGCGACCCAACAAAAACCCGCGGCTGGCGAGCAGACCATGTTCAAATTGTTCGCCTTTGCTGCGAATCACCCAACGCTCTGGCACTGGGGTAAAAAGATGGCTCGAATTTTCCAACCATTACAGACACTCATCAAAGGCTCGGTCGTTGACCCCGCCAAAGCCTGGACCAAAACACGGGAGTTGCCGCCGCTCGCCGATCAATCGTTCAAAGACTGGTGGCAAAAACGCAAATGACTGAACGCGAAAAAATCTTGGGCCGGATCCGTGAAGCATTGAAGGTCGAGGCGCCGATTCCCGGCGCGCACGGCCAGCACGGCTCAGCCATACTGACAACAGGAACTACCACCGCGCGACAATGGCTGCCCAAAGTGGGCGACAGTTTTGATGAACGGCTCGCCTTATTCCAAAAAAATGCCGCTGATTTAAAGGCTGATTTCCAATTATTCGCCAATCAGGCTGAGTTGAAAATCGCGCTCACTAAATTGCGTGACGCGGAAAATTGGCAGCGGGTGGCCAGCCATGCTGGCGAGCTGAGCGATTTCGCCTGTAACGCGCTCGCCCTGCCGGTTTTAAAAACGGACGACGGATACGCGGCCACCGAAATGGAAAAATGTGACGCCGGCATCTCCGAATGCGACGCTCTCATCGCGCAAACCGGCGGCGTATTGGTGACGAACCGCAGCGCCGGTGGACGTGCGCTATCCGTATTGCCACCGCATCACGTCGTCATTGCCCGCCGCGAACAACTCATTGCCGACCTACCCGCCGCGTTTGAATTATTGAAGCAAAAATATGCGGCGAATTATCCCAGTATGATTTCTTTCATCACCGGGCCAAGTCGTACCGGCGATATTGAACGTATCCTGGTGCTCGGCGCGCATGGGCCCAAAAAGCTGACAATCCTGTGTTTTTAACTGATTGATTCATTCAGCCAAGCCATCAATCAAACATCATTGTTGTACTGCCGTGAAATCGCTTCTTAAAAATATCAGCCGTTTTATCTGCCTGCTATTTTGTTGTGCGATTTCGGCACAGGCCTCGCCGGCCATCATTCCCCAAAAGTCATTGGCCGCTTTCAGCCAAATTGCCGATCAGATGCTGCGTTATAGTACGGTGATCTGGTTAAACAACAGTCCATCCAATTATTTGCACACTTATTTTGGAACCACCGTTGGTATTAATGACCCAACTGGCTGGGGATTAACCAATGTTCCTTACCGTGGCATCACCAACCAAATCCCGACTTTTGGTATCACCAACATCCCGGTCTATGTTAACGGGACATTTGTTTATACTCCGGCAATCAATCGCATTTTACAACTCGCCGCCAATATTTGCGAAGCGACCACCAACGCACCTAATCCCTCGCCCGCATTTTTCCCGTCCGTATACCGTCCAATTTTTGAACGTGATGATGCGGGAAATATTTTTATCGTTGGCTACCAACAGATTTCCAACGTCACTGGGGTAAATGACACGGCGTTTTCGCGCCCCCATGACATTGAAGCATTGACCAATTACACCACTGCCAATACGCCGATGGTCGATGGTTCAGGCAACTACCTGAATGTTTATAATGTGCCGTGGATTATCGGTGCCCGGAAAGGCTTCCCCAATTTCAACAACTTCGCCGAACAAAATATTGTGTCCATCAATCGGCGCGTGCAATTGTCACGCCTGACAAATTCGCCCGTGGTCACCATCACTGGCACCAACCAGCTATATATGTTTGGGTCTTATGCCAGCTTGGGAGTGAATTTGTGGAATTCATATGTTTCCAATTATGTTGGCAATGTGTTCGGGCAAGTCTATGTGAGTTTAGCCATGGCCGTGACCAATGATGTAGGGTTGAACCAACAATTGCCTTTTTTTGAAACAAACAGTCCCATCGCAGTTGCAAACTGGCCCGGTTCCGGCGCGGCGTTGGCATTGGCCGGCACCCCCAATCCGTCCTCGATTTGGTTGAACTATTGGACGCCACAATTTTTGACGAATGTAGTTTACCGCACCGCTACGGCATTGCCGGAAACCATAGGCAGTTCAGGAATTTCTTTACCGGGATTTTTGGCGACTAACGCTTTTGCATTTTCCGGGGTGACGCAGGTTTTTGAGACAAACAATTACAATCTTTCGGTGCCGCATTTTGGCGAGACAGTCACCAACCATCTGCAGGTATTTTTGATTAGCACCAACGACGAAGGCGCTTTTCAAGTCATTGATTATGTCCAGCTTGGCGACCGATATAACCGCGATCTGAATGCGGAGATTTTTACGGATGCTAATGGCACGGCAGGAGTATGGAATACAAATAACGGGGTTCAGAACCAGATTTACCTATCACGCGGAGCAGCGACTATCCCCGCTGTTGATGGTTTGTGGAATGCCGATCCACAAGCAATAACGTTGGGGATAACTGTCGCCGAACAACAAGCTGATTTCGA
>DASYEY010000238.1:0-1695 GCA_036498725.1 Verrucomicrobiia bacterium | reverse complement strand
CCTGACCAAATCTTGTCATTTGAGATTGATTCCGGTTTGAAATTGGAGGCTGGTTTGGGGTTGGTTTGATGAAGGAATGACTTGCCACGGCCTGTAAGATGTAACAGATATACTGTCGCACTGGGATATTGGTTCAGAATTCGAGTCCCCTGCGCATCCGTAGCTCAATTGGATAGAGCTTCTGACTTCGGATCAGAAGGTTGCAGGTTCAAATCCTGCCGGGTGCACCATTTTTAATTCGCCATTTTAAGGCATAGGTTTCACCGCCAGCAAAACGGGCAGACCGTTCACGTAATAGAGCAGGTATTTCACATCGGCTCCGGATGACTGGGCCGTTGCCGCCGGTACCGGGCTGGCAGATGAAGATGGGTCTGATGGCGGTGGCAAAGACCCCGGAGCAGAGACGGCGTCACGGGCCGGCGGGACAATGTCCCGTCGCGGAACGCTCCCATAATTTGACTCAATTTGCACGGTTCTAACAGTTGCGATTCAACCATGATCCAAAGGGCACATCGGCGGTTAACGGATAAACTTGAGTGACTTTTTGAGTCACGTTTTACGGGTGCGGCAACGTCACTGCGATACTCAACGTTCCCCCTAGGCAGCCGTCATTTTATTGTGGCATCATCTAAATTTTAACATGCAAAAAGTTGACACCCTTCAGAGTTTTCTCCATATAAGTTGGCCAAGCTGGGGGCGCAGATAAACCTTTGAAAGACATTTTAACAAGCTATTGAGTGAATTGAGTCATGAAAGAAGTTCAGAAATTATTTTCCAAGATCGAGTTTTTACCGCCGTCTCCGTCACTGTTGCCGAAGCTGCTGCCGGCGCTGGCGGATGTGAACGCAAATTTCGACCAGGTGGTGGATATGATCGAGCTGGATCCGGGACTGACGGCCAAGCTGCTGCAAATCTGCAACAGCGCGTTTTTTGGCGCAGGCAACCCGGTGAGCGATGTCCGGCAGGCGGTCAACCAGGCCGGTTATCAGGCGGTCTATCTGCTGGTGGCCATGCTCAACGGCAATGAATGTTTCCAGTCACCGGAGGTGCCCGGCTTGAACAGCAAGCATTTATGGCGGCACTCGGTCACGACCGCCTATGGCACCAAAATCGTGGCGGAATCGGTGGATCTGGAGGGGGGCCTGCTTTTCACCTCCGGTCTGTTGCATGACATCGGCAAGGTGGTGCTGGCCCGGGCGCGGGGCACGGAATACGGTCTGTTGCTCATCCGCGCGGCGCAGGCACATACGCCGGCCCATCAGGCGGAAATGACCGCCTTCGGCTACACGCACGCCGATGTCGGCGGTACATTATTGGAACGCTGGGCGCTTCCCGCGCCGCTGGTGGCGGGTGTGCGCTATCATCACCGTCCGGCAAATGCGCCCGAGGATAGCCGGCACATTGCTGCGTGCGTAACTCTGGGCAATTATCTGGCCCACGCCGAGACCCAGCCGGCCGTGCTGGAAGATCCTGATTTCAAATCCACCCTGACCCTGCTGGGTTTGGACAGCGGCGAGGTGGAACACTGGCAAAGCTGTCTGGTCGAATTCCGGGAGATGATTGATACGATGGCCAAGGCGTAGAGTTCCAACTGGCGAATTTTATAGATGCAGGCGAAAGGGAACCATTTGTGAAGCTGTAAAACCAGCGCGATGGTAAAAGCGCTGGGCGGAATGATTGGTGGCATCCGTCAAC
>DASYEY010000237.1:0-14863 GCA_036498725.1 Verrucomicrobiia bacterium | reverse complement strand
AAGTTATATTCATGGTCGCTAAGTTTTAAGTTGACTTTTTTAGATGATTAGTGTTAAAAATCTAAAGTCTTAGTTCAGACTGATTTTTCCCGGACACCTTGCATCATAAAAATAAAAGGTTCGCTGGCGGCGAAAAGGCCGGTTTCGCCGGTATCGCATCGGCCCTTTGATGATGTGTCGCAATAATTGAATGGAGATCAAGTATGGCTTACCCTGAGTTATTCAATTCTGCCCGCTTGGGTGCGATCTATCTTGGAACCGACCAGGCTGGTCTTCAGTCGGTGGCACAGGTAAACACTTCTGGCGGCGCTGGTTTGGGCGGTGGTGGTAGTGGCGGCGGTGGTGGCAATGATTATCAATTAAGTTTCACGATGCAGCATCAGGCCCAAAATCAATGGTGCTGGGCAGCAGTTTCTGTGAGTGTTTCCTTCTTTGGTTCAATGGCCAGTGTTTGGACGCAGTGTGCCCTGGTGTCAGATCAGGTGAACGATAAGACCTGCTGTACTGATGGCACGACCTTGGCCTGTGATGTTACCTGGTATTTGGAGAAGGCTCTCCGCCGCACGAATAACTTGGTGGACTGGCAGGAAGGAGCCCTGACGGGAGCCGAAATTGTCGCCCAGTTGTCAGCCAACCTCGCCGTGGCCTGCCGTATCGGCTGGAGCGACGGTATCAGCGGGCATTTTGTTGTCATCACCGGTTATCAGAACGACGGTACCTCGGAAACGGTGGTGGTGGATGATCCGCTTTACTATCAATCACAGATTTCATTGGACGAATTCACCGAGCGGTACCGGCATGATGGCAAATGGACCCACACCTATTTCACTAAACGCTGAAGTTATGAGTTTAATTTTATCAAAATCGCCGGCCGGCACAGCGGAAGTGGTGACGCAAGCCGTCCAGCGGGCGCATCGGGCCAAATTTTCGCGCCGTTCGGCCTTGGGCGGCGGGACTCCCGCCGTTGTGACGCCGGTAGCCCCGTTGCCGGTTTATCTGCTTGGTTTAAAGCAGGTCACCAATAGTCTGGGTTTGGCGTCCGCCCGGTCGGTGGGCTGGCAATCTTTGATTTTACAGGGAAAAAATCCCGTCGCGGCGGTGGATTTTGACAGTGATACCAGTGGCAACGCGTCGAAGTCAAAAAGTTATAGTCAGGGGGCGCAGGTCGGATCTGTGGCCGCCGCCCTCGCGGTCGCCGAAGCCTTGCCGCAAGTGGCCGCCGCGAATTATGAACCCCGGCTGCTTCAGGCCCCCGCCATCAACCTGCTGGCGCTCTGGCTTCATGGGGCGCAAGATGTCCTGATTCCCCTGGATCCGGCGCCGGGCACCTTCAAGCCCTACGTCACCTACGAGCCCAAGCTTTTTTTTGAACTGGCCGCCAAACTGGCGACGCATCATCTCTTTGATGACCGGCCTCAGCCGCTGGCTGGGGAAAAACCCGATCTGACTCAGAACCCCGACCATAACCCTGATGATGAAGAACCTCCGTTGTCGGCTGCCGGATAAGCGGTTTTTTCATTGGCCGGTCTGGCTGCTTTTGCTGGGTGCCACCGTCACTTTTGGCGCGCACGGCGAAGATACAAATCTACCGCATCCGCCGCCCCTCCTGCCACCCCCGGCGGCACCGGCCAGTCCGGTTCGGTCTTTTGGGCCGGCAAGCCTGCAACCTGACCCCGTCCGTTTGCTGGTCGCTGCCGGGCAGGGCGAAAGTCAAGACCGCAAAATTGTGCTCTGGGCCGGCGGCGGCGACATGACCGTCAATTGGACCACCGGCGAATTTACCACGATTGACGGCACTCATGTCCTTCCGAAGTCCTGTCTTACCATCGGTTCAAACGCCCTTCAATCGCTGGCCATTTCATCGGGAGTGCCGGTGGTGCTTCCCGTGCGGGTTTCATTGCAGGATGTTCCGTGCGGCGAATATAATGGCAATCTGATTCTTTATTCCTCTAATAGCACCAGCATCAGCACCACCATTCTGCCGCTGGTTTTACGTGTGAAAGCCGGGCCGGTGCTGCCCGCGTTGGTGCTTTTGGCCAGCATTATCGTGAGTCTATTTCTGGCGTTCTATCGTCAGACGGGCAAGCGTCATGACCAAGTGGTGTTACGCGCGTCAACCTTGGAGCAAATGCTGCGGAATGACCCGGATCTGATGGATAACCTGGTCTTCGCGGGAAACATCCGCGATCAATTGAAGGCCATTCGTCTTTATCTGGACGCGGGTGCGGACGCGGGACCGTTAGCCAGGGCGGAAACAGCCATCAACACAGCGACGCAGGCGATGGATAATTGGATCCAGTATAAAGCTGAGTGGCTGGCACTTTTTACCCAATTGGAAGCGGCGCGGGCCAAGGTTGGCAAGCTCGACCCACAAGCGCAGAACCCATCCATCACACTAGCCTTGGCGGCGGCGGAAGAAGCGGCCCGGCTGGCTCCGACCGCTGCGGGCCCGGCCAATCTGGCTGCGGCATTGAAAGCACTGGTTGGCCTGTTAAATGTGCCGGTCGCCGCCTTGGGCGGATCGGCTCAGCTTGTCTCACCAAAAAATCAAGTCTGGTTCCTTCCCGGTGAGATTTGGCGGGCACGTTTTAAACTCAGAACCTCGGTGATCATTGCTTACGGGATTGTGATATTGATCCTGTTCTTTGCCGGATTCAGTGAGTTATACCTCAACAAATCAACCTTCGGCGCCAATCTGTTTGGCGATTATCTTTACCTGATCCTGTGGGGATTTGGCGCCGAAACGACCTCCCGGACCGCCATTAGCGGCATGGGCAAAACGTTGGGGGTCAATCTGGATACACCTTGACGGATCTAGGCAAGGTCTGGCCAGGTGGATGTTAATCAGTAAAGCAAATTTTAAAAATAGCCGGAATTTTGTCTGATCAAACCTTAAAACCTCATAAAACCAATGAAATTAAACAGTTTTTTTTCACTTATCGCCCTGGCAGTTCTGGCGCTGGTCTTGAATAGCTGTTCCAGCTCCACCTATACCACCAGGAAAATTGCCTGGACCGACATGCACAGCTTCACTAACCGGGAAGGGACCCTCTATTGCCTGCCCAAAGGCTACATCCACATCGTGGCCGACCTGCAAACACAGACCGCCACCAATGCAGGTGCCGCCAAAAAACCTTCTTACAAGATATCAACCCTGGAGTCGGTGTTGATGCCGGACATTGCCCACGCCTACCTGCTGGACCCGAAGGCCAGCGCTTGGGCGCATGACCGGTTTGGCATTGGCGTGGCGAACGGCCTCCTGACCAGCATCAACTCCAGCAACGTGGACCAGACCAGCCAGGTATTGGTGAAGATAGGCGCGCTGGCAGGGGATATACTCTATCTGTCCGGCGGCGGCGGCAAGGGACCTGCCACCGCACCTCCCACCAATACCCTGCCGGAACACATTGACCTGTACAGTGATGCCAGCGAATTGCGTGATATCACAAATATTCTGTCCGACGAAGTTTTGCATGCCGCCCGCCTGAAGGTCACCGTCACACGCAGTTCACTGTATGCCTCCGGGACGGATGATGAGACCGGTTTATGGAATCTTTCTGCGGATGCCGGGGAAGGTCTTTTTTACCGCCCATTGCTTCCCTGCCAGGTTAAGATTGATGACGGTAACAACGGCAATGAAGAATCTGCCGTTGTGATGTTGCCGGATTTCTCCCCCATCTTCAAACTTGTACCGCGCCGGACGCCGATGGCCACCGCCAGCACCAGCATCACGTTCGACCGCGGCTGCCCCATCGGTTTCACATATGACCGCGAGAGCCCGGCTTTGGGCTGGGCAGAATTGCCGTTGGACATCATCAAGGCCGTCCTGTCTGCGCCCACCGACCTGATCCAGTTGAAGTTCAACTTTGCCAATACGAATGCCCAACTGGCTGCCGCGCAAAACACGGAGGTGGAGAACCAGTTAAAACTCCTGCAGGCCCAGCTCGGCTTGCAACAATATATGCAGACCAATAACCTGCATTAACTCCTGCGCCCGGGGCAGGAGCTTGGCGGCGGCAAGATGAAATACGGCACAAGTTATCGCGTGAAATCTTCCTGCCTTGGCGACTTGGTGGTTAAGACGAAAGCGGGGCCGGAGACGACGATAAAGAAGGGCGGCAGTCAATCATCAATCCACAATCATAAATCGCAAATTAAAAAGGGGTGGATGATGCCGGGCCGTGACCATTGGAAAAAAGCTTCGAATGGACGGCAAAAAGGACAAATAAAATAACCATGACTACCATGAAAACACGTGTAGGCCAGGCCAATTCCTCTGGCGGCGCCGGCCGGGGAAAGTCCGGCGTCACACCGGCGGCTAAAATCCGGTCGTAGAGATGCGGATGAGTCGTCCCTTTTTTAAGTGAAACCGCCGGCAGCAGACCATCTTCATACAAATGAGTCAGGGCGCGGGCGTAAGTTCCGGAATCGCCTTCGGCAGTTTGGGCGATCTGGTCGGCACGCTGTTCCAATTTCCGGCTGATCTTTCCAAAAATTCGAGAAGCTCCTAGCGATAAAAATAATAAGCCCAGAAAGGTTAACGGACCAAATTCATGGAACAACGGCTTGATAAAAATCCAGGGCAGAAATGTGAAGGTCTTCAAGAAACGGAAATGTTTTACGGTCTTTGATTCGCTCAGGTGCGCTAATTCATGGGCGCAGATCGCAGCGACTTCTTCATCGGGCAGGATTTCCAGCAAACGTTCGCTGAAAAGCAACCAGCCGCGTCCGGGCAGGGCATAGGCCTGGGCCAACCCCGAACGCATCAATAAAACTTTACGAAATGGAATGTTCATCCGGGTGGAAGTATCGTCGGTGATCCGTTGCAGACGTTCGGTGGCGGGGAGAAACGCGCCCAGCTTGAACGCGAGTTGTATCAAGCCGCCGCGCAGCCAACAGATGGTCAAAACCACAACGATGCCGCCGATCGCCCAGGCACCTTGATTAAATTCATCCGGCATCGCCACCATGGCGCCGAAGAACACAAACCAGATCAGGAATCGAAAAAAGATGCTGGTGGTGGCCAGTTGAAATAGCTTGCGGTATGAGAGGCGCGGAAATATTTCGTGATCCATCGGGAACGTGCCCGCGCAGGCTCCGAAAACCGAGACGATGCCCGCGAACAACCAAAGCGGGGACGAATCTGGCCAAAGCCAAAGCACCAGCAAGATGTTTATGCCCAGGACGAAGAGAAAATTGGTGGCAGCGGCGCGCCGTGCCGGCCAGAGTACCCGGGCTTGTTCCGACCAATGTTGATCCCGGCTGCGCCGCCAGGGGATCAAGGCCAGCCAGTTTGTGATGAAGATCAAAACTGCTGCCAACAAACCGGCGCCGATGAGGATTAAGCCGTTCACGTGTCACGACAGGAAAACAAATTCCCGCCCGACCCTCAACTCTCAACTGGCAACGCTCAACTTATTTTTAGCCACAGATTAAACACAGATAGGCCAGGGGAAAACAGTGTCGCGCGAAGAACGCGAAGGCACGCGAAGAAGAATCTGAAATCTGAAATCCTTGAAACTTCAAACGAGGACGACGATGAGGATGAGGGCGACAGCAAATCGTCAATCTGCAATCGTAAATTGAAAGAGACTCACGCAAAGGCGCGCAGCCGCGCAGCCTCAATTCCAAGCAGGTGACGACGTGAGGAGCTAAATAATTGAAGATTAAACCGCTGAGACGCCGAGACGCTGAGGGAAAAGCATTTTGACACGAATTACACGAATTTTCACGAATTAAACCGGCGAGGAGCCAAGTCCTTAACTTTAGCTTCGTGCCTTGGTGCCTTGGTGGTTAAGACGAGCGCGAGGAGGAGGACGACGATGAGGAGGAGAGCCAATCGTCAATCCACAATCGCAAACCAAAAATTGAAAAGGCCCCCTCATCCCGGCCTTCTCCCGCACTCTGGGAAAAACATTCAACGCTCAACATTCAACGTTCAACACCCAAGGACGCGTGGCTATACTACCTTCGAAGTTCGAGGTTAAATGTTGAATGTTGAATGTTAGTTCTGAATCAGCCCTTCTTCCTTGCGGGAGAGGGCAGGGGTGAGGGGACTCGTAAAGTTGACTTTAAATTATCTCAAATTATTTTCACGCAAAGGCGCGAAGAGGCTAAGCAGAAACCTAAAGCCCAAGGCCTGGAGCCTCGGGCCTGAATTAAAAATATGAACGACCAAATAAAACATTACAGCGACAAGCTAGAATTTGAAACTGACTCCTGGGATTTACAGGACGCATTGAACCGGGGCGAACGGGTAGTGGTGATTGACGCCCGGTCGCCGCAGAGTTTTCAAGCGGAACATATCCGGGGAGCGATAAACCTTCCGCATCGGACGATGACGCCGGAGTCCACGCAGTCGCTCGATCGCGCGGCGTTGTATGTGGTTTATTGCGATGGCATCGGGTGTAACGCTTCGACGAAGGGCGCGCTGAACCTGGCCCGGCTGGGCTTTCGCGTGAAAGAATTGATCGGTGGCCTGGACTGGTGGAAGCGTGATGGTTATCAAACCGAAGGGGGACGCTGATTTTTAGCCACAGATGGAAACAGATGAAACACAATATCGCGCGAAGGTCGCAAAGCGGACGAAGGGGGGAATATTTTGACGCGAATTACACGAATTTTCGCAAATTCCCTGAACTTAAAACTCTACATTAAAATTAAAAATTCCCGCCGAGTCTTCCTTATCCGTGTTTCCTCTGTGTCCATCTGTGTCCATGATTTGAAATGGCTTGCGTCAAAACCTTGCTTGCTTTTTGATTTCAACAACCAAATGGAAGATGTCGATTGATCTTAAAACAAAAGACGCAATGACAACGACCGGCCAGCATCAAGATGTACGGCCGGGCACGATGAATGCCTTGGTGGTGGCGGCAACGTTTTGTTTGGTCACACATATCGGATTATCCCTGCTTTTTGACAATGAGACGATTCAATATTTTAGTGAGACGGTTCAATGGTGGTTGCTGGCAATCATTTCGACTTGCGTGGCTTTCTTGATCCTCAGTTGCAGTGGTATGTTTCGTCAGACTAAAAAGAGGAGCCGCTATTTATTTATCACTGTGATATCGGGTTTGGTTTTTGGCGGCATGCTTATATTTCTCACGTGCCTGTCGGTGTTTATGGGGCTTATGTTTATGATTTCAACAAAAAGTTCGCAGGATTATCCCTGGTAACTATGCCAGTGATTGAAACATCGGCGGTATCGTTGAGGATTTCGGGAGATGATCTCGTTCCCGATGAAATCACGGCTTTGCTGGGAGTACCTCCTACTAGTAGTCATATTAAGGGGCAGTTGCTCGTGGTCAGCCAGAAGCTGGGCACGACCAAAATTGCGAAAACTGGCTTTTGGATATTGGACGCTACCAAACGTAAGCCGGAGAACATGAATGGCCAGATACATGAGTTGTTGAGCCCAATGACAGGCGATTTGGCGGTATGGCAAAGCATCATCAAAAAATATCGGGTGGATTTATTTTGCGGACTGTTTTTGGGTGATTCTGATGGCGGAATGACATTGTCACCCCAGTCACTAAAAGCCTTGGGTGAACGCGGTATTGAACTCGCTTTGTGTGTTTATCCGGGTGGAGAATAGAACTGATCAGGACGTTTTAATGTGTGGGTGATAATTTTTAATTTGCGATTGTGGATTGATGATTTGTTCTTGTCCTTATCATTGTTTCAAAATTTCCGCTTTCCTCATCTCATCTGTAGCTAAAAATAAATCCGGTAAATTCTGTTAATCTGTCGAAATTTTTCCCGGCTGGATGTCTTGGTAGTTTGCTTCAGGAAAATCCGTGTAATTCGTGTCAAAGTGCTTTTCCAATTTGAGTTCCAAAATCAGGTAATATTTATAATTGAGGCTATTGGAGAAATTGCCTAATAATCACATGGTTATCAGCCGGTTTATCGTTGGGCTTATATGGGCAAAGCGACAGCTTTGCCCTACCATTTATCAAATTTATGGAAATTTTGAAAGCAATCGAACGGGGAGTTGCCGCGGCAAAGCAAACCTATCAACCCAAGAAATATCAAGCGGCCGGCCGGCCGGTGCTTTGCTCGCATTGTACGGGTGATAGTTTTGAGATGCCGCCCGGGATAATCGGCACTTTTTCCGGTTACGTCTTGCAATGTTGCCAATGCGGACATCTTGAATGCTTTGGCAAGGAACCGACGGAAATTAAATAGTATGCTTCTAACACGCTCACGGGTTATACGCACGCATGCCTTCCGCGTTGACAATGCTTTCGGGGCGTGCGTCACTTTGTGATCATTAGGTCATGCACGAGAAAATAATCATCCTGGTCAGTTTGACGTTTATCGCCTTCGTGTTCATGTGTCGTCGCTCGCAGTCGAAGAATCCGGTCGCGCCAGCCAAATTCGCGCACCTCATCGGCTGGCAGAAGATCTTTGGCTTGATCGCGATTATCCTGGCGCTGATGATCATCATGAACCCGGATTTTCTGGCGTTGGGTTTAATGGGGGATACGGCTTTTTTTGACCTGCTGGTTGTGGCACTGAGTGTTCAGATGTTGTTGTATGTTCAACGAGTCTGGCGCGGCTTATGCCTGGCCTGGACCAAAAGTTCGCGCTGGCTGAGGGTGCCGAGCCCCGGCTTGCGTTACACGCTGGCACTTTTTACCGTGGTGATTGGCAGCGTGACGACCTCGGTTCAGAAAGTGGTGCATCGAATCATATCGTGACCGTTATGACGTTGGATGCGCCGGACGATAATACCTATGCCGACCTCATCCTCAGTTGATATGGGTAAAATTTCCCAATTGATTTCGTCTGCGTTTAATGGCCGCACGGCTGTACTCGATCGGCGAGATATTCCTGGCCGACTGGCAACGTGGTTGTTTCGGGTCGGGACGATTTGGGCCGCACTGCTGGCTCCCGTCATCGTGATCGCGTGTGCCTTGACGATCATTTTTTTGCTGGCTGGTTTGGTGTTGGGCAAGCCTTATGGTCCCAGCCGTGAGATGTGGCTATGCCCTTACTTGCTTGCGGGCTATGCGATCTGGCTGGGCTGGGGCTGGCGCAGTCTTCAGCCGCGGAACAAGCTGGTCAGTATTTTATTTTGGCTGGCGTCCGCCGGTTTCCATGTGATTTTCCCCGTTCATATCCGGATGGATGCGGGAAGTTTTTTGGGTTTTCTCGGGGTTACGTGGAATCCGCTGCTGCTTTGGGAAATCGCGGCCACCGGCATGTCATTGCTGGCACTTGGGTTTGAATTTTCCCGGCCGAACATTTTAGCCACAGATGGACACAAATGAAACACAGATGGGGCAAGGAAAACATTCCTCACACAAAGGCGCGAAGCCGCGAAGCATTAATTCCAAGTAGGTGACGAAGTGAGGAGCATTCCAATTAAAAAATTATCAAAAACTTAAACCATGTTCAACCATTCGACACCTGCGATTTGACAGCGGAAAAAATAATTAGAGCCTCCTCACGTCGTCGCCTACAAATTAAATTTTTGACACGAATTGCACGAATTTTCGCGAATGTCTTGAACTTAAAACTTAAAACTTAAAACTCTGAACCTTCCCTTTATGAAATTGACCAAAATACAAATAAAGACGTTGCAGTTTCTTGAGTTATTTAACTCGAAGCCAGTCTCCATTGGCCGCCAGATGCGTTTCAATTGGTTTACGTGGCCGCCTTTGCTGGTTATCGCTCTTTTGGGTTTGGCAGCTTTTTTCACGCAGAGTTCCGAATGTGCCGGTTGCTTGTTGATAGGTCTGGCTGCCGGGGCGTTTCTTCGAGATATTGGACGTTTCCGAGTGCTGGTTCGAATTTGGCCGGTTTATCAGGAGATCATTAATTGGCAGCGAGTCAAAGAGTTGCTTGAGGCCGACGAAAAACCCAATCGCACTACGCATGGCTAAATTGGCGATCAAACTGGCGATTGCCTTCAGTCTGCAAGCCGTGATGACGGTTTTTCTGTATCGGGACAGAGCCATCGCGCACGCGCCATGGGTCAACTCTGATTTTATCGTTTTTGGTTTGCCGCTTTTGATGGGGCTTGCCGTGGTCGCCGCGATCTTGTTTTTCAGTTTTCCACTGATGTCATTCGCCAGGCGCACCAAGGTTGCCTTGGGGTATCTATTGCTGGTGCACTGGCTTTTTCCCTGATCGGCGCCGGCATTGCCTTTAATTTGTACGGAACCTAAACTGGCACATGGACATTCCGACCTACATTTTGAATCACCAAGCTGTGGTGGCGTGGTTTTTTTATAGGATTGGTTAAAATTGTGGTCATTGAAAAAGAGGACGCCACTTTTTTGAAATGGTATGTGGCGCCGTTGCTGGGAATAATCAATTTTTAAAACTGACTGCCGTGGTTCTGAAAGCTCCGGTAAAATAGTTGGCTGGCAATTGAACTTTTTGCCAGTGACCGGCAGCTTAACCGGAAAGCGCACGTGTCCCCTACCACGCAACATCTTTACGAGCAGACGCTAGTCCTTCGCAGCCAGATCGGCGACGAGGCGGCGTTTCGAGAGTTGCTGGAGTTGCATGGGCCGCATTTGTTGCGCTTTGCCCGAAAAATGATTGAATCGCCGCAAACGGCTGAAGACCTGGCCCAGGAAATCTGGGTGGCCATTTTTCGCGGACTACCCGGCTTGCGGGATGTGGACAAATTCCGGCCATGGGCGTTTCGCATCGCCCGCGACCGCATCTATCGCGAATATCGCCGCCGCAAAATCAACGTATTACCGCTGGGTGATGACGAACTAGTGATATTGCCGGGAAACGAAGAAACAGCCATGGACTCGGCGGAATTGCAGCAGAGTCTTGGTCTTATCCCGCCCGACCAGCGCGAAGTCCTTGTGCTGCGCTTTTTTGAAGAGATGAGCTACGAGGAAATCGCCCGTGTGACCGGTTGCACGCTGGGCACCGTCCGCTCCCGAATTTACTATGCCAAACGCGCGTTGAAGAACGCACTTGAAAGGAAACTACCATGAATAAAGACAATCAATCATACGAAATGAACGAAGCTGTCATGAGAAAACTGCATGTCCACGCTTGGGCGGGGCGCGGCTTGGTGACGATGGCCCTTGGCTTCGGTTTGCTGGCCATTTTCGGAAGTATCATGCTCGCCTGGGCCAATCTGATGATGGTGCACCCGATGGAGCAATTATTGATGGAAGATTATCCCAGTGCTGTGCAGCAATCCGGAACCAACGCCGAGTCGAAAATACCGCTTTCGAGAGCGGAACTGGATTGGCGGCATGTGCAGGTGACGGCCGCGCATGGAAAAGTAATGTTTTTGACAGCGGTTTCGATGGCTTTGCTGTCCGTCGGAACGCTGGTGATATTGTTGCTCGTCATTTTCAATCGGCGTATCACGTTGCGGCACATCAACGCGAACCTCGCGCAGATTTCTGAACAGATCAAGGATTTGCAGAAGCATCAAGGTTCCGGCTCCGGCGGAGTGTAACACAGCCGGTTCGGCTCAACCTTCAATTAGCAGCTCTCAACTCACTTTAGCTGCAGATATGACGGGAAAACTATGTCGCGCGAACGACACGAGGACGCGAGCATCAATTCCAAGTAGGCGACGACGTGAGGAGCTCCAATTTACGATTTACGATTTGCCCTCCTCCTCATCGTCGTCCTCGTCTTAACCACCAAGTCACCAAATCACAAAGATTTTCAACCACGGATGAACACAGATGAACACGGATGAGGAAAAACAATATCGCGCGAAGGACGCGAAGCGGGCGAAGAAGAAAAATATTTTGACGCGAATGAAACTACCACGGAATAAAAACGCCTAGATTTTCTCAGCTTGGTGCCTTCGTGACTTGGTGGTTAAGACGAGAGCGAGGACGAGGACGACGATGAGGATGAGGCAGCAAATCGTAAATCCGCCATCGTAAATCGTAAATTGAAAGAGCACCTTGCGTTTTGCTTTCGCTTCCCTTGCATTTTGCAAATTTTAAAGGGGGCAACGGACCGGGTTTTCTGATTTTACTCACGAATTGGCACTGATTCAGGCTGGCAGCCTTTTAGCTCTAAGATTTTCGAATACGGACTGTGACCGGTTCGCGGTAACTCAACTCGAAAATTATTAAAATTATGAGCCAATTCAATAATCCTACGTGGTGGACCTCGGAACATGATTCTGCCTGGGAACGCACTAAAGCCGCTTTTAAACGTGATTGGGATCAAACCAAGCATGATTTGGGAGGGGCGGAGCCGGATACGGGGCAGGGCATCAAGGACACCGTGAAACAGGCCGCCGGCAAAGAACCCATTCCCCCGCGCGGCACCATCAATTTTGTCGAGTTTGAAACCGTCGAACCAGCTTACCGTTTCGGTTACGGCGCCCGCGTGCATTACGGCAAGGATTATATCAGTTGGGACGACGATATTGAGCAGATCCTTCGCCGCGAATGGACGACCACGTATCCCGAGCGCAATTGGGAAGACGATGTCGAATACGTTCAGGAAGGCTGGGACTATGAGCAGTGAAGCGAACCATAACACCAGCAATCAAGCGAGCCATAACGCAAATCGCACCCATTTTATGTCAAAACTAACCCATGAATCGGTCCGGGGTGATGCCGGGTTTGAGATTTCCACCCCCGGCAAGATCAATCAACCGTTGCCCACGCCGGAAACGGTGGAGCATCGGGCGCGGGAACTGGCCCTGATCAATGGGCGTGATCAGCAGCACATTTCCGAATCCGACCGCATCCAGGCGCGGCGTGAATTGGCGGGCGATGCGGTGGCGAATGAGCCGGTGGATGACACCGGCATCACGCCCAGCGGCATGGGCACGCCGCCGACTTCCCATGGTCATCAGGTAAAAAATCATTTGCCAAATGACGATGATGATGAAGTGTGCATGGTACAGCAGGGGCTGGATGAAGCGGAACATGACCAAATGGTCGAATCGGCCAAAACCAGCACGCGCAGCAAGGGTTGATTGCCCTAAACGCTGCCACCATGAATTTAAAGACATTAAATTGAGTAAATATGAAAACTATTTCACATGATTTGATTGGAAGAAAAGTTGCCATTCTGGCGACGGACGGTTTCGAGCAGGATGAACTACTCTCGCCGCTCGAGGCGTTGAAAAGCGCCGGGGCGGAAACGAAGGTTGTTTCCCTGAACAAGGGGGAAATCAAGGGGTGGCACCATGATCATTGGGGTAAGCATGTCAAAGTGGACGTGCTAGTGGATGAGGCGAACGCGGGCGAATATGATGCCCTCGTCCTGCCGGGAGGCGTGATGAATCCTGACCATCTGCGCCGCAATCCGCGCGTCCTCAGTTTTGTGAAAGAATTTTTCCGGGCGGGCAAACCCGTAGGCGCGATTTGTCATGGGCCCTGGACGTTGATTGACGCCGGGGTGGTGCAGGGGCGTCGCGTGACTTCCTACGAAAGCATTCAAACGGACCTGATCAATGCCGGCGCGGAGTGGGTGGACGAGGAAGTGGTCGTGGACCACGGCCTGATCACCAGCCGTAAACCGGATGATCTGCCCGCGTTCAATGCCAGCTTGATTGAAGAGATCATTGAAAGTGCTTATGAGCATGAGCATCCGGCGGTCACATTGGCGGCGTGAACGGAGCGCCCCCATCCCAGCCGTCGCCCGCACGCTGGAAAAAACATTCAACGCTCAACATTCAACATTCAACATCCAAGGACGCGTGGCCATACTGCCTTCGAAGTTCGAGGTTGAATGTTGAATGTTAGTTCTGAATTACTTCTTTTGCGGGAGTAGAAGCCTACGGGTTTACATTAAAATCCTACATTAGTATTTCATCTGCTCAAGATCGGTGATCATTCCGGGACCGGTCGGATGCCAGCCGAGCCGTTCCTGGGTCAACGCGCTGGAGGACGGCAGATCCAGACCGGCAAACATGGCCAGCCAGCCAAAGTGGGCCGCCGCCGCTTCGGGCGTGAGGGAAACCGTCGGAATTTTCAAACCCCGGCCAATGACTTCTGCGATGTCGCGCACGGACACGCCGGCTTCGGCAACGGCGTGATACTTGGCGCCGGGCACACCTTTTTCCAAAGCCAGCCGGTAGAGCTTCGCCACATCCAGGACATGCGCTGCGGGCCAGCGATTTTGTCCGTCCCCCACATAGGCGGATAGCTTCTTCTCGCGCGCCAGCATAATGGCATAAGTGATGAGTCCTTGCTTGGTGGTATCGTGAACTTGCGGCAGGCGCACGACCGACAGATTGACGCCCCGGGCGGCCACCGCCACGCCCGCTTCTTCCGAGGCGGCGCGCGGATGCATCGCCGAACTGACTATGGCGTTGTCTTCCTTCGATGGCTGGCCCGGCACGGTGTTCGCAATGCCCGTTCCCGAGGTGATGATGAGGGGGCGATTGGAGCCGGCGAGCGTGGAACCGATCGCTTCAATGACTTGGCGGTCAGTTTCGCAAATCTTCACGAAGTCCGAGAAATCGTGATTGAAAGCGAGATGGATCACGCCGTCGGCCTTCGCCGCGCCTTGACGCAGGCTTTCGAGGTCCTGGATATCACCCCGATGCACTTCCGCGCCGGTGGCGGCCAGTTCCGCGACTTTCGCGTCCGAGCGGACGAGGCCGAGCACCTGGTGCCCGGCGGCGATCAATTCTTTCACGACGGCTGAACCGATGAATCCCGTGGCTCCGGTGACAAATATTTTCATAATAAATCTTTGGTTTGATGTTTACGTAGTTCTGTAAAGACTTTTGCTGGCCCGGAGGCTCCCTCACGGCACGAGGCCAACACATGGGTGACAGTTTGAGGCCAACACATAGGTTACACTTTTGCTTTTTTATTATGGCGCCAAGTATGTTCATACAACGCCGGACGCATGGCTCCCACATCCTGCTCATGCAGATGGCCGATCAATA
>DASYEY010000236.1:0-32328 GCA_036498725.1 Verrucomicrobiia bacterium | reverse complement strand
GCTTTCGATTCCCGCTGTCGGACAGGAAGCCAAAATCATCGTCAATGCTGGTCAGGTACTACATCCAATTTCACGTTATTTGACCGGCGCCTGTATCGAGGATGTGAACCACGAAATCTATGGCGGGATCTATAGCCAGATGATCTTCGGTGAGAATTTCCAGGAACCGTCGCCCCAGCCGCCATTGGATCATTTCAATGTTTTGGGCGGACGTTGGACGCTCACGGATGATGGTGGAATTCGGGCGGTGGGCAGCGACGGCGCAAAAATTATTTGGGATGGACCGGCGTTTTCGGAGGGTGAAGCCAGCGTGGATGTTTGGCTGACCGAAGCAACCGGCGGTAACGCGGGCTTGATCCTCAAGGTCAATGACGCCGCCGAGGGGGCGGATGCCTTCAACGGCTATGAGGTGTCACTCGAAAGCCCTGGGATTTTAGTCCTGGGCCGCCATCGTCAAAATTGGGAACCCATCCAACGCGTTTCCTGCCCGGTGCCAGTGAAACAATGGATACGATTAACGGCCCGGATGACAGCAAAGACCATTGAGGTCTTGGTCAACGGCAAGAGCATCCTGACCTATGAGGACACGGAACATCCGCTGGAGTTGGGACAGGTGGGGCTGCGGTCCTGGCAGCATGATGTGCGGTTTCGTAATTTTTCAGTGACGGTGGCCGGGCAACAGCATGTGATTCCTTTTGCATTGATGTCCGGAAAAAATAGCGGAGACGCGATCAGCGGCATGTGGCGGGGATTCCGGCGCGGCGCGGCTGAGGGTGACTTTTCGATCGATAAACAAAGCATGTTTACTGGTGAGCAAAGTCAACAAATGACCTTCGCCGGCGGGGACGGTGAAATCGTGATCGCAAACCAGGGACTCAATCATTGGGGGATGAATTTTATTAAAGGCAAGCCATACTCCGGCCAGCTTTGGGTGCGAGCGACAAATGCCACGAAGATATTCGTAGCGTTGGAGAGTCAAGCTGGAGCAAAGATTTATGCGGAGAAGGGTTTGGAGGTGAAAGCGGGTGACTGGCAACGGCTTGATTTTGAATTGAAACCAAACGAAGCAGCGACGAATGGCCAGTTTGCGATCAAGCTCAAGCAGCCCGGTGCGGTAACCTTGGGTTATGCCTTTTTGGAGCCGGGAGCATGGGGACGTTTCAAGGGGTTGCCGGTCCGTAAAGATGTGGCTGAAGGATTGATCCATCAAGGAGTCACGGTTTTGCGTTATGGCGGTTCCATGGTGAACGCAGAAGATTATCACTGGAAACACATGGTTGGACCACGGGATCGTCGTTCCCCGTATGACGGCCACTGGTATCCTTATTCCTCCAACGGCTGGAGTATTTTTGATTTCCTCAATCTTTGCGAGGCGGCGGATTTCTTGGGGATACCAGATCTAAATGTCAACGAAACACCCCAGGACATGGCGGATTTTATGGATTATGTGAACGGTTCCACCAATACCGTATGGGGTGCGCAACGTGCGGCGGATGGGCACCCGGAATCTTATCATCTTAAATACATGGAATTAGGCAATGAGGAACGGGTGGATGACAGCTATTTCGAAAAATTCAAACCATTGGCGGAAGCGATCTGGGCCAAAGATCCGGACATTATTCTTATCGTGGGTGATTTTGCCTACACGCAGGTGATCAAGGATCCGTTTCATTTCAGCGGCGCCGACGGGCATATTACCACCCTGGCCGCTCAGCAAAAAATTCTTCAATTGGCGAAGCAGCATGATCGTGAAGTCTGGTTTGATGTGCATGTGGGCACCGAAGGTCCAAAGCCGGCGAGCAGCCTGGAGGGAGCGTTTTCATTCGATACCGCCCTGGGACAAATCGCGGATGGTGCCAAATACAAGGTGTTGATATTTGAGTTGAACGCGAATAATCCCACGCAACGGCGCGCATTGGGCAATGCGATGGCGATCAATGCGGTGGAACGGGATGGGCGGATGCCAATCGTATGCTCGGCCAATTGTCTCCAACCCGACGGTGAAAATGACAACGAGTGGAATCAAGGTCTGCTGTTTCTGAATCCTGCCCAAGTTTGGCTACAGCCGCCGGGTTATGTGACCCGGATGTATTCGAGCCATTACGAACCGAACGAAGTTTTGAGCCAGTCAGAGGATCCCGATCATGGCCTTGATGTCAGCGCCCAACGCAGCGCCGATGGTAAAACATTGGTTTTGAAAGTGGTAAATCTCAGTAAAGATATAAAACCCACCACTCTGGTTATTCGTGGCTATTTGCCGGTTAAACAAACTTTTGAGATTGAAGAACTTGCCGGCCCGTTAGCGGCAAGGAATACCGCTGATGCGCTGGATCAAATAAAACCAAGCCAAAAGTCGTGGTCACCCCATTTTGAAAATGGAGAAACCAAGTATGATTTTCCGCCGTATTCAGTCACTGTAATTAGATTGAATTAGGGCGTGTCTGAATAATCAGTTTTAATCTCCGGCTCATCCTCATCGTCGTCCTCGTCCTCGAATTTTCAGTGGCAGACGAGGACGACGATGAGGATGAGCACGAGGACGATTGAGTAGTAGCCCGACACCGTATAAACCTGCCTTGGTTTATCGGCTCAACGCGTCACGTTTCGGTGACAACCCCTCTCACTTCATCAAATTCGAGTAATAAACATCATAAAACACAGTGGTTTATGAAGAAACCTTAATGACATATCCGGTGCTGGCTTTAGGCGGGAAACTGTTGGTGCTTGTCCTTAAATTGGGGGTTGGCGGACGAGGGTTTCACTAAAGTTTGGCGAATGAAAAAAACAAAAGGTTCCTTCCTTGCTAAAAATTTCGGGCGGGCGTGGTTGCTGTTGGCGTTGGGCGGCACGCAAGCTTTTGGTAATACGTTCAATTACAACAATGGCGACGTGTTGATCTGTTTCCGTCCAGCGACGCCTGGCGGTTCGGACTTGGTCGTGGATGCGGGGCCGGTTTCAAATTTCACCAATCTCGCTCCCAACACGAAGATCACCATTTCCGGTTATAACAACACCCAGTTGAATGTGGTTACCGTGAATAATGGGGCAAATAACCTGGCATGGTCCGCTTGGACCTATTTTGACAACACGGTCACCCCGGCCAGCGCGCAAGAAACCATGTTCATGAGCAATCCGCGCGGCGATTTGGATACCCAGACAGATCCCTATTACCGCGCCACTCAATCCGGGCAGGGTTTGGTGATCAGCAAGTTGAGCGGCATCGTTGCCGGGGCAAAGAACAACGCCAACGCTTCGGTCAACAATACCCCCACGGCCGTGTTGGTATCGGAAAGCTATAACGTGAACAATTCCGCTTACAGCTACTATTTCGGCCTGACAGCGAACAAGTCCACCCTCGATTTCGGTCAAACCTTCCAGGCGGCGCCGGATCAACGCACTTGGGACACCTTTTCGACGGATGGCACGCCGGTGCGCGCTGATTTCTATTGGCTGCCGCCGGCAGCGGATTTTACCAAACCGCCGGGAACTTTTCTGGGCTACTTTGAACTGTCACCAGATGGCTCAATGACTTACACCGCGTATCCTTCAGCCACGGTGACCGCGCCGACGATTGTTTCTTACGTCCACACCGGCACGACAAACACTTTGACCTTCACCACGGGCAATGCCGGCACTTACACGTTGCGTGGCACAGATAGTGCCGGTCTGACCACCGCCCGTACGACTTGGCCGGCGCTCGGCTCAGTAGCGGGTGATGGTGGAACCCATTCCCTGTCTGACGTGAGTACGCTGGACAACAAATTTTACGTGATTACCGCCCAATAAAAACCAACTGGAAATTTCCAACAAACTAAAAATAAATGAAAAATATTATCGCATTAGCAGTGTTGGGCGGCACGTTGGCCGCCTCGCCGATCATGGCTGCCAACTATGATTTGTACCTGACTGGCTCAACCGCCTTCCGCGCGAATGTCTTTGCGGCGTGCCAGGCATTGTATGACAGCAGCCCAGCTTCCAACAATGGCACGACAACGGCGGGGGCAAGTGATGCGCTTTGGACCATGACCGGCACCTGCGTCACCTCCGGTCTGACCAGCGGCAGTGATACGCTTACGATCCACGCCAATTGGACGGGTTCCGTTCAAGGCTTGAGCGCCTTGCTGAACAAGGATCAGTTAGGCTTCCTGTTGAGCGCCAGTTCCGGTTCCGCGTTGCTGGTCACCAACACCGCCAGCGCGGCGTTTTCAGATGTCTATTCCGGCCCGACCTTGGATCCGTTGCCCAGCAGTTCGTTCACGGAAAAAGAAGTGGCGGTGCAGCCGTTCATCTTTGTAAAGAGTGTGGCGCCGGGTGGCGTCCAATCCATCACCAACGTAAGCTGGCAGCAATTGAACAGCATGTTGGGTTCCTTCAGCGGATCGGTGCCGTTGTCCTATTTCACCAGCAAAAGTTCGGATGCCGGCCAGCCGATTTATCTGGTGCACCGCACGCTGGATTCCGGCACGCGCGTGACCACGGTCCAGGAAGCCGGATTTGTTGGCACCGTCAAGATTTATTACTACGATCCCATCGGCGGTACCTATTATTATAATCCGACCAATCGTGGCCCCGAGGCTTTCGGTGCTGGTTATGTTGGCGGCGGCGATGTGAAGGCGGTCATGGCGAGCGGCTTGGCGGGCAATCAGGCGATCGCTTATCTTTCCATGGCGGACGCGAAAGGCATTACCGGCGTGAACTGGCAGAATATGTTGGCCTACAATGGCAACTATCCCATCTTGAACTACACCCCCGGCGTGGCGCCAGTGACGAATGATTACAGTCCCATCATGTACGGTAAATACAGCTTTTGGGCGTTCGAATGTCTGGACTGGCCCAAGACTGGCCAATGGCAGACGTATTCCGACCAGAACTTGTCATTCGCCCAGTTGACAGCCGCCATGAACAAATTGACCGGCACCGGTGCGGGTAGTATTGATTACACGGTTTTGACTTCCCAAGCCTCCGGCGCGACCGCCGTTCGTTTGAGCGATATGCACGTCGGCCGGCAGACGGTTGGCGGGCCCATTGCTCCGTAAGAAATCAAACCTTCATCGGCCGGCGTGAAGCATTTCACGCCGGCCTTTTTATTCGATGCAGTGCCTAGCCGCCGAGGCTGCCTGATTTGATGGCCAATGGCAGTGACAGTTTTCAGCCAAGTTGCCTTTGCATTGTCACGCAAATGTCTCACCACCGTCATCCGTGGGTAACAGGCGGCCTGCATTCTGCCAGCCCATCAGCGTGGAACGACACTTAATCATTCAAGAAGTCTCTTTATGGCCGTCCGGGGAATGGAAACCGGACGAGGCCAGCTGGACGGTTGTCCGCGTGGCAGAAGGCTTTGGCTATTGCCTGCAAAACGGAGAGGCGCGGGAGATGAACCAGGGGGATCTTTTCATCACCGGCCCGCATGCGGGGACGGTTTTCCGCGCCAGCCAGTTAGGCATCGCCAAACTGGAATTTTACCTGGTGCAACCACAATATCTCAATGGGTTGCTCACTGTGACCGAATGGTCGCAATTGGAAGCCGTGGCCAATCTGGTGCCGCCGCGGGCGCAGTATTTTTTAGCGAATGAACTTCCGGCGCAGAAATTTGTCCGGCTCGTGGCGCAATCACCGCGCGACTCCCTGTCGGTGCGCACGGCGTTGCTCCAGCTTTGGGCCGCTGCCATCAATGGTTTGCTGCCGGCCCTCGTTTCGGCTGTGAACGGCAACAAATTACGCGAGCGCTTTCGCCAGGCCATCGGGCAGATGTCCGAGGCGGATCTGGCGGGTAAAACATTGACCGAGCTGGCCGCGCTGCTGCATTGCAGCGAGCGGCATTTCAGCCGGTTATTTCGCGAAGAGTTTGGGGTCGCCCTGCGGACGCGCCAGACGGAATTGCGCCTGCAACGCGCCCGGCAATTACTCGCGGATTCCAACGCCAAGATCATCAATGTCGCTTATGAAAGCGGCTATCGCCACCTCGGTCTGTTCAACGCCATGTTCAAAAAACGGTTTGGAGTCACGCCCAGCGAATGGCGTCAGCGGAATTGCCCGGCCCCGACGAAACTCAACCTGCCACGCCGAGCCGCCGTCATGGTCGCTTGGTTGTTCCTCTGGCTACAGCTGGCGTCCGCTGGGTTTGCGCAAGCGACCAATGCGTCGGCATCCAAAGCGGGTTCATCCACGAATGTCGTGCAAACATTCACGGTCGAAAAATATCAAGTCCAGGGGAACACGATCTTGTCACCCCAAAGGCTGGGTGAAATTTTTACCAATGTTCCCGCAGCGTTCGGCACAAATGTCACGCTGGACGACATCCGTGCGCAGTTGGGCAACTTGCAGTCGGCCTACCGTGAACGCGGCTACGTGACGGTCTCGGTCGGCCTGCCGCCGCAAAAACTCACGAATGCCACCGTGAAAGTTAAGGTTACCGAAGGTCGTTTGTCCACCATCACCGTCAAGGGCAACAAGCATTTTAGCACGGAAAACGTGCTGCGCGCGCTGCCCAGCCTGCATACGAACATGCTGTTGAATTCACATGTTTTTCAAAGCGAACTCGACGCGGCGAACGCCAACCGCGACCGCCAGATTTATCCCGTCATCGGCCCCGGCCTGGATCCTGGCACCACCGAATTGACGTTGAAGGTGAAGGATCGTTTTCCGCTGCATGCGCGGGTGGAATTCAATAACCAAGCCACACCCGGCACACCCGCCAACCGGGTCGCCTTCAATGCCGAATATGACAACCTCTGGGGGTTGGAGCATCAGGTCGGCGTCCAGTATACGTTCTCGCCATTCGATTACAGTACGGCCAATACGTTTGAGGTGACACCCCTGGATCGGCCGATGGTTGCCAATTATAGCGCCTATTATCGCATGCCGCTGGGTGATCCGAGCTCCGTACAACAACAGATCGATAACGGCGGTGTCAAGGCGGGCTACAATGAAGTGACGCATCAATTTGTTTTGCCGCCATCATCGGGCCGGCCGGATGTGACAATGTATGCCAGCCGTTCGGTCAATGATTCGGGTGTTACCTTTGATAATGGAATAATTATTCTTGACCCGAATAGTACCACCAATCAAATCGGGCTGGGTGAACGGCCCTCAGGTGAAACTGTAACATTAAACCAGGGCGTTGGTTTCAAATTTTCCCTTCCCTTACCGACGATGGGCCGTATGGCGTCCACGTTGTCCTTCGGCGGAGATTACAAGTATTATCAGATTCGAAACCTTAGTGCCCTCAATTTTTATCAGTTGAGCATCGTGACTAATGGCGGTAGTACCGCCATAGAATACGGTCAGTTTGTCGGTTCTTACCAGATACCGGTTATCCACACGGTGCAGTATTTCCCGCTGAACGTCGGCATCAACGGCTCGGTTCCAGACCCCCTCGGCACAACTTTTTTCAATGCCCAGGCCAACCTCAACGTCGCGACCATCGGAAACATGTCTGAAGTCGCCTATACCACCAATACGCACAATAATTATTTTACCCTGCAAATGGGCGCCAGCCGCGAGCAGCGGATTTATAAGGATTGGACAGTGTTGCTCCGCGCGGATGGCCAGTGGGCCAGCATGCCTTTGTTCAGCAACGAGCAATATGGAATGGGGGGAACCGCCGGCGTACGCGGTTATTACGATGGCACGGCTTATGGGGACTCCGGCTGGCGGGTGTCAGTTGAGCCGCGCACACCGCTGATGAAGTTAGGTGAGGTGGATGGCAATGTGCCGATGTATGTTCGCGCTTCGGTATTCATGGATTATGGGCAAGTTTTTGTGTCCGACGGGTATTACGCCAAGTCGCCCTATCTGGGCAGTCCATTTTTTAGCCCCATATCTGGCAATCCCTCCCATTTGGAATTTTGGGGTGCTGGCTGGAGTCTGACTGCCAACATTGGCAGCCATCTGGATGGCCGCCTCACGATGGGCTTTCCGTTATTAAATCCCGGCGGGGAATCCGACTGGTCGCCCTTGCACGACCTGCATGTTTATTTCGGTATCGGCGCACAATTCTAAAAAGTATGAAAACAAAAATGCTTCCTTTTCCCCGCCGTGTGGCTGCGGGGGGCATGTTCCTTTTGTTCACGCTGAACCTGCTGGCGAATCCAACGGGTATGACAGTGGTTTCTGGCAGCGCCACGGCGACGGTCAATGGTTCACAACTCACCGTTACTGCCGGCAACAATGCCAGTTTGAATTGGCAGAGTTTTAACATCGGTGCGGGAGAGCGAACCGTCTTTAATCAACCGTCCGCCACCTCCATCGTTTTCAACAACATCGGCAATCAGAGCGCATCCCAGATTTATGGTGGCTTGCAAGCAAACGGCGTTGTGGTGCTGCTTAATTCCTCAGGTTTTTATTTCGGGCCAAATTCATTCGTCAGCGCCGCCGGGTTGGTGGTTTCCACGGCCAATTGCGTGCCGCCGCAAAATGCCGGAGGGGCGTGGCAGTTCAACGGGCCGCCACCGTTGGCCAGCATTGTCAATTACGGCCAGATCAACATCGGCAATGGCGGCAGCTGTTTTTTTATCGCGGACAAAGTTGAAAATCACGGCAGCGTCAACGCGCCTGGCGGCAGCGTCGGTTTCGCCGCCGGCCAGACGGTGATGTTGAGCGAACGGCCGGACGGCCGCGGTATGAGCATGGATGTCTTACTGCCGCAAGGTTCGGTGGACAACGACGGACATATCATCGCCGACGGCGGAACGATCGCCTTGAATGCCAGGGTGGTGAACCAGAACGGGTTTCTCCAGGCGAACTCCGTGAAGGATGTGAACGGCCAGATCGAATTGGTGGCGGACAATGCGCTCACGCTGGGGGCCAATTCACAGATTTTAGCCAGCGGCGATGATTCGGCCGGTGGCAGCGCCGGGGGCAGCGTGACGTTGAAATCCGGTAATACTTTCAGTGACGCCGATGGCAGTCAGATCATTACGGCGGGTGGTGTGAATGGCGGCAATGGCGGCAATATTGAAGTGAGTGCTCCGAACATTCAATCACTGGCCTCGGCGATGGACGCCAGTGCGCAGGCCGGTTCACTGGGCGGAGTGTTTCTACTGGATCCAGTGAACATCGTGCTGGGCACGACCGGTAGCGGCACGGTTCCGGCCAATGGAACTGTGGATTCGGCGGCCACCGCCGGCACGGATGCGTATGGCAATCTGCTGCTGAATGTAAACACGGCATTCGCCAACAAAAACTTTTCTCAGATCCTGCTGCAAGCCACGGGCAACATTTACGTCGGCAATGGCACGGTGAATTCCGCCGGGACCTTCATTTTTTCTTCCAGTCCGGGGATCACTTGGAACTTGAGTTCCAGCACGGGCAATAATGCCGGGCAATTGACGCTGGAGGCGGGCGGCAACATCAATTTTGGCAATAATTCGAAGATCATGGATGCGAACGGCTGGGCGGTTTCGCTTCAGGCCGGTTATGATTTTGCGAACAATAATGTGCCGCCGGGTACGGGCAGCACAGCCAAGGGAAACATCACCTTTAGCGGCTCCAGTTTGTTGCAGACGGCCACGGGCGACATAAATTTATTGGCGGGACAAAATATCACCATTGGTTCTGGTTTTGTCCGGACGAGCGGTGGCGGCAGCGTGAGCGCGACAGCATTGGCTGGCAACATCAACACGGGAACTGCCACAACCGGTTATGTTTTCACCATCCCCACGGCCGGTAATCCGGCGTTGTTTTCCGTTAATTCCGGCGGCATCAGCACCGAGGCGGGTGGCGATGTGACCATCACGGCCGGTGGCAACGTGACCAGTTATTTGCCGACCGCCAACGTCACCAGTGATGCCGGCACGGGCGCGTTTGGAACGCAGGCGGGAAACGTTACCGTCACAGCGGGTGGCAATGTGACCGGGCATTACGTTGTCGCCAATGGCGCGGGTATTATCACCGCCGGCGCGAATGCTGGTCTGGCCAATGCCAAATTGGCGTTGAGCCTCGCGACGGGTGGTTGGACGGTGAACGCCGCGCAGGACATCAATCTGCAAGAGGTCCGCAATCCGAACGGCGTGTTCAACAACGCGAGCAGCTTTCCATTGCCGGCTTCGTATCATTATTTCAACTACGCGCCGGATGCGTACGTGAATCTGAATGCTGGCAACGCGGTGGTGCTGGGCGACAGCGCGGCCGCCCTGCCACGGATCGGTGTGACGGTGCCATTCATCTATGCCCCCATCTTGAACATTCTCGCAGGGGCGGGTGGCGTAACCCTGAATGGCGACAGCGATCCGTTTGACAAATTGATTTTATATCCATCCCCACAAGGCAGCCTGACGATCACCACCATTGGCGGTGGTTCATTGATCAGCGGCGTGCCGAATAATGCCGATGGTTCGCCGGCCATCTTCGACCTCATCGTGTCTGATAGCGGGCAAAATCAATATCTCAAGGCGACGTCCGATACTTTCGGGTTGGATGACCATGCCATCACGCCCGTGCATGAAAACAGCGCCACCCCGATTGTGCTGAATATCTCCGGCGACATGGACAACGTATTGCTGGGTTCGCCGGAAGCCGCGCAAATCAATGTTGTCGGTGATATGAATAACAGCCGGTTTCAAGGGATGAACTTGAATGACAATGATGTGACCAGCATCAATGTCGGCCAGTCGGCCAAGGCTAATATGGAAGCCTCCGGCATCCTGAATCCGGCGACGGATGGCAGCGTCGCTGTTGGTGGCGACATCATCAACCGCAGTGATTTCACCACGGCCACCGTGCCCACAACTCCCAACCTGAATTATTTGAATCAAGTGTATCCGCCGAATGCACTGGCGACCACGCTTTCCAAGGAATTGTTCTATGACCCGGCGACGATGCAGTTGACGATCCAAGGACCGGTGACCAGCCAGATTCTGGCGTTGCTACAGAATTTATCGGTCCAAGTCTATATCAACGGCGTGCCGCAAGTGGACGGATTTGGCAATCCGATTGTGCAGACGGTTTCAGTGATTGACGCGGCGACGGCGACGGCGCTGGCGACGGCTTATGCCACGGCTGGAGCGATTCCAAGCACATTGGATTCCGGCTACATCGTCGGTGGGGGCGGAACTTTTTTGATCAACGCCCGCAACATTGATCTGGGCACGACGCTGGGCATCCAATCGAAAGGCGCGGGTCTGGACGTGGTTGATCAAATTGATGGCAGCGGTAACACGACGACGATTTATCCGCTGGCCCAATACATGACCCAAGGTGCAAATATCGTGGTCAATGCTTCCGGAAACCTTGACCTGTTCTCCACGTCCATCGCTTCACTGGGCGGTGGTGACGTCTATGTCAATGCGGACGGTGATATCCAAGTCGGCTCCTCTATGTTCACGGTGAACACGACGGCGGCACGTGGTATTTACTCGACTGGGCAAGGTAACGTTGCCGTCTATGCCGGTGGAGATATCAACGTGAATGGCTCGCGCATCGCGGCTTTTGATATTCGCCCGCCGGATGCTTCGATCCCGAACACTCCGGGTGGTTCGGTAACAGTGGTTTCGCGAAACGGTGATATCAATGTGGGCAGTGGCGGCGGAAAGTCCATCATTGTATATGACTTTTTGGTGGATCCGATTACCCGGGTAGTAGATGCGGAATCATCAACGATCACCGGCAATGGCATCTTGGACACGTCATTCCGGCAAACGGGGAACATTCTGATTGAGACGCCCAACGGTGCGGTCAATGCCATCAATGGGGGGATTGTGCAATTGTTGCTGAACAATCCTGTCCCGGTAGGCACGACACTTTTTGGCATTCCGTTCGACACAGAGAAGCTGGCGGAAATCTACCGTCTTGCGCTTAAGGGGGATAATCAGGGTGCGAAGGAGCTGCAGAGTCAAATGAATGGCGACCTTGGCAACAGCCTGGTCAGTGTCTATGCCGGTTATCTGCTGCAAAAATCGGATGCCTTGGGCAATCCCATCGTTGACAGTTATGGCAACCCAATCATCAACGCCAACAACGCGGCAGACGGCACGTTGGTGAAAATTTCCGATAGCCGTGACATCGTGGCCCAGCCGGCCGGGGTGATCAGCGCCGGCTCATTGAGTGCGAAAGCTTCCGGCGATGCGAACATCAATTTCTTCGCGCTGAACAACGTGGATATCAGCGCCAACAATAACGTCAACGCCGCCGGCGTGGGGCTGGGCGTGGTAAGCGTTAGTTCGGCGAGCGGCACTATTTCAGGAACCATCGCGGGCGTTGGCGGCGTCACCGCTAGCGGCAGTTCCATTGATGCCAACCTGGAATCGAACGGCGCCATTAGTGGTGAGACCAGCGGCCAAAAAGGCGCGCCTCAGGCCACGGCAGCCAACTCGGTCGCCACCGCCGCCTCGGCAAATAGTGATGCAGATGCCGCCGCTGCCAAAAGCACCGGCACGGACGACGAAGATGATTTGAAAAAGAAGGGCAAGAAGATCGCGCTCGCGCAAAAGGTCAGCCGCGTAACGGTAATATTGCCGAAAAAAGATTAAAACCCCCTACAAACAACATTCACCAATCACAAACCGAGAAACAAATTTATGATCACCTGGATACAACCGATGCTGGCTGATGGTGCGTTGCAGTTTGCCTTTGAAAAGGCGACGCCGGAAGGCAAGACGACTATTTGCGCGCTGTTCATCCTTTCGATGTTCAGCTGGACGATCATCATCACGAAATTTCGCCAGCTTTACATCGCCCGCGCGGCGGCGAAAAAGTTTTTTGCCGCTTATAACGCCACGCGTGATCCACTGGACATCCACAAACGCGGCGAAGAGTTCAACGGCGCCCCGGCGTATCAACTCTACAACCGCGGCGCGGAGGAAGTGATGTATCACTTGAAAAACAACCCGGTCATCGTGAAGGGCGCGGTTGTCCATAGCGCCGGCGATGGCAACACCGACCACCTCGCGCGGGCGATTACCACCAAGATCAGCCCGGCATCGTTCGCGGCGGTGAAGGTGATTTTGGAAGAAGCGGCGGCAGCGGAAGCGATGTCGTTGGAAAAAGGCATGATTGTGCTTTCCACTGCCGTGGCAGGCGGCCCGTTCATTGGTCTGCTCGGCACGGTTTGGGGCGTGATGGAAACTTTCGCCGGCATCGCGAAGGCAAACCAGGCCAGCCTCACGGCGATGGCGCCGGGGGTTGCGGGGGCGTTGATCGCGACCGTCACTGGTCTCCTCGTCGCGATTCCCGCGATGTTCGGTTACAACTTCATGGTGACGACCATCCGCCACATCACCCAGGAATTGGACGGGTTTGCCTCGCGCTATGCCAACCAGGTTGAACATACGTATGTAGACAATCGCGATATCGAAGAAAAGATCGCCGGGGCGATGAGCCGCCAAAAGGTTCCATGAAAAAATGTTCGCAATCGGCGCACGAGTCGCTGACGGAATTGAACATCACGCCGCTGCTGGATCTGGCGTTCGTGTTGCTGGTCATTTTCATCATCACGACCATCCCGCCGGTGAAGGACTCGGATTTAAAGCTGCCGACGGCGGCGAAGCACGAGAAGGACCCGCCGCGCAAGGCGAATTACATTTCATTGCAAGCGGATGGGAAATTATCACTGAACACGCTGGAACTGCCGCTGAGCGACCTGTTGCCGAAATTGATCAGCCTGCGCACGGATGATCCAGACCTGAACATCATCGTGCGCGGCGACGCCAAGACAAAATATAAAGACATCCGCGCCGTGCTGGACCTGTGCCAGCAGGCGAACATCGTGAAAGTGGACCTGGCCACGGAGATTCAAAAATAAATGACGCCCCAGTCACAACCGAAGCCGAAGAAGAATTCGTCGAAGGTCAACCTGACGATTTCGGCCATCGTGCACGCCTTGCTCATTGGCGTGCTGATTTATTTTGCGGCGCGGGAGGGTTATCTCGGCAAGAAACTCCAAAAAATTTCCGTGCAGATGGTCAAGGAGAAAAAGGAGGAAAAACCCAAGGAACCGCCGAAGGTTGAACCGCCCAAAGTTGAACCGCCGAAAATGGTTGAGCCACCCAAAGTGGTTGAAGCGCCGAAGGTAGTCGCTGCCCCGCCCACGGCGGCACCGCCGGTGGTGGCACCGCCTGCCGCCGAGGTGCCCGCGTTTGAATTTGGCGGCGGCAAGGCCGTCAATTCTGAGAGCGATCCCGTGCAGCTTTACAAGGGCTACATGGAATATGAATTGCGCGCAAAATGGAACCGCCCGGATAACCTGCCGGATGATAATTATGTCGTCGAAGTTCAGGTCAACGTGGATAAACAAGGTGGGATCAGTCATCCCGTCTGGCAAAAAAGTTCTGGCGACATGCAATGGGATGATTCCGTAAAGCAGGTTTTCAAGCTGGTGACCGCAATTGACCGGCCACCGCCCACAAATTTTCCGGCCCAAGTGACCATCCGCTTTGATGTGCAGGAACAAACTGAACCGGTGCTGCAATGAAAAAGACCACCCGCCGCCATCATGGCACGATGACCGAGTTGAACATCACGCCGTTGCTCGACTTGGTGTTCGTGTTGCTCGTGATCTTCATCATCACCACGCCGCAGTTGATGAACAACCTGGAGTTGAACCTGCCCTCTGGCAAGCCGCCACCAAAGAATCCCAACCCGCCCAAAATCCATCATATCACGTTAAACGATAAAGGTGTTACCATGCTGGATGACGCGGTAGTGAGCGCGGCGCAACTCAAGACGGAATTGGCGGCGTTGAAGGCTGCCGATCCGGAACTGAGCGTGGTGGTGAAAGGGGCGGACGGGATGGATTATCAATACATGGTCGCCGTGCTCGACACTCTGCAGCAACTGGAAATCACCAAGGTGGGCATGGCCACGGAATAAGACCTGACGGTTGTCCGTCCGTGCGGACATGGCGGCACTTGCTTGTTCGCGTGGTTTGTTGTTGAATTCCGCTCGCTTGACGCACCCATGATCGCACTCAACGGCCACCAACTTTCCATTCCCGAAGTCTGGCAGATCGCTTCGCTGAAAAACTCCTGCACGCTGGCCGATGAGGCACGCCCGCTCATCCGCCGCAGTCGTGAACTCGTCGAATCATTGGCCGCGCAACCGCGGGCCATTTACGGTATCAACACCGGCTTTGGCCCGCTGAGCGGGTTCCGCATTGATGGCAGCGACCAAGCGCAACATCAGGTCAATCTGCTGCATCATCTCACCGTCGGCCAAGGCGCGTTATTTTCTGAAAGTGAAACGCGAGCCATCATGCTGGCCCGTGCGAATACGCTGGCGCGTGGTTTTTCTGGTATCCGCGAGGAGGTCATTGAATTATTGCTCGCCGCGTTGAATCAGGATCTGTTGCCCGAAATTCCCAGCGAAGGCTCGGTAGGCGCCAGCGGCGATCTGGTTCCGCTGGCACACATGGCGGGCTTGCTGGTGGGCAACGGCTTTGTCCGGGTCAAGGGGGAAAGGATTTCCGCCGCCGCCGCGCTCAAAAAACTGAATCATGCGCCCGCCGTTTTGCGGGCCAAGGAGGGGCTCGCCCTCGTCAACGGCACTTCGGTGATGACGGGTTTGGCGGCGTTGTCCGCGCACGAATCACAAAAAATCATCCGCTGGGTGGAACTGCTGACCGCCTGTTTGTTTCAGGTTCTGGGTGGCGAGCCGGAAGTTCTTTGCCAGCAGATTCACAAAGCCCGGGGTTTTCGCGGCCAATCGTTGACGGCGCACCGCATCAGCGATTCTTTGCGTACGAACGCCGATTTTGCGAAGCGCATTGATGAACATCAATGGGGGTCGCTGCCCAAGCCGATTGAACCCGGGGCGGAAATTCAGGATCCATATTCATTGCGTTGCGCACCGCAAGTCATCGGCGCCTTTCAAGAAGCGCATTGGCATGTTGCCGAAGTCGTCACCCGCGAACTCAATGCCAGCACGGATAATCCGCTGATCTTTCCCGACACGGAAATGGTCATCCATGGCGGCAATTTTTACGGCCAACAGATTGCGATGGTCAGCGATTACGAACGCATCGGCCTGATCAAAACTGCGTTGCTGGCCGAACGCCAGGTGGAGCGGCTGGTGAACTGGCGTTACAGTCGCGGCCTGCCGCCGATGCTTGCCGGCGGCGCTCCCGGCTTGAATTCAGGCTTCAGCGGCGCGCAATTGCTGGCGACTTCGCTCGCCGCGGAATTGCGCTTGCTGGGGACCGCTGCCTCGATCCAGACCATTTCCACCAATGCGAATAATCAGGACGTAGTCAGCATGGGGTGCACGGCGGCCAAGTTGACGCGCACGGCACTCCCGCTTGTATGGAAAATTCTGGCCATTAAAGCCCTCGCCCTCGCGCAGGCCGCCGATTTGCGCGCGCCGAAAAAAGTCATGGGCGATGATTATCAAAAGCTTTACGAGTTGGTCCGCAGTGTTTCGTCCAAACTGGAAAATGACCGCCCGTTAGCCGGTGACATCGAACGCGTGACCGCGCTATTGCAATCGGAGGCCGTACAAACCGTACTTGGCCTCGATAAGAATTATGAATCAGATTGAGACGGATGTTTTGATCATTGGCGCCGGCCCGGCCGGCGCCATGGCTGCCTCAATTTTAAACCGCGAAAACTTTCGCGTGCTGGTGGTCGAAAAACAGCAATTCCCGCGTTTCGTCATCGGCGAAAGCATGTTGCCCGTCAGTATGAACCTGCTGGCCAATGCCGGTTTGCTGGAAACGGTCCACCAGCAGGGATTCATGCGGAAAAACGGCGCAGTTTTTTTGCGCGGGGATGAAATCTGCAATTTTGATTTCTCCAGCCAGTTCACCGACGGTTGGGATTTTACATATCAAGTTCCACGGGCTGATTTTGATCAGGCGCTGGCAGATGCGGTTGCTGCGCGCGGCGTGGAAATCCTCTACCGTCACGGGGTCACGGCGGTTCGCTTTGAGGCAACGCACGCCTATGCGACGATTGAAAAATCCGACGGCAGCCGGTTTGAGGTGAAGGCGAAATTCATTTTTGACGCCAGCGGTTACGGCCGGGTGCTGCCCCGGCTTATGAACCTGGAAACACCGTCGAAATTTCCGCAACGCGCCGCGCAGTTCACGCACATTACCGGCGACCTCCGTCCAACCGGCAGCGAAGAGGGGAAAATCTGGGTCTGTCTGCATCCCGGTGGTGCCTGGATCTGGATCATTCCTTTTGCCAATGGCAAGACCAGTGTCGGCGTCGTGGCGGGCACGGAATTTTTTGAAAATTATCCGGGCGATCTGGACACGCAATTACGCGCGGTCCTGATGTCCGACCCCAACGCCGCCCGGCGGCTGGCAAAAATGGAGTTTGCCATGCCGGCGCAACGCATCAGTGGCTACGCTTGTTCGGTCAAACAGCTTTTTGGCGAACGCTTCGTGCTGGTTGGCAATGCGACGGAATTTCTCGATCCGGTTTTCAGCTCCGGCGTCGCGCTGGCGCTGGCGTCATCCGAGCGGGCGGCACAAATTTTAGTGCGCCAACTGCGGGGCGAAACGGTGGACTGGCAGGGGGAATATGCCGATTACGTCCGGCAAGGCATCAATACCTTCCGCGCCTACGTCAATGCGTGGTATGACGGCAAGTTGCCGGCGATTTTCTTTGCGGCCAACCGCAACCCCGACATCATGCGGCAGATTTGTTCCGTGCTCGCCGGTTACGTCTGGGATAAATCCAATCCTTACGTCGTGCAGGCGGAGCGCGCCCTGAGCCTGCTGGCCCAGATTCTGAACCGTTGAGTTTTAATCATTCGGCCCCGCTAAAAAGCCACGCTTTTCCGGAAATAAAATAGTTGACTGGTTGGATAACTTCGGCAATAGTGTCGCTGCTTAAAGTAACCGTTTGGTTACAAAAGCAATGATTATTTATGGGCCGGACCAGTGATGCCAAGCAAAAGCTGCTATCCGTAGCGTTTGATCTCATTCACGAGAACAGCTACGGCACGGTCAGCGTGGACAACATCTGCTCGCGGGCCGGCGTGAACAAAGGCAGCTTCTATTATTTCTTCAAATCCAAGACGGATCTGGTGACCGCCGCTTACGAGGAGCATTGGCGGTTGAAAGAGCCGGATTACGAACGGATCTTTTCCAGCGCCAGCCCGCCGTTGAAACGGCTGGGGCTTTGGTGTGACTATATCCGGGCGACCCAAAAGCAGCGCGAAAAGAAATATGGACATGTCTGCGGCTGCCCTTATACCAGCGTCGGGGGCGAGCTGGCCACGCAGGATAAAAAAATCCGGCAGAAGGCGCAGGATTTGATCGGACGGCATATCTCGTATCTGGTGGGCGCGATCGGCGACGCGATCCTGGCGGGCGATGTGAGAGCCGATGATGCGCAATTGACGGCCGAACTGGTGCACGCATTTGTCATCGGGCTTTTGCTGCGCGCCAAGATTTACAACGATTTAAAGGTATTGAGGCATCTGGAAGCCGGAGTTTTTGCCCTGGTTGGCGTGAGGCAGCCATGACCGGCCGCTTGAGCGAGGAATGTCAGAATTGATTTAATTTTATGTGGATTGTCCGTTTAGCCTTGAACCGCCCCTACACCTTTGTCGTGGCGGCTTTATTGTTGGTGTTGATGACGCCGCTGATTTTGTTGCGGACGCCCACGGACATCTTCCCGGCGATCAACATTCCCGTCATCAGCATCATCTGGCAATACGCCGGCCTGGATGCGCAGCAATTTGAGCAACGCATTACCTACGCGCACGAACGTGTCATCAGTGTCACGGTCAACAACGTGGAGCACATCGAATCCACCTCGTATAACGGCATTGGGGTGGTGAAGGTCTTCCTGCAGCACGGTGCCTCCGTGGATGCGGCGGTGGCGCAGATCACCGCGTCGGCGCAGACGATTTTACGCCAGATGCCGCCGGGCATGCAGCCGCCGTTAATCATCCAATACAACGCGTCATCCGTGCCGATCTCGCAATACAGCTTCAGCAGTTCCAAGATGTCCGAACAGGAATTGTTCGACGTGACCGCGAATCAGGTGCGGGTCGGCCTGTCCACCACGCCGGGCGCCATGATCCCGTGGCCTTACGGCGGCAAGCAGCGCGTGGTGTCAGTGGATTTAAATCTGGCGGCCTTGAAGGCAAAAAACCTGCTGCCACAGGATGTGGTTAACGCGCTTAACGCCCAAAACCTGGTGCTGCCCAGCGGTACGAGCAAGATAGGCGCGAATGAATACGATGTGGCCGTGGATGCGAATACGCGGACGATTGACGAATTAAATCATGTGCCGATCAAGGTGGTGAACGGCGCGACGATCTATATGAGCGACGTGGCGCAGGTGCACGACGGTTATACGCCGCAGCAGAATGCCGTGCGCCAGGACGGCGTGCGGGGCGCCTTGTTGACCGTCATGAAGGCTGGCAATGCCTCGACGCTGGATGTCGTGGCTGGCGTCAAGGCGGCTTTGCCGGGGGTGATGGCCACGGTGACGCCGGATTTGCACGTCAAAGAATTTGCCGACCAGTCATTATTCGTGCGTGCAGCCATCAGCGGGGTGTTGCGTGAAGGTATTATCGCCGCCGCCTTGACGGCCTTGATGATTTTGTTGTTCCTGGGTTCCTGGCGCAGCACGCTCATCATCGCGTTGTCCATTCCACTGTCCGTGTTGTGTTCGCTGGCCACGTTGAGTGCGTTGGGTGAGACGATCAATTTAATGACCTTGGGTGGTCTGGCGCTGGCGGTTGGCATTTTGGTGGACGATGCGACCGTGGCGATTGAGAATATTCATCATCACATGGCGACCGGCAAACCGCTGGAGGAATCCATCCTGACCGGTTCGCAGGAAATTGCCCTGCCCGCCTTTGTCTCGACCTTGTGCATCTGTATTGTGTTCGTGCCGATGTTCTTCCTGACCGGCGTGGCCCGTTATTTGTTCGTGCCTTTGGCGGAGGCGGTGGTGTTCGCCATGCTGGCGAGCTATGTCATTTCCCGGACGCTCGTGCCGACGCTGGTGATGTGGTTCTATCGCAACGTCGAACATTACGGCGATGACCGGCATGATGATTCCAAAACACCTTTTTTGGTGCTGCCGTTCGTGAAATTGCAACGCGGCTTTGAACGCGGCTTTGAACGCTTCCGCAATGGTTATCGGGCAACGCTGGCCAGTTGTTTTGAGCATCGCACGCCGTTCGCGCTGGGCTTTCTGGGCTTCTGTGTGGCTTCGTGGTTGCTGGTGTTTTTGCTGGGGCGCGACTTTTTCCCGACCGTGGACGGCGGCCAGTTTCTATTGCACATCCGCGCGCATACCGGCACGCGCATCGAAGAGACCGAGCGGCTGGCAGATCAGGTGAACCAGACGATTCATCATACGATTCCGGCGCATGATTTGGGCGGCATTCTCGACAACATCGGGATCCCGAATTCCTCGATCAATTTGAGTTATAACACCAGCGGGGTCATCGGCCCGGGGGACGCGGACATTCTGGTGCAATTGAAGCCGGGCCATGCGCCGACGGAAAATTATGTCCGCGAGTTGCGCCAGAATCTGGCCAAGGATTTTCCCGGTGTGCTGGTCTATTTCCTGCCGGCGGACATCGTGAGCCAGACCTTGAACTTTGGTTTGCCGGCGCCGTTTGATGTCCAGATCATCGGGCGCAATCAGGTCGCCAATCACGCGATTGCGGAACAACTGGCCGAACAGATCAAAAAAGTTTCCGGGGCGGTGGATGTGCATGTGCAACAGCCGAATAACTGGCCGCAACTCCGCATCACCGTGGATCGTTCCAAGGCCGCCGACCTCGGTTTGACCGAACAGAATGTGGCCAATTCGGTTTTGCTTGGCCTGAGTGGCAGCAGCCAGGTATCGCCGGCTTACTGGTTGAATCCCGTGATGGGCGTGCAATACACGATCAACGTCCGGGCGCCGGAATATGCGATGAATTCCGTGGCGGAACTCAATGCTCTCCCGATTAGTTCCGGCCGGCCGGGCGAAAGCGCGCAGATCCTCGCCAACCTGGCGAAGATTGACCGGGTGAATGTGTCCCCCGTCGTTTCGCACTACGGTGTGCAACCGGTGGTGGATATTTATGGCAGCGTGGATGGCCGTGATCTTGGCAGCGTTTTGGATGGCATCCAGCCGCTCGTGGAAAAAGCGAGGGAAGATCTGCCGCGCGGCAGCAGCATCGTCATTCGCGGGCAGGCAGAAACGATGCACTCCAGTTTCATCGGCCTGGGCGTGGGCCTGGTCGGCGCGATCGTGCTGATCTATTTCCTGCTGGTGGTCAATTTCCAGAACTGGCTGGATCCCTTCATCATCATTACGGCATTGCCCGGCGCGCTGGCGGGGGTGACGTGGGGATTGTTTTTGTCGCAGACCACCCTCAGCGTGCCAGCGTTGATGGGGGCGATTATGAGCCTGGGTGTGGCGACGGCCAACTCTGTTCTGGTGGTGAGCTTCGCCAAAGAAAATTTACAGCGCGGGATGGAGCCGCTGGCCGCCGCGTTGGAGGCGGGTACGGGGCGCATCCGTCCCGTATTAATGACGGCGATGGCGATGGTCATAGGCATGTTGCCCATGAGCCTTGGCCTCGGCGAAGGCGGCGAGCAGAACGCGCCGCTGGGACGCGCGGTGATCGGCGGGCTCGTGTTCGCCACGGTCGCCACGCTGTTTTTTGTTCCGATCGTTTTCAGCTTTATGCACCGGCACCATGAACATCAGCCAAAACATTTAACGACCACGCCATGAACTCGAATCCCACGCCATCTGCGCCGCCCGTCAAGCTCGGCGTCATTGTGAAAATTGTCATCGTGCTCGTCATCATCGGCTTGATCGTCGGGCTCGTGCCCCGTTGGAAAGCCCGCCAGGCACTGGTCGCCGAAGCCAGGACGGACTCCGTTTTAACGGTGAGCGTTGTTGCGGCTGTGCCGTCCAAGCCGGATTTTGGCACCCCCTTGCCGGCGGAAGTGCAGCCGTTCATTCAAGCGGAAATTCATTCGCGGGCCAGTGGCTATCTCACGAACTGGTATGTGGACATTGGGGAAGCCGTGACGAACGGCCAGGTGCTGGCGGAAATTGATACACCGGAACTGGATCAGCAATTATTGCAGGCCCGGGCCGAACTGGACCAGGCCAAAGCTGCACTGGCCCTGGCGAAAATCACGGCTGACCGCTGGGTGGAATTGCTCAAGACCGCGAGCGTAAGCGAACAGGAAACAGCGGAAAAAACGAGCGACCTGACGTTGAAACAGGCGGAAGTCGAGGCGGCGGATGCCAATCTGCAACGCTTGCAACAGACCAAGGATTTTGACCGGCTCACCGCGCCGTTCGCCGGCATTGTGACGTTGCGCAATACGGACATCGGCCAGCTCATCACCGCGAACAGTGGCGCCGAATTGTTCCGGGTCGCGCAGATGAATCCTTTGCGCGTCTATGTGCGTGTGCCACAGCCGCTTATCCATTCCATCTTTATCGGTCAGACCGCGCAATTGACGTTCCAGGAATTGCCGGGGCGCACTTTCGAAGCGAAAGTCATCCGCACGTCCGGGGCGGTTGATCAGAGTTCCCGCACCTTGCAGGTGGAATTGCAGGTGGACAATGCGAAGGGTGAAATTCTTTCCGGCAGTTATGCGCAGGCCCGCTTTAACGAAGCCGCCGAGACCGCGTCGGTGTTGACCTTGACGGACACCGCCCTGTTATTCCGGGCGCAAGGCATGCAGATCGCCATCGTTGATAGCGACAACAAGGTGCAATTGCATTCCGTCAAATTGGGTCGTGATTTCGGCAATACGGTTGAAGTGCTGGCGGGCCTCAACGCCGATGACCGCGTCATCAATAATCCGCCCGACTCCATCATGGAAGGCCAGCCGGTGGAAATTGCCAAACCGGCGGAAACGAATACTCCGGCCAAATGAAAACATTTGCCTCCCTTAGCCTTTTGGTTCTGGGTGCCACCCTCGCGGGTTGCGCCGTCGGGCCGGATTATAAGCGCACCGACGTGGTTGCGGGCCAGCCTTTGCCGAAGACGTTCAGTGATAATAATCCGACCAACCCGACGATCTGGAAGATCGCGGAACCGTCGGCGAATCAGCCGCGTGGTGAATGGTGGACGCGGTTTAACGATGTTGAATTGAACCGGCTGGAAAACCTCGCGACGACGAACAATCAAAACCTCGCGGCAGCGGTGGCACGCCTGGAGCAGGCACGCGATCTGGTCGCCGCCGCGCACGCCGATTTTTATCCGCAGCTCTGGGCCGGTGGCACGCCGAACGGCGACATCACGCGCCAGCGCACGAGTGTGAACGAACCACAATCTGGCAAGGCCAGCGGGGCTGCCCACACCTACAACACGTTCACCGCGCCGCTGTATCTCGGCTGGGAATTGGATTTGTGGGGTCGGGTTCGCCGCGAATCCGAAGCTGCCAAAGCCCGCTTTATCGCGAGTGCGGATGACTTGGAATCGGCCCGGCTGGTGGTCGCGGCGGAAGTGGCAATTGATTATGTCAGCGTGCGCACATTGGATGATGAATACACGCTCATCACCAATACCATTGACGTCTATCAACGGTCGTTGGAGCTGACCCAAAACCGCCGCCGCGGCGGTGTGGTGTCTGATTTGGACGTGGCCCAGGCTGCGACGCAGTTACAAACCGCCCGCGCGGAATTACCCCAAATCGAATTAAGCCGCCGCCAGACTTTGCATGCGCTCGCGATTTTATGCGGCCAAATGCCGGTGGGCTTTACTATTTCCAATCGTGCTATGGCCACCCTGATACCTGGTGTTCCGGCGAGTGTGCCGAGTGAATTATTGGAACATCGTCCCGACATCGCGGCGGCGGAACGGCGCATGGCCGCCGCCAATGCCGATGTCGGCGTGGCCAAGGCCGCATTTTTCCCCACGGTAAAGATTGACGGGTTGGCGGGCTTTCAATCGGTCAGTTTTAGTTCCTGGTTCAATTGGTCGAGCCGCATGTGGTCGGTCGGGCCGTCCTTGGAAATCCCCATTTTCACCGGTGGTTTGAACCGCGCCAATCTTGCCGCCGCGCACGCTGCCTACGACGAGACCGTTGCCAATTATCGCCAGTCGGTTTTGAACGCATTTGGCGAAGTAGAGGATCAACTGGCCGCCCAACGCCTGCTGGCTGATCAAGCAGAGGCGCAGGAGCAATCGGTTGCGGCGGCCAAAAAAGCACTGATGATCGCTAATAACCGTTATAAAGCCGGGCTCGTGACGTATCTCGATGTCGTGACGGCGCAAACCCAGGCCTTGAGCCTGGAACAATTGGCGGTGCAATTACAGGGCGCACGGCTGACTGCGACCGTGAATCTTATCAAAGCGCTCGGTGCCGGTTGGTGAGCGGGCAGCTCGCAGCAAATCACCACAACCTTGGCACATGATAATGATGGGTGGAATGGGTTGCGCTGCGACCCATTATGCTGGCGCAGCCAAGGCCACCTTCTGCGCCAATATTATTGCGAATGGCCATGCATTTCACGGTTGACCCGCATGCAATTCACGTTTGAAATCTGGCCATGACATGGCGCACGGCAGGCAGGATTTGCTGGTTTATGGTTGAGGTCACCGGGGTGATCATCAACTACTTTTTTACCGCCGCGTTTGCGTCTAAACAGCGCAAGCGGCAGGCCCGGGCGGCGTGGTTGCATCGCGCCTCGCGGCGGCATTTAAGAATCTTCAACTGCACCACCACCGTAACCGGTCCAGTCCCCAAGAGCGGCTTGCTGGTCTCAAACCACTTGAGCTATCTGGACATCCTAGTCATCAGCGCCATCACGCCTGCCGTGTTTGTCTCGAAATCTGAAGTGCGGAGCTGGCCGTTGTTCGGCTGGCTGGCGTCGCTGGCCGGCAGCGTTTTTATCGAACGCGCCCGACGCACCCATGTGGGGGTGGTGAACCGTGAGATCGAATCTGCGCTGGCTGATGGCGTGTTGGTCGTGGTGTTTCCCGAAGGCACGAGTTCCAATGGTGAACAGATTCTGCCTTTCCGCTCACCGTTGCTTGAACCGGTTACGGAAGGCGGACACGCGATCGCCACGAGTTATTTGCATTATGAATTACCCGATGGCGATGCGCGATCGGAAGTGTGTTACTGGGGTGACCATCTGTTTTTTTCTCACATCCTGCATTTGCTGGGTAAACGCAGCGTGCAGGCCAGGGTGCGTTTCGGGAAATTTTCGCGGGCCACGGATGATCGCAAAGAGCTGGCCAAACAACTGCAGGCTGCGGTGGAGCAATTGAAGGCGGAAAATTAACTGTGGCCGTGCGTTGAAATGATTGTGCACACCATGCCAGTCGGGTGCAGGGTAAATTTTACCACGTCACTGGCACAGTCATTTTTTTACCGAAGCGGTTGTTGTAATGCAATTGCCGGTTTTGCCGGCCGTATTCGTGGACGAGCTTGGTGATCTTCACGTCGTAGCAACAATACTCGGCGATCTCTGCCAGCTTGCCTTCCTTGAACCATTGGATGGCTTGCAAGCCTTCCGCCGTCTTTTCCACGCCGAACGTTGCCGTCGCGATGGAGTCAAGCGAAAGGCGATGATTCAAGGTGTTCTGCAGCTCCACCAGCATGTCCAGCGTTGGCAGTTGGGCGAGATCAAAAGCCGTGTAGCCATGCAATACTTCGTAATCGAACCGCAGATTGTTGAAGCCGACAACGAGATCGGCGCGTTGCAAATCCTTGAGCAGGTCGTTCACCTGCGGTTCACCGTAGATTTTATATTCGCCGGTGCCGGTGCTGTAGGTCACGCCCACGCTCAGGCCCATCTTGGAGATGTTGCCCCAGCCACCGACCTCGTCGGCGGACTTCTGTGTTTCCAGATCGAAATAGACAATGTTCTTGGCCACGGCGTTTTAATTTTAGACAGAGTTGATCCAATGCAACGAATTGAAAAATAATTCTGCATCATTCTGTCAATTCTGTCTAAAAAACTTTGGTCTTTGAAATTTTGGCCTTTGGCTTCAATAATCGTCCCATGGCACTGACACCTTCCACCATGCTGCCGCTAGGCACGAACGCGCCGGACTTCCAACTGCCGGACACCGGCGGAAAAATCATTTCACTGGCTGATTTCAAGGATAAAGCTGCTTTGCTCGTGATCTTCCTATGCAATCATTGTCCGTATGTCATCCATATCCGCGCGGGACTCGCCCAATTGGCGCGCGATTATGCGCCGCGCGGCGTGGGCATCGTCGGGATCAGTTCCAATGACGTAAAAAATTATCCCGCTGATAGTCCGGCAAAAATGAAAGAGGAAGTGAGAACCGCCGGCTACATTTTTCCCTATCTCTACGATGAGACCCAGGCAATTGCCAAAGCGTATCGCGCGGCTTGCACGCCGGATATTTTCCTGTTCGATAAAAGCCAAAAGCTTGTCTATCGCGGCCAATTCGATGCCAGCCGTCCGAAGAGCGGCATTCCGGTGACGGGAAATGATTTGCGTGCTGCGCTTGACGCGGTGCTCGGCGGGAAGCCGGTTTCTGACAATCAAATGCCCAGCATGGGTTGCAACATCAAGTGGCAGGCGGGAAATGAACCGGACTATTTTTAGCCACAGATGGACACAAATGAAACACAGATAATGGCGGGTGAGGGCGGATTCAAAATCAGTGAAATCCGGATTGAAACGAGTGTTCATCCCTGGATTAAAAATTAGTTCAAAGGATTTTATGGCGGCATTTGTCAGATGGTTAAAAGAAACCACCGATGAAACCGCGAAACTGGGGATTGTCATTGATCGAGCTTTTATGTGTTATGGCCATCATTTCAATTTTGGTGGCAATGTATGTGGGAGTGATCGGCAAGGCGTTTTTGCACGTTAAAAAAGTCTTGGGTCATTGATGCGATAAGTTTGAATTTGATCGGAACGGATTCACGAAGCAGATAAAACCGCAAAATATGCCAAACCTGCGAACCAAAGCTCTAAAGCCAGGGTTTTTAAATCCTTCGGTTCGCGGATTTGAAGCATTTCGCGACTAAAAGTTTCACCGCCATGAATACTTTTGCTCTTCCCAATCTAGAAGGCGGCAGTGTCGGTACGGTTTCCACCGGACTGGGCGAAAAGATAATTCAAAGGATTGCGCGGCCACGTTTGTCAGACGGATTAAACCAACACCGCATGGCCGACGCCGATTATGATTTGGTCTTGCAAAGCCAGAATGGCAGCCCGGCGGCTTTTGAGCTGTTGGTACGCACGCATCAACGCATGATTCATTCACTGACATTTCGGATGACCGGTTCACTGGCGGACGCGGAAGACCTCGCCCAGGAGACGTTTATCCGCGCTTACGAACAGATCGGCAATTTTCGCGGCACCTCCAAATTTTCCACCTGGCTTTATCGTATCGCATTCAATACCTGCTTGAATTGGCGGCAAAGCGAGGCGCGCCGGTTTCAATTGCACCAGGATGCAGGCGAAGAACTGGCCGTCCTGCGTGGTACGGGTGAGGGTTCGCCGGCGGAAAATCTGGCGAACCAGCAGGTGCAGGCGGCGTTGCTCAAACTGCCGGCCAAACAACGCGCGGCCATCGTGTTGACCATTTATAACGGCCTGAACCATGCCGAAGCTGCGCAAATTTTGGGCTGTTCCGAGACGACCGTTTCCTGGCGGGTGTTTGCGGCGAAGCAAAAATTGAAAACCTGGCTGGCAAAGGAGGGCACGCCATGAACGATGCTGAATTGGAAGCCCGCTTGAAAAATGTTCCGGTGCCGGAACGGGCGGAGGCGTATTGGCAGGATTTTCCGTTGCAGGTTCGCGTGAATTTGCGCCGTCGCGCTGTGATCGCGCCGTTGCGCCGGGTGTGGTTGCCGCGCCTGATTTGGACGGGTGGCTTTGCGGCGGGCATTGTGTTTGGTCTCTGGCTGGCCCAAAGTCAGCCGGTCAAAATGGCCCTGCAACGTGAACATAGATTCCGGATGGAACTGGCACAGTTTCCCACCCATTTGCGCGTATTGATGCAGGACGAACACGGCTTGCATTATCTCGTTGCGGAGAAGGAATGATTGGCAAATTTTATGTCCCACGAAACCATTCAAAAAGCTGGCGTTGCTAACAAGCTGGAGACTTCGGCGCCGGAGATTTTGGAGAATCTCGTCCGCTTGGCCGAACGCGCCGGTGCGAGCGATATCCACCTGCAAATGCGCGGCAAAGTGGCGGAGGCTGGTTTTCGTCTCGACGGCCTGATTGTTCCCGGAAGCGAATTGCCAGCGGACGTGGCCGAGCGCGTTTTTGGCCGCATTAAATTTCTCGCCCGGTTGAAAACCTACCAGGAATCATTGCCGCAGGACGGCCGCATTTCCCGTGATGAACTCAAATGCCAGAACGACCTGCGCGTCGCCACTTATCCGACGGTGACGGGCGAAAAAATTGTCCTGCGCCTGTTTAATTCGACTTCCGTTAAAACTTTGGGCGAACTGGAGTTTTCCGAAAACGTCCGCCCGGGATTGGAAAAGTTCCTGTCGCAGCCCAGTGGATTATTGCTGCTCACCGGCCCGGCGGGCAGCGGGAAGACCACCACGATTTACGCCTGTTTGCGTCAGCTAGCCGAGCAGGGCGGCCGCCACATCATCACGGTGGAAGATCCGGTCGAACAGATCGTTCCCGGCACGATGCAGACAGAGATCAACGAAGCCATCGGCCTGGATTTTGCCCGTGCCACCCGGCATCTGCTGCGGCAGGACCCGCAAGTGCTCATTCTTGGCGAAATCCGCGATGACGCCACGGCGCAACTGGCCATCCGGGCCGGTCTGACCGGACATCTTGTGATTTCCACGTTGCACGCTGGCTCGTGTCGCGGTGTGTTTGAGCGGCTGCTGACGATGTGCCCTGACCGTTCCGCCATCGCCAGTGCCGTCGAGTTGGTACTGAACCAGCGGCTCATGCGCAAAGTGTGTTCCGCCTGTACCGGGGCCGGTTGTGAAACGTGTCTGCAAACCGGTTATCAAGGCCGTGTGCCCTTGGTCGAATCTTTGCGCATGGATGAGACGGTTCGGGAAAAAATTCGGGGCGGTGAATTGGCTGCCATCGCGCCGGTTCAAACCTTGGAAAATGCCGCGCGTTCACTTTTACAATCAGGAGTAACGAACGAAGTGGAATTTAAACGAATCTTTGGTTTATGAAACACGACGAATTTGCCTTTTTCAACCAACAGTTGGCGGGGATGTTGCGGGACGGCATCCCGCTGGAAGGCGCCTTGCAACGGTTATGCGCCGAGATGCGGCACGGCCAGTTGCGCGACGAACTGCAGGCGTTCGAAGCGGATTTGGCCCGGGGCATGCCGGTGGCCGCAGCGCTTCAGCCGCGGCAATTACCTGAACTTTACAAGCGCATGGTATTAGTCGGGGTAAAAAGTAACGATCTTCCCGGCGCCCTCGTGATGCTTGCTGATTATTTTCAACAGCAGAACAATATCTGGATGCGGCTGAAAGGATTGATGGTTTATCCGCTAATCATTCTGGTCTCGGCGTTTGGCTTGTCCTGTTTTCTGGCCTACATTCTGAAACATTTCATCTGGAATAATCTGGAATCGTTGGTGGGCAATGCCAACGTCGCGCCGGTGGCGATGAGTATTTGGCTGGCGCCTCTTTTCATTGGCATGATGCTCGCCACGGCTTTAGTTGTCGTCAGTGTTTCACCGGCCCGCCGCAAATTACGCTGGCGAGTATCAGCTTTCAAAGAAGCGAGCCTGGCCCGAGTGGCGGCGGGCATGGAATTGATGTTGAAAAACGGAGTGCCGCTCGATACGGCGTTGCAGTTGACGGAGGATTTGGAAACCGGGACGCCGGCCGGGGCAGAGATCGCCCGTTGGCGGCAACGGCTGGCAGCTGGTCACGGGAAATTTTCCGAAATGGCTGAATCCAACCAGGTCTTTCCATCATTGTTCATCTGGACGGTCAGCCAGGCGGGTGAAGACCTGGCGGCTGGCTTTCGCCGGGCGGCGGAACTATATCGGTCGCGGGCACTCTACCACATCGAGATGATACTGTATTCCGTGTTGCCTTGCTCCATTTTGGCATTGGCGATCATGATCGCCTCGCAGATACAACCTGTCTTCGCTGCCCTGACTGCATTCATACAGGCGTTGAGCACTGATGTGTCTTAAGATGAATATCCCTCTTTATAGCCTGCCGTTATTGGGAATGATCGCCAATTTTCCAGGCGGCACGAACGATGATGTTTCTGCTGCCATCGCCGTCTTGTTGCGGGTGGTTTTGTTTGTGTTCTCTTTGGCGATTTGGTCTGGCCTGATATACCTCATTCATTTCCTGTTCTCCCTGCCGCTGCGCCGGGCTGAACGGGCGCGATTGTTTTTAGATTTGCTGGAAACGGGACTTCAACGCGGTCAGTCCGCTGAAACTATGATTTTGTCCGCCGCCAAAAGTCAGGACCGGACCCTGGGGACACATTTTTTCCTGCTCGCGGCCCAGATTGAAAGCGGGTTGTCCTTTGCCGCTGCCTTGGAAAAGGTGCCCAGATCTTTGCCGCCCTCGATTTCAGCCATGCTTCAGGCTGGTGAAAAACTCGGAAATCTTCAATGCGTACTGCCAGCGTGCCGGGAAACTTTACGGGACCGGCCCGCCGCAGTACGCAGTGCCGTGCATTACTTGATTTTATTTGTCCTGTTCTTTTCGCCGGTATTTCTGGTGGTACTGGTGCTGGTCACTGTGTTCGTGCTGCCGAAATTCAAGGACGTTTTTGCCGGTATGGGAATGCCGTTATGGTCGCCGGCAAGGTTTGTTTTTGGATTGGAGGATTCACACATATTGGTCGGTCTTGAAATCATCATTCTAATATTAATGGCGATGGTCGTGATGGTTTACATCGGCGGACCTCAATTTGCCAGGCTGTGCCAAATTCGCAATTTTCCAATCGCCGACTGGATAGCGTGGCAGATTCCCTGGAAGCAGAAGCGATTGCAGCGGATTTTTTCCGCCATGTTGGGAGCGTTGCTGGATGGAGGCGTGCCCGAAGTAGAAGCAGTCCGGCTGGCTGGCAATGCTACGGCGAATGAAATCTGCCGCCATCGGACCGCGCGTATACTGATGGCGTTGGAACAAGGTACGAAACTGGATGCTGCCATTCGCATTTTTGACGATACTGGTGAATTCCACTGGCGTTTGCGGAATGCGCTCCACGCCCGTGGCGGTTTTTTGAAAGCGTTGCGCGGCTGGCATGAAACGCTGGATGCCAAAGCATTTCAGCAGGAAGAAGCCTCCGCCCATGTTATCACCACCAGCGTCGTGATTTTGAACGGATTGCTCGTTGCGCTCATCGCCATCAGCATGTTCGGCATGCTGGTCATGCTGTTAACTAAAATGGCAAATGACTGAAAGCTCATGAAAACGGACATTCATAACCGGGGGCAATTTCCCCAAGCCAGGCGCCGTGGTTTTCTCCTAATTGATCTGGTTGTCGGCCTGGCCATCCTGGCCATCGCCATCCTGCCGCTGGGTTTTTCTTTTGTGCGCGAACGGCAGGTGCTCAGAATGGAATATCGTCATAGCGTCGCCAATGAGATCGTAGATGGCGAAATGGAAATCCTGATGGCTGGTGAAGCCAAAAGTTTTCCCGATGGCCTGCAAAGATATCCGGTTCAGGCAGCGGCCGCCCGGCAGTTGCCGCCGGGACATTTTCAACTGACCAAAAACGGCAAACATTTACGGCTCGAATGGTTGTCAGATAAGGGGTACGGCCTCGGCACCATTATTCGCGAAACGACCCTGCCATGAAAATTTCATCGAACAGCTCCCGCCGCCGTGCTGCCGGCATGTCGCTGATTGAATGCCTGGTTTATATCGCGGTGTTCGCCATCATGATGAACATCGCCGGAGTTGCCTTCTATTTCAGTTGGGACCACACGCAGGCAGTGGTTTATGCCACGGACGAAATTGAATCCGCCTTGCGTGCGGGCGAATGCTGGCGGGCGGACGTGCGCGCTGCCACCGGGAAAATTTCCATTGAAACCACGGCGACCAATGAAGTCATCTCCATTCCAGTCGGCACCGGCAAAATTTTCTATCGTTTTGAGTCCGGCGAATTACGCCGGGAAACCGTGGCCCAAAACACTTCCCGCCTGCTGCTCGCAAAAGTGAAGGCATCGCAGATGCGGGTGGATGAACGGGGCAGCGTTCATGCCTGGGATTGGGAATTGGAATTACAAACCCGCCGCAAAGAGACCCATTTGCCGCTGTGCTTCACTTTCGAAGCCGTCGCTAAAAGCACACCATGAAAATTCAGCGTCCATATCCAGCACGTCCACATGCAGCGGGGACTGTTACTGTTGTCTTCATCACCTTGCTGGCCATCATGATGATTTTGGTGGTGGCAGAAGCACGGTCACTGGTTCAACTGCGTCGGGAAACGAAATTTCTGGAACAGCAACAAATCAAACGTTTAAATGTGACCGCACCGACAACTCCCGCCG
>DASYEY010000235.1:0-10520 GCA_036498725.1 Verrucomicrobiia bacterium | reverse complement strand
GCGTTGGGCGTAAAAGTATTGCTTTGGAAAACTTCGTCGGAACTGAATACGTTATCGCAAAGGGCCACTTTTTTTCAACAGTTGCAGGCGTATGGCGTGGACGGAATGAAAGTGGATTTTTTTGATTTCAGTTCGGCCAGTGCGGCGGCCAGGGAACGGGTGCAATTACGGCAATCCATTCTTCAGGAGGCCGCCGGCTACCATCTGGTCACGTCTTTTCACGGAACGCCCAAGCCCACCGGGGAATTCCGGACTTATCCGAATTTGATCCAGACAGAAGGCATTTTCGGCAAGGAACAATATCCCAATCCCTGGATGGTGGCCACGGTTCCCTTCATGCGTTTTCTGGCGGGGCCGGGAGATTATACGCCGTTGGATTTTGGTGGAAACATCGCCTTTGAAATTGCCAATGTCGTGAACATGCCCGGCCCAATCATCACCTATTGTGAAAGATCGGACCAGATGGCCAACAGTCCGTTTGCTTCCTTGATTCGGACGATTCCTTCGCAATGGGATGAAACCGTGGCCTTGAGCCAGAGCCAGCTTGGGCAAACCACGGCAACCGCCCGGCGCAAGGGGCAGGATTGGTATATCGGCATCATGAATACCACGGTGACCAACAATTGGAGCATCCCACTGACCTTTTTAGATGCCAACGTCACGTATCAAGCGGATATTGTCCGGCAGGACAGCACGGCACTGGAAAGAACCAACGTGACCCGGAACAGCACTTTTTCGGTATCCATCACCAGCACGAATGGTTCAGGGTTTGTAGCAAAAATCTATCCCATCCCGGATCTTACCACGGTCTCAAATTATCTCTTGAATGGCCTGGCCATCGGGACGTCTGGTTCATTTGGCAATTCAGGCAATACGCTGGCCCATGTCTTCGATGGCAACTTGACGACATTTTTCGACGGCCCTGATGCCAGCGGCGACTGGGCGGGTTTGGATCTCGGTGTGACCAATCAGAAAATCGTCACGATGATCCGTTATTGTCCGCGCGCCACCTGGGGGGGACGCATGGTGGGTGGTCAATTCCAAGGGGCTAATTCAGCCGACTTCAGCAATGCCGTGACTTTGTGGACGGTGGGATATTTTCCGCCGGACGGCAGCCTCACCACCGTTACTCTGACCAATCGCACCGCGTTTCGTTATGTCCGCTATCTATCGCCCGCCAATGGCTGGTGCAATCTGGCCGAAGCTCAGTTTTTTGGTAGTACCAATCCACCCGCTCCCGCCGGTCTGGCGGCATCATCCGGCTCAAATCAAGTCATGCTAAATTGGGATGCTGTTACCAATACGGTTTACAACGTTTCAAATTCAACCAATAGCAGCGGTCCTTACGTTGCCATTGCCACCAATCTTTTCGCACCTGCTTTTACCAATACGGATCTGCTTGGCGGCCAAACTTATTATTATGTCGTCTCGGCGGTGAACCCTGTAGGTCTTGCCAGCCCCAATTCTGTAGTTGCCAGTGCCACGCCATCTGGGCTGCCGCAAATACCTAATGGCGTCATGGCAACACCTGGCACCAACGCAACTGTAATGCTCACCTGGGGAACCGTCTTAAATGTCACTGGTTATAATGTGAAACGATCGCTTGTCCGCGGTGGACCGTATTTCATTGTGGGCACTCCAACCACCAGCGCTTATACCGATGATGGCTTGGCTAACGGCGTTACTTATTTTTATGTCGTAACGGCGCTTAACGCGCAGGGTGAGAGCGCGAATTCGCCCGAAGTGGCTGTTGCTCCGGGTGAATCTACGGCTTGGACGCGTACCGCCAGCCCGCTTGGCTATTGGCGGTTGAATGAAAGCAGTGGCATAATCGCGGCTGATTCTTCGGGTAATGGACTGGATGGCACCTATGAGCCAGCAGTGGCATTGGGAGTCCCTGGCGTTGCCAATCCGCCTTATTTCGGATTTGCCACCAGCGATCTGGCGGCTTCGTTCAACGGCCAGGCCAATTCCTGGGTTTCGTTGCCGCCGTTGAATCTCAATTCGGCCACGGCCACTTTTGCCGCCTGGATTGATCCAACCGTTGCCACCCAGGCAGGCGCGACCGGATTGATTTTCTGCCGGGACGGTTTGAGTACAGTTTCCGGATTCGGCTACAATCCTGCGGGAACTCAACTGGGTTATACTTGGAATAACGACTCGGGAACTTACGGCTGGAATTCGGGATTAACCCCGCCGGTGAACCAATGGTCATTTGTTGCTTTGGTGGTTACCCCGACCAGTGCCACGGTTTATTTGTATAATACCAACGGGGCAGTATCGGCCAGCACGACGCACACACAAACTGCGTCGGCTTTCAGCGGAGAAACCCGGATTGGCAATGATTCGCTTGGATCGAACCGGACTTTTCAGGGCAGCCTTTGTGAAGCCGCAGTTTTTAACACGGCACTCACCAGCAATCAAATCGCCGCCCTGTACCAAGGAGCGGTGGGAGCATTTTCCAACCCAGCCTTGGCCAGCACCTGGAATAATCAGCAATTAACTTTGGCGTGGCCGGATAATGGGCTGCTTTTGCAAACGACCAATCTAACCGGTCCCTGGACAACCAACCTGGGCGCCGCCTCGCCATTGATAATGACGCCCATTGGCGCTTCGAAATTTTTTCGTCTCCAACTGCGCTGAACCCACTTTTTCAACATGAACCAGCAAAATTATAAAATCATGAAACCTTCCAGCAAAAGTTTAACGGGTCGGAATCATAACCAGAATCTGGCGTTCACCTTGATCGAACTGCTTGTTGTCATCGCCATCATCGCGATCTTGGCGGCGATGCTTTTGCCCGCACTCTCCAAGGCCAAGGAAAAATCGTACCAGGCCGGGTGCATCAATAACCTTAGGCAGTTACATTTAGGGTTCACCATGTATCAGGGTGATTTTAATGAGAATGGGCCGGCTTTTAAAAATTCAAATGGCGATCAAGTTTTATGGATGTACACCATGTCGGTTTACTATGCCCAAGTAGGCAACTCCCGGCTATGCCCGGCGGCTCCGAATAAATCAGTCCCGCCCGTATACGCCAATAAAGGTTCGGCAAAAACGTGTTGGAACTGGTGGGTGAACGATCCTACTTACCTTGGCAGCACCAATGGCAGCTATGCCTTGAACGGATATTTGTACAGCGGTTGTACGACCGGCAACCCGGCTGATTATTTTAAGAAATCGAGCAGCATTCTTCAGCCGAGCATCACTCCCGTCTTTTTTGACGCTGTCTGGTGCGATACCTGGCCGAGTAGTTCAAGTGATTCGGCTTATCCGCAAACGCCAACCGCGAATTTGGACCTTGTGACTGGCACGGGAGCGAATGACGATCCGCCGGTAAAAGATATTGATCGCATCCTGATCGCGCGGCATCCGTTGAAACCCGGCAAAGCTGTCTTTGGCAAACCAATTCCGGGCTCAATTGACATGACCTATGCCGATGGGCATGCGGCGCTTTTCAAATTCCAAGACTGGGGAAACCTGATCTGGTGCAAAGGTTATACGCCGACGGCGGGCCGACAGGCACCTTGGTAAAGGGTGCGAGAATATCGGTTGATTTGCGGCAACAACGACTGATAATTGCCTGCAAGCAACGATCCGTTAGTCCTTTTGGTCTATTGCCCGAATATTTTTGAACGGACACGCTTTATTTCCACATCATGATCGAACAAATTTGAACAAAATGTTTAAGACACTGACACGGATAAATTCAACAACCTGCCGCCGGCTTTTGATTCTGCCAGCCATTAGTCTCGCCATTGCAAGCATGGCCGGCACAACCGTGGCTGCCAGCAATGAATTGAAGTTGAAAAGTCCGGATGGAAAAATTCGGGTGACGATTCATTCCGGCGATCATTTGACGTATGACGTTGTTTTCCATCACGAACATGTGGTGAGCGGATCAACCTTGGGGATCAGCGTTGATGGACAGGACCTCGGCGCGCCGGCGACATTTGACGGCACCCCCGAATCCTGTGAGATCAACGAGCAATATCCCATCATGGGAGGTCATGACACGGCGACCAATCATTGCCTTTCAAGCGTGATTCCTCTCCGCAGCGGTAACACAAAATGGCAACTGGCAGTCAAGGTCTTTAATGACGGCGTCGCTTATCGTTATGAAATTCCCGGTGCGAACACGCAGCATATTGACGGCGAAAGTTCCAGTTGGAACGTGCCGGCTGGCTCCCGTTATTGGTGGCAAAACGCGGCCAATACGTCTTACGAATCAAAATTTGAAACGTCAGTGGTTGGTCAATCACCAGCCGGGCGGGAAATCATGGCGCCCACCACCGTGCAGCTTCCCAGTCACACTGGCTACGCGATGCTGACCGAAGCGAACCTGGTCAACTACAGCGACATGTCATTGCGTCTGGATGCCAGCAATTCTTTCCTGGCATTTTTCCGCAACAGCCCGCACGGTTGGAATAACGAAGGCGGAATCATTTCGCCCTGGCGTGTCACGTTGCTGGCTCCCGACCTTAACGTCCTGGTCAATAGCGACCTTATCAAAAATCTTTGCCCGCCGCCGTCGCCGGAACTGGCCCACGCTACGTGGATTCATCCGGGCCGTTCAGCGTGGGGTTGGTTAAGCTGTTATTGCGGACCTAAAGTGGAAGAACAACACGCCTGGGTGGATAACACCAAAGCGTTGGGGTGGGAATACTACTTGATTGATGACGGCTGGAAAAAATGGAACGGTGGTGGCACGAATGCCTGGAATGCATTGGCCGAAATCGTTCAGTACGCGAAGGGCAAGGGGGTTGATATCTGGCTGTGGGTGAACGCCGGGGAAGTTTTCCATCCTCAAGATCGGCTGGCCTATTTTCAGAAGGCCAAAAGTCTTGGCGTGGTTGGTTTGAAAATTGATTTCCCGAAACCGGCCAACCCGGTGTGGGTGAACTGGTATGAAGATTGTTTGAAGGATGCTGCGGACGCACAGCTCATGGTGGATTTTCATGGAGCGATCAAACCGACCGGACGCGAACGCACCTGGCCGAATGAAGTGAACCGTGAAGCGGTTGCCGGACGCGAGCAGGGTAAGAATCCCGCTTTGCATGACACCACGTTGCCCTTCGTCCGGTATGTGCAAGGCCATGCCGATTATACGCCGACATTGTTCATGCCGGAACGATTGGATGGATCCTCCTTCGCCCATGAGTTGGCGATGGCGATTGTCTATACCGCGCCCTTTCTGTGCCTGGGCGATAACCCGGAACATTACATCAACAGCGAGGCCCGCGATGTTTTACAGGCATTGCCAGCAACGTGGGACGAAACTATTGTCCTGCCGCAAAGTGAAATTGGCCAACTCGCCGCATTCGCCCGGCGCAGCGGGAATCAATGGTTCATCGGCGTGATTAATGACCAAGTCCCGCGTCAGGAAAAAATCAAATTAAGCTTTCTGGGCAAGGGCGGTTACCGGCTTGTTGAATTGGCGGATAATGCTGAACGGAATGACGCCTTTGCGCGGACAGTGAAGACGGTCACTCGCAAAGATACGCTCACATTTTCTTTGCGCAAAGACGGTGGTTATACGGCCTGGTTGGTTCCCGTCAACGCGTCGTTGCCGAAGTAAAACCCGCCAATTCTCTGGAACAGATTCGGGGCGTCTGTCAGCGGCGGTAGATAGCGTGGCCCCCTCATCCCGGCCTTCCCCGTTGGGGCGAAGGAGCGCGAGGCGGTGCGCGCCAGTTATTCGTTCGCTCATTTCACCGATCCAACGCAGGGTGGTTCCCAAACGCGGAAATTTTTACTCCCTCGCCCCGCCCAAACGGGGAGAGGGCCGGGGAGAGGGGGGCTCGCAAAAAAACATTTAACATTCAACACCGAACATTCAACCTCCAAGGAAACGGCACCGCGATCCTTCGACGTTGGGCGATGACTTTGGCTGCCGTGCAGCCAAAGCCATCAGGCCAAAAGAGTTTTTAAGCGATGCTTACGTGTTGCGCTGTAGAAATTTCGCCACCGCCTCGGCCCGGCACCGGACATGAAGTTTCTCGTAGATCCTTCGGAGATGCGCCCGCACCGTGTAATAGCTGATATCCAGTTTTGAGCCGATTTCTTTGTTTCCCAGGCCTTTGGATAACAAGGACAGGATATCCATTTCCCGTTCAGAAAGTTCGGCCAGGACCCCGGCTTCGTCGGCTTCATTTGGCGGTGTCCGGAAGGTTTCGATCACCATGCGGGCGATTTCCCGGGTCATGGGAGCGCCACCGGATTGTACTTCGGCGATGGCATTGAGGACTTCATCCGGGGTGGAACGTTTGAGCAGATAACCGCTGGCGCCTGCTTTAAGTGCCTGAAACAGAAGATTACGATCACGGTAAACCGTCACCACGATCACCAATAATTCAGGCATCAGATGCTTCAAACGTGCGGTGCAGGCGATGCCGGAAAGTCCTGGTAGCCGGATATCCATCAATACGACGTTCGGGCGCAGCCGTGGCAACTCAACCAATGCAGTTTCGGCATTGGGGCAGGTGCAGATGCATTGATGGTCCGGTGCAGAATTGATCCATTCCATCAAGGATTGACGGATATCCGGATTGTCTTCAACGATGGCTACCTTGGTCATAAGGGATAGGCGGTGGCAGCAATCACTTGAAAGTATTCTATCGGGAGATTCATGAAACGCTAACCACATTCTACATATGTAATTAGCCGGCTCAACGGAAATTCAAATATCAATCCGACGTCGTTTAAGAGATTTTCCCCCAATAATAACCTTTGCAGAAAAACTTGGATCGCATGAAAAAACGGGCTGGTGTTGAAAATGACGAGGTTTGACGGCGGGGATATTCTCGCGGTGAGCAGGCTTTACGATGAGACAGCCTGGTTGGTCATGGCAGGGTAAAATGATGTGGCTCGTCTACGAGTGACTTGTCCTCTGGCAGCCACTCTTCAAACCTTTTAGAAATTCCTCTCGCCATTCGCGCAGGTTCCGCAATAATTTCAAAAGCAGATGCACGGCACATTGCAATCGGGCCAGTGAACCATATGTTCTCAAATTTCATCGGTTGGTTTAAACCAACATTTGGTTTGCTCCTGGCGGGCGGATTTCTGGCCACGGCTACATTCGCTGCCGACACAAACCAGGTTTCAATAACCGATACGCCGACAAATGTTCCCTCTGCGACTGATTCGACCATGACCAATCTTGCCGGGATCGTGCCCGATTCCGAGTCCGGTGAGGTCATGCGAAAATTTGAAAGCTGGAATTCCTACGACGGCAAGTGGATGAGCGCGCAACTTGGCTGGATAGTCATCGGGGACGCGGCGGCGGCCTCACAGAACCAGGCCAGCAAATCGCAAGTGGGTAATATCGGCGATGACGCAGAGTTTCGTGCGTTCCGGCTTTACACGCGCGGCCAGATCAAATTCGCCAATCCGTGGACGTATTTCATCGCGGGCGAATACAAAGGTTTCGCCCAGGACCCAGGCGCACCAAACTGGCAGCTCACCGATGTCGCCCTGACGATTCCGCTCAATGACACTTTTGGCAAATTGACCGTCGGCAAGACCAAGGAGACGATGGGCATGGAAGTGCTGATGGCGGGCACGGCAACCCCGATGATGGAACGCGCGGCGGTGCTGTCGGCGTTCGTGCCCACGCGTGATGTCGGAATCAAGCTGGCCAATTCATTTCTTGACCAGCGCGCGACGTGGTCGGTCGGCGTGTTCAACAACTGGTTTGCGACCGATAATTCCTTCAACGCCAATGGCAGCACGATTTCCGCACGGTTGTCCGGCCTGCCGCTTTACAATGACAATGGGCGTGAGTTGATTCACTTGGGAGCATCGTTCCGCTACGTTCAGGCGGAAAACGATTCTGTCCGATATCGCAGCCGCCCTGAAGTGAACACCGCGCCGTATTTTGTGGACACGGGATCATTCGTCTCGGACCACTCAGACATTCTCGGCTTGGAAGCCGGCTGGGTCGAAGGACCGTTTACGTTGTATGGGGAATATCTTTTCAACTGGGTTGATTCCAGTTCCACCGGCAATCCTTTCTTTAGCGGTTATTACGTGACGGCGTCCTATCTATTAACCGGCGAAGTGCGACCTTACAATCGTTCCTCCGGCTTGTTCGGAAAGGTCGTGCCGTTACACCCGTTCAATTTTCACGGCGAGTGGGGCGCCTGGGAAATCGCGGCCCGTTTCTCGGAAGTGGACTTAAACGACGCGGAGGTGCAGGGCGGCCAATTCGAACGCACCAGCCTTGGCGTCAACTGGCACCTCACTGAGCAATGGCGCTGGAGTTTCAATTACGGCTACACCGACTTCAACCGCAATGGCACGACGGGCCATGCGCAATTTTTTCAGACGCGCGTGCAGTGGGAATTTTGACGGGAGCAGGTCATCAGGGCTGCCTCACATGTTTCACGCCAGCGTTTTTAAACGAATTAAAAAGAGCGGAGTGTTGACATTGGCTCTGTCGTGCTGGCGAACTTGGGGAAATGGTGCGCGATACAGGGTTCGAACCTGTGACCCCTACCGTGTCAAGGTAATGCTCTACCACTGAGCTAACCGCGCACAAAAAGTGGACGCGGAGTTTCGCAGACATCCTAAAAATGGCAAGCCAAAAGACGAACCCTTTTTGTCCGTCCGGCAACTGCCAATTTCAACTTTGAACTTAACCCGTTGAATTGCTACGTTGCTTTCATGGCGCAAAAGTCTGGAACCGATTCGAAACACGGATGGAACGATGTCATTGGGATTGTCTTGCTACTGGCGGCAGTATTGCTGGTCTTTTCTCAATTGTCGTTTGACCCGAATGAAATTTCGTTTCTGACCACCGACGTCAATCGGCCGCACAATTGGGTGGGGCCTTTCGGCGCCTACGTTGCCTGGTTAACGTTTTTGCCTTTGGGCCTGGCTGGTTATTTGTTGCCGGTAATTTTTTCCGTTTTTGGGGTGGCCTACCTGCTCGGTTTTCTTGGCTATTTGCGTGAAAATCTCCGTTGGTCATTGTTGTGGACGGTATTGTTGCTCGTGGCCGTGACCGGGCTTTTGAATCTGCTGGGCAACGCGGGCTGGATGGGGCACGTCCACGAAAATATTGCCGCCCAAGGTGCCGGCGGTTGGCTGGGGTATCTGACGTATGGCCAGTCACATCAGTACAATTTTGGTTTTTCATTATTCGGACCGATCGGCGCGACGATCGTTTATGCTGCGCTGGGCTTGGTCAGTTTGCTGTTTCTGACAAATTTTCATTTGGGCGGTTGGATTCATGCGCTGCTGCAGAAAGCGCCTGCTGCTGCCGACACTGCCGGGGAAAAATCCGAAGATGAACTGGTTTTGGAGCGTCGCGCCCGTGAATTGGAAAAGCAAAAACGGAAGTTGGAAGATGAAGTCGAACGTTCGGAAAAAGTTGAGCGTTCAAAAAAGACCGACCGGGAGACTCCTCGGGAACCCAGTCGGGAAGCCAGCGGTTTGGGCGCGGACGGATTGCCCGTACCGGAACCAACGGTCCGTGATTTGAGCGTGCCGCAGGCCAAGGGCCCCAATTTTCGCAAATCCACCTATCCAGAGAAGCCGGGGTCAGAACCAGTCAAGGAAGGGGAAACGATTTCTGCCAGTGAAGTTCGCGCGGCAACGACGTCGGCGGATATTTTGGGCAAGAAATCGGGAAAAGTTGAGCCGAAGGTCGAAGAAAAAATTGTTGAGCCAGAATCAGCGGCGGTGGAAAACACTGGAGCCCCGAAAGTTGAGCCCATCATCACGATTGCTGATGGTTCAGCCCCGGCACCCACATCCGCTCCGGTGGCGGCGCCCAAACCCAAGCTGGCACCGCGCAAGCCCAAGCCCATCACGGTCGCTTCGACGCCACTCATTGGCAATTATCAGTTGCCGCCGATGGATTTCCTGCAATACCCGGATTTGACGGCCCGACCGACCGAGTCGAAGGAAGAACTGATGGCCAACGCGCGGCTGATGCAGCAGTCACTGGCGCAATTCAGCATCGAAGTTTCGCTGGGTGACATCACCAAAGGCCCGACGATCACGCGTTACGAATTGCATCCGGCGCCGGGGGTGAAGCTGGAGAAAATTTTAGCACTCTCCAACAATCTGGCCGCCGCACTTAAGGCCGAGCGCATCCACATTCTCGCACCCGTTCCGGGCAAAAGCTCGGTGGGTGTGGAAGTGCCCAACGCCATCAAAACCAAGGTCATCATGCGCGACTTGTTCGAATCCGAGGAATGGCGCAACACCAAGGCGCGCATTCCCATTGCGCTTGGCAAGGACGTTTACGGCCACCCCATCGTCGCCGACCTCGCGGAAATGCCGCACTGCCTCATCGCCGGCAGCACGGGCTCCGGCAAATCCGTCTGCATCAATTCCATCATCGCCTCGTTGCTCTACCGCTTCTCGCCGGACCAATTGCGCTTCGTGATGATTGATCCGAAAGTCGTGGAACTTCAGCAATACAATTCTTTGCCGCATCTCGTCGTGCCGGTTGTGACCGATCCAAAAAAAGTTTTGCTCGCTTTGCGCTGGGTCGTGAACGAAATGGAAAA
>DASYEY010000234.1:0-27517 GCA_036498725.1 Verrucomicrobiia bacterium | reverse complement strand
CGATGGGCACCGGCACCGGTGGCTCACCCAGCCCGCCGGTTTGCACCTGTACCGGTTGCTCATCCAGAAACAATAAACTGCCGTCATCCGAGGCCAGCGTGAAAAAGTATTGCCCGTCGCGCGGCACGTTCAGGAAACCATTAAATTCCAGCGCCGATTTCTCCGCTGGATTGGCCAGGCGCACCTCAAAATTAGTGGTGGTCCCGGTCTTGACCGGATCCAAACGTGAAGCTGCCGGCACCTGTTGCCAGTCCCCATTGTAATACGAATAATTAAGTCCCTGAACCCATTTGATTTTTTTGTCCTCCGTTATCTCCACCCGGGACAAGGCGTCGTTGGGAATTTTCCGGCGCGATAATTTTGGTCCCTGATAATCAACCTCCAGCGCCACCCCGCCCACCCGGTTAAACCAGGAAACATGGATGGCATGCCGGCCGGCATGGAGAAAAGCCGCGCCCATCCGTTCCTGGCGATTATGAATGCCGTCGTTATTTATCAGCGCAGCATCGTTCAAAAAAAGCCGGTTCCGATCCCACACCCCATTTCCCGTCAGAACGATTTGTTGCCCCGGCGCCAGCGCCTGATCGGAATTCATCTGCACCAGCACGCCGCCGGTCTGATCCTGAAACGCAAAATAGCCGTCGGGCGAAGCGGCGGTGACCACAGTTCCCGTCAGGCAAAGCGGCGCGCTGATGCGCTGGCCGCTGGCCGCCCGCTGGCGCAGATCCGCCAGGGTCGCCACCGGTGGATTGGTGGCGGACGGGCCGGGAAAAATAACCTGGATTTGATTGGTCGCGGAAATCAGCAACCGGCCGGCGACACGCTTGCCATCCTTCATCTGCAACCCGCAACACACGCCGGTGGCGCGGATCCGGCTGAATAAAGCGGGCGGACAGATATTCGCCGCATCGGATTCCAAATACATGCGGTTGGTTCCCTCGCTCAACTCCAGTTCCAATCCTCCCGCCGGGTCAACGTGCAACGAGGTCACGGTTCCCTCCCCGGTGGCCCAGAAATAATTTTCGTTCTGATCCAAGGTCTGGCCGGGACTGATGACCCGGGGAGTCGGCAACGAAGACAAATCCGAGGTTTGAATCTGGAGTGGCGAATCACCGACAAATAAACGGCTCCCATCATCGGATTTCAGCCAGAAGGTATAGGTTCCGGCTTGGTCAATCTGCAAGCCGCCGGAGAAGGCCAAGCCGACCAATTGGTCGCGCGTCCGGACCCCCAGGTCAAAATTGGTCGTCGTGCCGGTCTTCACCGGCAGCCATGATTGCCAATGGGGCAGCCAGTCCCAGCTTCCTTCGTAACAACGATAATTCAAACCAGGTTGCCACTGGCGACTGGTGGCGAGGTCAGAAGCATCTTGGTGAAACAAGGCATTTTCCGGAATTTTTTGCCGGGCCAACCCGGGACCCGCGTAGTCCACTTGCAGGCTAAAATCCACCGGGCCATTGAACCATTCCAAATGGATCGGATGCATGCCTTGGGCCAGGAAAATGCTCGCTGATTTTTCCAGTTCCATGTGGATGCCGTCGTTATTAATCAAGGCTTCATTGAGAAAACCCTGCCCGGCCGTCCCGTTCCCGACCAGGTGAACATGCTGGCCAGCCAACAAGGCCGGCTGGCCGGCCAAATCCATTTTCACCGGCAACGCACCGACGATGGTTTGCAAAACCAATTCGCTGCGCGCCACGCTCGACCATAACACCTGCCCGGATAAATCAATCGAGATGGATTCGCAATTTGTATTCGTGATCGTCTGCAGCAACTGGCGCGCGTAGTCCTGGGTGGAAATATTTCCCCCGTTCGCCGGTATTTCGGCAGCGCGCAACCGTGCAGCCATGCCTGACATGATCAAAGCAATGCCGATCCACCTGGCGAAGTTTGGCAAACAGTAAGCCACGCGCATTAAATGAAGCTGAATACGTTGGAACAGTGTGGCAAAAGCCGCCGCAAGTAAATTAAAAGCCACCGGCTTTGCCTGGCATCATTGCACCTATGCCTTAATGATCATTGGCCGGCGGCGGAAGATATTTCCCCCAATTGGAGGGTTGGGGCCCCATCACAAATTGCAAGGTGGCGCCGTCCTTGATCTCCGCATGGCGGATCCAGGCGCGTGATACAGCCACGCCATTGACCTTCAACGATTGCACATAAATATTTTGCGGCGAGGCGTTGGCCGCTTCGATGATGACCTGCCTGCCATTTTCCATGGTCAGGGTGGCCTTGGGAAACATCGGGCCGCTCAAAAGATAGATGTCCTGCCCGGCGTTGGGCATCAGCCCCAAGGCGGCAAATACATACCATGACCCCATGGCCCCGCCATCTTCGTCACCCGGAAATCCGTTTTGCGTATAACCGTCCTCATTCTTTCGCACCCACTCAGCACACAAGTCCGGCCGGCCGGCATAGATGAAACTGTAAAGCGTGAGGAAGGAGGGTTCATTGCCGAAATCAATCAGATTTTTTTTGAGGGCATGTTCCAGCCGTTCGCAATAGGCTGCTTTACCACCGCTTAATTCAATCAACCGCGCAAAATCGTGCGGCATGAAATAAGAATAGATCCACGATGAACCTTCATAAAAACTCCGGTCCACCCCACCCGGACTGGGGGGTGCCGTCTCGCCCTTGGGATTGAATTCCACCCAATCGCCGTTCATGCGACGGGGTGCGATGAAGCCACGATAGCCGTCACTTTGCGCGGCGGGATTCCAAAGATTTTCCCAGCCATGACTGCGTTGGACATATTTTTTGAAATCGTTCGTCTGTCCCAGTCCGGCGGCGATTTCCGCGACACAATAGTCGTTGTAAGCAAATTCCAGCGAGCGGGAACAGTAAATGCCGAAGGCATATTTGCGGTAGGGGATCCAACCGCGATCCTGCGCCCGGTACGCGGGTGCACGGTTTTGGTCCGCCTGACTTTTCACCATTTGATAGGCCGCCGGCCAATCCACACCGGGCACACCTTTGACAAAAGCATCTGCCACAAGATTATCAATGTCATCACCGCCCTGATTGCCCAGCCAGTCCAGACGGTTATCGGCAGTCCAGCGGTAGTAACGGTCATTGCCGCCGATGAAGGCATCCTGCACTTCACCGTTATGTTGGAACCGGTCAATCATGGCCTGGATATTATCGCGCACCATGCTTTCATGCAGCAGGACGTGAAGCGGAAAGGACGTGCGCCAGTTATCCCAGACGCAATAGTAATCATCCCAATACGGCGCCTCGGAACGCCAGGCGGGATTGTCGCCGGTGCGATTTTTCGGCATCCGCATGGAATCATAAAACGCCGTATAGAAAATTGATTTTTGGCTCGGTGAAGCCCCGTCAATTTCAATCTGGCCCAGCTTTTGATCCCACGCGCTGGCTGCCGCCGCTTGCACCCGCGAAAAATCCCAACCCGGAATTTCGCCATTCAAAAATGTCATCGCCTTGTCCACGCTGGAAAAGGACACGGCGATTTTTAAGAGCACCGCTTGATTGGCCGCCGTGTGGAATTGCACAAAGGCACCAGCACGGTCCCCTGAATGCTCCACTTTTTGACTGGCGACAGAACGGGCAACGACTTCGTTTTTCCAGGTACCAAAGGCGCTGGCCGGCGTATGGTAACGGGCCGCAAAATAAAGTTTCACCGGCTCCGCCGACCAACCGCCCCAATAATTTCCCCAGCCCTTGATGGTCTGCGTTTGGGGATCAACGGATATTTCCCCTTCGTCAAGGTAACCCGCGTGAAAAACATTTCCCGGAATACTGTGGGCCAGATCCAGCACGATACTGGCCTGGTCAGTCTGCGGAAATGTGAAACGGTAGATGGCCGCGTGGGCGGTCGGGGTCAATTCACACAAGATATTATAATCTTTCAAACGCACTTGATATCCGTAGGGCGCCGCTTTTTCTTCGGTCTTATCTGAATCATGGCCGTCTTCCTTCACGTTCAGCCCGACCTGCGGCGAGATCAGGAATTGCCCGTATTTGCCAAAACTGCCGGTACCGGTGACATGCAACTGGCTGAAGCCACGAATCTTTCTTTCAGAATTGTAACCGCTGGAATTGGCGTCAGCCGTGTCCGGGCTGGGATTAACCGAGCCCCACGGCAATTGCGGCCCGACCACCACATGGCCCGAACCATTCGCGCCCATGAAAGCATTGACCTGGTTCACCAAGTTTCCCGGTGTGTCCCCAAAAACTGGCGCCGGGCCAGCCCCGAAAAAAGCGAGCAGGCCGCTGACAGTCGCCCGGAACGCAGCTTGTTTAACCAACTTCATTTTCATGCAAGCAATGACTTCTTTTAAATGTTTCGTTTGCCTTGGGGCAAAATCAGGACAAAACGTGGTACATTTTCCGCCGCTTTGAAATGACAATCTAAGCTGGGCAATGCTGGGGCAACATAGCCTTTTCTGTCATAATTTTCCGATAAAGACTAATGATTATTCGTTCCCCCTGAAAATGGGCTAGCCCTTCAAGCACTCTAAACCTCCAAGCGGGCAACCTCCAAGCTCCAGAGAAATTCCAAATCTCAATCTCCAAAATAACCATCACCCGCTGATGGGAGCTTGAACATTGGTGCTTCTCTGAAGCTTGGAGGTTGGACGCTTGGAGCTTAAAACGTACCGCCCGCCTCCAGTGATGAAGGCGGGCGGATGCGAGGGTTAATTAAGTATCCAATCCGAAATCAATTCGTGCGAGTCGTGTTATCCACGCTTAGGTAACGGGTGCCACCGAAGTCGCCAAATTGCCGCCAGATCTTCAACAGGATCCGCTTGCCTTTTGCCGCCTGGCACAAGCGCACGGCATCGTCAGAATTTTCCACCGGCTGGTTGCTGATGCCAACAATGATATCGCCGACGTGCAAATCAGCATCGTGGGCATTGGAATCGCGGTCCACATCCGTAACCACCGCTCCCTGCAAATCGGTCGGCAGGTGCAATTGCTGGCGCACCTGGTCATCAATATCCGACACGGAAACACCATCCAACGTATCAGCCTTGGCTGGTTTATTTTCAGAATTATTAAGGCCGCTGACGGTGGCCCCGGGTTCCGGCAACGCACCTAATTTCACCGCGATCGTTTTGGTTTCGCCCCGGCGGATGATCTTTAACGTGGCCTCGGTATCGGGGTCCAGTTGTGAAATGACGACTTTCAAATGGTCCGCCCCCGTGATCGTCTTGCCGTTGACGGCAAGGATCACGTCGCCGTCCTTGATGCCAGCCTTGGCCGCCGGCGAATTTGCCTGCACCCCCCCGACGAGCGCACCGCTAAGATCCGGCAAATTGAATGACTGGGCCAGGCCGTCATCGAGATCCTGCGGATTCACGCCCAGATAACCGCGCGTGATCTTGCCGCCTTTGAGAAAACGTTCGAGCGCGATGCGCGCCATGTTGACCGGCACCGCCAGACCGATGCCGTTATTACCGCCGCTGGGACTGATGATGGCGGTATTGATGCCCACCAGCCGGCCTTCCACATCCACCAACGCACCACCGGAATTACCGGGATTGATCGCCGCATCGGTCTGGATGAAATTTTGGTAGCCGGAAAAGCCCAGGCCGCTGCGGCCAAGCGCGCTCACGATGCCCATCGTCACCGTCTGCCCGACACCAAAAGGGTTGCCCACCGCCAGCACGACATCGCCCACTTCCAACTGGTCGCTGTCTGCCAGCGTGACCGCCGGCAGATTATCACAGTCAATCTTGAGCACGGCGATGTCCGTCGCCGCATCCTTGCCGATCACTTTGACCGGATAGGTTTTTTTGTTGTCCGCGATGGAAACTTGAATCTCATCCGCGCCATCCACCACGTGATTGGCGGTCAGGATATAACCGTTGGGCGAGATGATAACCCCGGAACCCAACCCCTCCTGTTTGCGCACATGGCCCTGGTCTGCGCCTGGGTCGCCGAAAAACTGGCGAAACACCGGATCATCGGCGAACGGATTGCGGCGGGGCTTGATGAAACGCGTGGAGAAGATATTGACGACACTGGGCGCAACTTTTTTGACGATCGGTGCGAAGCTGGTGCCCAGCTTGGCATCCCGGTTGATCGGCGAAGTCTCAACGTGGACCTGCGGAGGATTTTCGCGCGCCCAACAGGTAAAATGCAGGGTGGTCAGAACGACCACCCCAAGAAATGCCGCCACTGACAGTCCGAGAAAACTTTTAGTCAATTTCATACTAAAAAATTGACAGAACCACCGCCCGGACGTTCAAAATTTCAGCTTAATGACTGGCTTGTGCCGCCGCCTTTTGGGCGTCTTCCGGCTTGATAATCTCCACCTTTGCGCCTTTGTCCATCTCAGCTTTGGAAGGCACCTTGATGATGTCGCTGGTCAACGGGGCGGCCGGGGCGGGAGCTGGCGGGGTTTTGGTTCCCAGCAATTCAACTTCAAAAATCAACGCTGAATTCGGCGGGATGCCGCGTTGACCGCGTTCGCCATAAGCAAGTTCCGCCGGGATGAATAGCTTCCACTTGGAGCCAACCTTCATCATTTTCAAGGCTTCGGTCCAACCGGGAATCACGCCCCCGACTGGAAACGTGGCGGGCTGTCCACGTTTGTAAGAACTGTCAAACTCAGTGCCATCCACCAGGGTGCCGCGATAGTTCACCGTCACCACATCCGATGCGGCCGGCAGGGCGCCAGTGCCGTTGGTGATGACCTGGTATTGCAAGCCGTCCGGCAACGTCTGCACGCCGGGATTATTTTTATTCGCAGCGAGAAAGGCTTCGCCATCAGCCTTGGCCTTTTTAGCCACCTTGGCGGCATATTCCTGCCCGAACGCCCGCAAGGTTGTTTGCGCTTCTTCATCCGTGAGCAGCATCGGACCGCCCGCCATGACCGCCTTGATGGCTTCCGTCACGACGTTGATGTCCACCACGCTGGCATCCAGATTCTGGCGTTTAAAATAATTATTGCCCAGCATCATGCCGATGGAGTAACTGACCCGGGATTTTTCGTCCGGGAGGGAATTGGTGCCATCCGCAAACAATGGCGCAGCGGTGGCGAGACAGATCAAAGAAAGAATAATTTTTTTCATAGCGTCAAATAGCGTCAAACCGTGAACGCAGAGTTTTGTTGATTGCGATTCAAAAAGCAATTCAGTTTTGCAGCTGGTTCCGGTGGGCGCCCGGAGCCCTCCCTGCGCGCAACCCGTCAACCAAATCAAAAAAAACACCGTCAGACCATGGGAATTATCATTGCCCCTATGAGGAAAAACTGTCAAAGTGCCAAGGTCTGATTTGGTAACGTGTGTCTGCCAAGACATGGAAATCCTCAAATGAACTTGTTTCAGTGATGATTTGAAATCTGATTACCAGAAACAGTCTGGCGATAGCCAAGTCTCAGATCGGACCGAACTCGGATTAAACATCACGTGAATAACAAATTACTGGCCGGGAACATCTTTTTAAACGCCACTGCATACGATTTGCCAGATACATTGGCTGCGTTCGGCATGGTCACAGAAACTAATCCATGGCGGATTTCGAGCAAGTCGGATTCCGTTTTTTTGTTTCTCATACCATGAAAGAACACATTGAAATTGAAGGGGTCGTAAAGATTGTTTTGCCCGGCACGATGTTTCGCGTCGAGCTCGACAATAAACACGTCGTTTTGGCCACGATTTGCGGCAAGATGCGCAAACGGTGGGTGCGCCTGACGGTTGGCGACCGCGTCAAAATGGAAATGTCGCCTTATGATTTGGACAAGGCACGCATCACCTGGCGTTTGCGATAAATAACCGATATCGTCATGCCGCATTCAAAAAATCCAGTCGTAACCCTCCATCTCCGGACCAAAGCGTACGCCAAGGATCACTATTTAAAAAGTTGGTGGTGCATTTTTTCCACCACCTTCGCGTTGTTGGCTGCCACCCTTGCCACGCTGCCCGAATTGCCGAAAATCGGGGAAATTCACTTTGCCGTCCGGCTCATCAGCAGTGTATTGGCCGGCTTGTTAAGCTTGCGGCTATTTGTGATCTATCACGACCAGCAACATCGCGCCATCCTGCCCAAATCGCAATTAGCGGAAATTTTCATGCGGCTTTTTGGCATTTGGGCCCTAAGCCCCAGCAGCATCTGGCGCAGTTCCCACGACCATCATCACGCGCACAATTCCCGCTTGCGCGGCTCCAACATCGGCTCCTATCCCATCATGACCAAGGAGCAGTTTCAAATTTCATCCGGCAGTGAGCGTTTCAAATATCTTTTCATGCGCCATCCGTTGACCATTTTATTCGGTTATGTCTCCGTCTTTTTGTTCGGCATGGTCGTTAATCCATTCATTAATTCCCCGCGCAAGCATTATGATTGCCTGCTGGCATTGCTGGTCCACCTGGCGCTGGCGGCCATCGTGGTGATTTGTTTCGGCTGGGTGGCGATGCTGCTGACGCTGGTGTTTCCGCGTTTCATCGCCACGGCGATGGGCAGTTATCTTTTCTACGCGCAACATAATTTCCCCGGTGTCTCCTTCGAAGCCAAGGGCGGCTGGACTTTTGAAAAGGCGGCGCTCGAGTCTTCCAGCCACCTTAAAACCGGCCCGATCATGGGCTGGTTCACCGCCAACATCGGTTATCATCATATCCACCATCTGAACCATCGCATCCCGTTCTACCGCCTGCCAGAGCTTTACCGCGATTTTCCTGAGCTGCAAAAAGCCAAAACTACTTCGTTCCATCCCGCCGATATTTTCCGCTGTCTGCAGTTGAAAGTTTGGTGCGTTGAAACGCAACGCATGGTCGGTGTGCGCGGGCTATAAAAGATCAGGGACTATTTCATTGCGTGTTGAATGCGCGCTGTCGAAACTTTTTTTGGCAGAATTTACCGAATTAACTGAATTAGCATTTCAATAAGAACTATCGCCCGGCAGCACTCCAAATCCGACCGGTGATTACGTTCGAGCGAAGCAATGCTGCGCGCTCCGGCTTTGATGACTGCGCCAAGGCTGTTCGTGCCGAAGGCACAACTGGACGTTAGCCAGCTACGCAGTGGCTGGTATCTGCCACCCAAATATGTTTCCGTCCTGAAAGGACGGCGGAAACCTCCACGCCTCAATTTAACCTGGGGGAATCCATCGTCCTTTCAGGACGAATGCTTGCTTGCGCCCAAACCAGATCTTTCGACGGCCGACAACCGGTAACAAATAACGGGAAAACAAAAAACGGACGATCTTTCGATCGTCCGTTTTTTAATTCTTGATCAAATCAGGCTTTTGCCAGGGTGGCGCCGGGTTTGTTCTTCAACGCGTTTTTCGCGACGGTGACCAATTCACCGAAAGCGGCCGCGTCTTGCGCGGCGATGTCGGCGAGGACCTTGCGGTCGAGCGCGACTTTCGCCGCCTTGAGACCTTCCATGAAACGGCTGTAGGTCAGGCCCGTTTCGCGGACGGCGGCATTGATGCGGATCTGCCAGAGATAACGGAACGTGCGCTTCTTCGTGCGGCGATCACGGTAGGCATACTGACGGCCATGGTCAACGGCGTCGGACGCGTAGCGGTAAAGTTTGGAACGCTTGAGGCGGAAGCCTTTCGCGGCGGATAGCATCCGGCCGCGGCGTTTGCGGGAAGCGGGAGAATTAGTGACACGCATGGTTCGTAATTATTAAAGGGTAGTCAGTTAAATCCGTTCAATGGCTGAACGGCAGGCTTTGGGTGATGCGATAGACGTCAGTTTTGTCCACCACGGCGATCTTGCCCAATCGGCGCAGACGTTTGGAGTTTTTGGTTTGCGCCAAGTGACGGCGACCGGCGCGGGAGCGCAGGACTTTGCCGGTGGCAGTGATCTTAAACCGTTTGGCTACGGACTTCTTCGTTTTGATGCCTTTAGGACGTCGCATAAATTAAATTCAATTGCAAAAGGGCGCGCACTATATGTGTTTGCGCCCGCGGTGGCAAGCACGATTTTACTAAAAACCGTTGCTTACGGGAGATTAGTGCTGATATTCAACGGCAACGCACCAGTGGCGGCTGACGGACTGACATCAATCGGCGCCCCGGCATTGAGTTGGGACAGCACCGAAGCGGTGATATCGCAATCCGGGCTGACATAGACGATGGCTTCCGGGCTGCTTGAATTGACGACGAGGGTATAGCCGCCGAGTTTGGCCTTGTCACTGACCGCCTTCTGGATTTCCACGACCACATTACCGCTCATCCGCTGCGCTTTTTCCTGCAGGCTGGCGGAGGCAGTACGTTGAAATTGTTGAAAAGCCCCTTTGGAATCATTGATGCTCTTGGCTTTTTCTTCCACCGCCTGTTTCCGTTTGGTGCGTTCATCCGCAGAAATGGCCGGGTCATCAGCCTGCATGGCCAGTTGTTTGTAGTCAGCCGTCGCTTTATCAATGTCATCGGCCATGGCCTTCACATTTTTTTGCGCATCCGTCTTTTCCTTATCGAGAATATCTTCCGCCTGCTTGGTTTTCCAATAGCCACTGAACAGTTTTTTCATGTCCACGCAAGCGATCTTGGACGGAGCCGGCGTCTGGGCGGTCGCGGACACCGCGACCAGCGTGGAAACCACAAGAATGATGAATAAACGGCAATTTTTCATGGGCGAAAAGCTAAACATTTTTTTGGCTGGTTGTCAGTATAAAACATGAAGGATTGACAGGAAGCCAGCGCCAGCGTTCATTTTTTAACACCGCTCAAGCCTTCATTCACCCTGTTAGCCAGATCGATCCCGCAGTGTCACCCACGTCTTGAAATACCTGTTACCGATGTGTTGACAACTCTACAGCATTGCTCCGCTCGAACGTTTTCATGTTATTGATTCAGCCATGCGCTGGGCGATTATTCTTGTTCAAATGTGAAAGCAACCCAGCCACGCCGTCCCAATCTGTTCCTCGGCCTCAAAAGCCTTGAAGCCGGAAGAAGCGCACCTGGTTGGTGTTCGGCAATTTGTAGAGATAAACGCCATTCGTCAACACCGGCGCCTGCGGCACGACCAGCCAATTAAGCGCGGGCGTCAGCAGGTTGGTGGTCGTCACTAATGAGAGGGAGTTGGTGTCAAGCTGCGTTGACGGCACCGGCGGCCAGGAAACCAACACATTCGTGCCGGAACGGCTGGCGGTCAGCACCGGCAACGACGGCGGCGACAGCCAGATTTTCGCCAGGAAAGCATCCAAATTCCCGGCGGGCGTGGCTTGGCGCGCGTTGTACACCGGAAAGCCGGGAACGGAATACGTTTGCCCGGTGATGTAAGCATTGCCCCCTGCATCCACGGCAATGCCCCCCGGCAGGTCAGCATTCACTCCGCCCAAATCCGCCGAGTAGAGCAGCGTGGAAAGATCAGCTTTGAACGCCGTGATGAACAGGTCGTAGGACCCGGTATTCAAGGCTTTAAGCGAACCAAACAAGTTGTTCGTCGTCGCACAGACATTGCTTGCCGTCGTCGTCGAGCCGACAATAAAAACATTCCCGGCGGCATCCAAGGCCACTGCCTGCGCTGCGTCATAGCCATAGCCGCCAAAGAGTTGCGAATAGTTGATGACGGCGTTGGTGCCATTCCAAACGATTTTCGTCAGGAAAGCATTGGTCAAATTAAACGCATTCGTCCGCGCGTAAGAAGTCAGGTTGACGCCGTTGGTTGTATTCGGGAAATTAGGCGATGTGGAAGCGCCCACCACATAGGCATCGCCAGATCCATTCACGGCAACTCCAAAAGCGGTATCCGTATAGCTGCCGCCCAACATAGTGACGTAACGCGGCACCAACGTCGTGCCGGACACGGTAAATGAGGCCACGAAGGCATCGCTGGCCAAGCCGGCAGTCGGATTCGTTGAGCCATTCAGATAACAGCCCAGGAAGATGTTCGTAGTCGCCAGGAGATTGGTGTTGAACACAACCTGGTTGATATAATTTGTTACCGGGAAATTAGTTGAAGCCGCCGAACCGACCACTGTGACATAACCATTGGTTACGGCAATGGCATAGCCGTTGTCAAAATTTGTGCCGCCAAGATACGAAGAATACTTTAGAACATTCCCTCCGCTGGCGATTTCTGAGATAAAGGCATTGGCGTAAAGGTAATACTTGGTATAAGCAAAGCCACAATTCGTCTGAAATGCCCCAGCCGTGACCGGAAAATTGGTCGAATAAGTGAATCCAGTTACAAACGCATCGCCACTCGCATCCAAAGCAATTCCGTAAGCGGCTTCAGAACTGCTGCCACCTAGATAAGTTGAGTAGATCAAACTGGAACCATTCGTTTCCAATTCCGATACAAACGCATCGGTAGGATAGATGTTAAGACCGCTGACAATCGTCCCGCTGATGGTAGAGCCTGAAGGAATGGAATCGCTGTGGGGGAAATCCGGCGACTCCGTCGCCCCCGCCACATAAGCATGACCAGATCCGTCCACAGCTAAGGCGTAGGCCGCATCGTCACTGCTGCCGCCAAGGTAGGTACAGTACAGCAGATTAGTGCCTAGCGAATCAAATTTGGCAATGAAGGCATCACCCGTTTGGGAACCGCCTTGAAAGGTTTTTTGGAAGGCGACATTAGTAGTGGCAAAGGATGCGCCATTCGCGCCCACCGTCGAAAGCGTCTGGCCCGCGATGTAAATATTCGTTTGACTGTCCAAGGCGATTGCCCAAGCGATGTCAACGCCATTACCTCCGAAGAAAGTAGAGTAGCTCAACACCGGATCAATCACCAAAGGCAAATGCGCATCGTAATGGCCTACCGAAAAACTCACCGTATGATTGTCCACCATTTTGTACCCAGCCTGGATTTCGTGGCGGACTGAACCAGAAATTTGATAGGCCACGGGCTGGTGCTGGATGATTTCGCGGCCCGCCAGCCGGACGATCAATTCGCCCCGGTCATTGACGGCCACTTTATCGGCGCCAGCAAACCGGATGGCGATCACCTCGGGTTTTACTCCGGGCGCAAGGTCAAAATCATATTCCAATCGTTTTTGGTTGCCGTAATAGACGACATTAACGCCGGGATAAACCTGCGCGGCCTGCACCTGCCCAAAGGTCGCTAAGCCCAACTGCCAGCGGGTCGCGTCATTGCCGATCAAGTAATTGATCTTGCCGGTCATCTCGGCGCGGCCTGAAATGGCCGCCCGCGGATTCGCGCCGACAAATTCCAGGCGGGCCGCAGTCGTCTGCTGCGCCGATTGACGCAGGACGAATTGTACGCCATCAGGCAAAATGGAGATTTCCGAATCACGGCCATGCGCCATGAAAACCGGTGACTCACCCTGCCCGGCTGTAAACCACAGCGGCAAATCGCCGAGCTTCGCCGCCGTTTGCGCCTGCCCCAGCATGACGAACAATTGAACGGCCAGCACAATCCCAAAATATTTTTTAACTAAAAGATTCATCGCTTAAAAAGGACGGACATAGCCGAAACCGAATTGGAACTGGCCGCTGCTGCCATTGTATTTGTCATGCGTGATTGGGAACCCATAATCCAAACGGATCGGGCCGCCCAGCGCCGGGATGTTCAACCGCAGTCCCAGCCCCACGTCATCATCGTAATCACCGTTGAAGCTCCAAGGATCGGAAGCCACGGCACCGATGTCATAAAACGCGGCGACCCGAAGGCTGACGCCGCCATCTTTTTCGAAGATCGGCAGGCTGTATTCGATGGAGCCGAACCAGTAACTATCACCGCCGATCGGCTCATTGGGCATGTAAGGATTAGAGCCAGGACCAGATCCTCCATAGCTCGGATCACGCGGCGATACGTTGCGATATTTGAAACCGCGCATGGAATATAAGCCGCCCAAATAAAAACGGTCGTAGAACGGGACATCAGTGCCGTTGAAACTATCGGCCACGCCCGTACGCCCGCCGACCTCGATAACGTGGCCCTTGAAAAAACCGGGAAAATACCAGGACGACGTCAATTCCAGTTTGTAGTAATTGGCGTTACCTGAAGTCAACTCATCAGAGACTTCCGCCGTCAATTCCGTGCGCTGGCCGTGATTCGGCAACTGCACACTGTTACGCGTATCATAAGCTAATGAGGCGCCAGCCCTTTGGAACATATGTATTCCGGTTGCGTCCAAGATGTCCTGCGGAACATTCTGCGGATTGATACGCGGAAACGCGCCTTGTTCCGCATGCCAGCCGTCATTCAAGGAAATACCGACCTGCTCCAGGTTGTAATCAACGCTGCCGATAAAATTCTCGCTCCAAAGTGCGCGGGTCAGGCTGAACCGCGCGCCGGTGCGGGTTTCATTGAAGATATTGTTCGGACTTTCAAAGTCCAGTTCATGCCGGTAAAGGTCCACCCCGAATTGGAGTTTGCGGTTCAAGAACCACGGCTCCGTGAATTGGATCTCATAGTCCTGGCGTTCCGTACCGACCTGCACCATCAATTTGATCTTCTGACCGGCGCCAGTGAAATACGGCGGCTTCATCAGGTCAAAATTGCGCTGTTCCACCGTAATGTAACCGACCAGACCGTCCACAGAGCTGATGCCGGCGCCGATCGTGAAATTGCCGGTATTTTTTTCCTCAACGTTGACGACCAGGTCTTTTTTGCCGGCGATCGGCGGATCCGTCGGCTCCGGCTCAATCTCAACCTTGCTGAAATAATTCATGTACTCCAACCGCTGCTGGCTCATCTTCACCCGCACCATGTCCAGCACTTCGCCGGGCGAAATGGCCAATTCGCGGCGGATGACCTTGTCCTTGGTCTTGAGATTACCGCGGATCTCGATCTTCTGGACGTAATTTTTCTGGTTTTCGCCGACGCGAAATTCCAGGTCCATGGTTCCAGTCTCGACATTCGGCACGCGGTTGATCCGCAACGCCGCACTGCGGGTGACATCCACATAACCCCGGCTGCCGTAGAAATCCTCCACCGCCGTGATGTCTTTCTCCATGCCGGCCGGGGTAAACGTGTCGCCGGTGTCCATCGGCAGACCGTTCGGACCGAGCTTGGAAGTCAAATGCTGGTATTCGTGGATGCCGCGCAAACCCTTAACAATCTCGTCGTGGCCGAAAAGGGTGTTGCCGGTGATACTCACCGCGCCAACCTTATATTGGTGGCCTTCGGAAAGGTAATACTTCACCACCATCGAGTTCGGCGTGGGATGCTCGATCTTCACGTCCTTGATCTCAAAATCGAGATAGCCCCGTTCGCGGTAAAAATCGGTCAACGCGTCATGATCCGCGTCAAATTCATCCTGCTTGAAATAACCGCTGCCCGTGATCCAGGAAAACATCCAGCGCCGGCGCGTCTTGATCTCGCTGCGCAGCTTCTTTTCGGTGAACGCCTGCGCGCCCAGGAAATCAACTTCCGTGATCTTGACCTTGGGTGATTCCTCGATGTGAAACGTGACAATGCCGTGCCCGCTGGCTTCATCAATGCTCAGGACATATTTGACGACCGTCCCCGGCAGCCCGTATTTTTCGTAAGTTTTTTTGATGGCCTGGACATCTGTGAACAGTTTCTGTTCGTCCAGCGGTTCGCCCACCTTGGCGGTGATCTTCTTCTTGATGTTGTTGTAGGTCAGCTCGTTGTAACCCTCGATCTTGATCTCCGTGATGCGCGGGCGCGGCTGGACTTTGTAGGTCAGGATCACGCCGCCGTCATCGGCGCGGTCCACGCCCACGCTGATGCTGTAAAACTGTCCCGTGCTGTAAAGCGAATGGATGTCGTCCTGCGTCAACCCGGTCAGGTAGGTGTCACCGGCCTTGAGCTTGATGTTGGCGCGGACAAAATCCTGGCTAACAGATTCCGGCCCGATGAACTTGATGTCCACCCGGTCAACCTTTGTTTCCTGACTCAGGCCCTGCGCCGACGCTGCGGTCGCACATCCTAACAACATGGAAACACCTAAGGGACGGATCAAGGATTTCATGATTCAACGTCCGTCCGGCACGTCTTCCTGGCTGAATTTCGCTGCACTTTCAAATCGTGTATATGGTTTCAAGAATGTCAAATTCACATCGCCGGTCGGGCCGTTACGCTGCTTGGCAATGAGCAGATTCACGGCGAGACCTTCATTTTCATCCACCTGCCCGCCGCTGTCCTCATCATCGCCTGAACTCGGCTTGTACAGCAGACCCACCAGGTCCGCATCCTGTTCAATTGAACCTGACTCGCGCAGATCGCTCAAGCGCGGTTTGCGGCTCTTGTCCTTTTCCAATTCACGGTTTAGCTGGGCCAGGACGATCACCGGCACGTTGAGTTCTTTTGCGAGGGCTTTGATGCCACTGGAAATGTCCGCAATCTCCTGCTGACGATTCTCCTGAGAACGCTTCGCAGTAGAGTTTAGAAGCTGTAAATAGTCAATGACAAAGAGCTTGATACCGTGTTGCTGCGCCATGCGCCGCGCACGCGCGCGCAACTGGAGAATGGAAAGCCCCGCCGTGGCATCAATGAACAGTTTGGCGCGCGACAGACGGCCCGCCGCCGTGTGCAATTTTGGAAAATCCGCCTCGCTCATGAAGCCGTCGCGGATGTTCCGCAAATTAACCCGCGCCAGCGAACACATCATACGCAGCACGAGCGATTCCGCGCTCATTTCCAGGCTAAAAACCCCGACGGGCAACCCCAGTTCCACTGCGATATGTTCCGCGATGTTCATGGAAAACGACGTCTTGCCCATGGACGGACGCGCCGCGATGACAATCATTTCCCCGCCATGAAAGCCATCCGTCATTTTGTCCAGATCGGTAAAACCCGTGGATAACCCGCTCAATTCGCCTTTGCGATTGAAAAAGTGCTCGATCTGGCCGATCGCATGGGTCACCAGGTCTTTGACACCCTGCACATTCGTCTGCACGCGCGATTCATTCACCCGCAACACTTCTTTTTCCACCTCGTCCAGCAACTGATCCACTTCCCCTTCGTAATCGTAGATGCGCCCGACCACGCCGGTACACGTCTGGATCATCCGGCGCAGCAAAAATTTTTCTTTAACCACTTCAAGGTAGTAAGACAGGTTTGCCGCACTCGGAACTGCATCCTGAATTTGTGAAAGATAAGAAATGCCGCCAATCTGATCCAACAACTGCCGATCCTTCAGGTTTTGTTGCAATGTGATCAAATCAATCGGTTGACGTTCGTTAAACATCGTGGACAACGTCTCATAGATCGTCTGGTGCCGCAGATCGTAAAACGCTTCCTTGCCATCATCTTTCAACTTCTCAACACATTCGCCAAGACTCTCGTTCGGCGAGATCATGATGCAACCCAGCACCCCCATCTCCATTTGCATGTCATGCGGCGGCAAACGGTCAAGGCTCGCCGCACCGCGTTCGCTTAATGTTTTTTGCCGGCGCGCCTTCTTAAAATCATTGCCCGTTCCTGCGGACTCTGAGACTGAATCAATCATTGGCCGCCGAGTATGGCATACCCTGCCCGGGCGAAAACAGAATTTAGTTGTGAAATCTTCCCCCACCTTTTTCACAAAGTTATTCGCCAACGAATTTTTAACCACCAAGACACCAAAGTATGAAAAGGCCAAAAATCAACCTCCAGAGAATTTTCAAGCTTCAAACCTGAATGCTTAATTCACCGGCGGTTCAAAATCAGGTTTCTTATCCAACAGCCTGCGAACCATGCCTTCCACTTCCCGCACGTTGCCGATACCGATAAACCCAACACTTTCATAATAAACCCCGCGCTTGCCTGAGAGAGCCCGTTTATGGAACACGATATCACCTCTCCCCTGATTATCTTCCACCCGATGCAAATCCACGACATCGCCGCCGCTGCCGCCCGGAAAATAAGCGCGTATCCGCCGCCGCCAGGGTGCGGCAATGATGAGAGCGCGCCGGTCAGTGATCGCATATACCGTCCGCATGGCTTCCCAGTAAGCCCATAACGGGGATAATAACAATCCCAAACCCACCAGGGCAAACGAGCCCAAAAAGCTTAGACAGAGTAGGAGCAGCCCCCAGGGGACCTGACGCCACTGAAGAAAAACCAGGTTGTAAAGTATAAACGCCGGGAAGAAAAAGAACGGAATGCCGAAGAAAAATTGCGGCAATGTTGTTCGCACCAATGGCCATCCGTGAAGTGATTGACACCATACAACGCTCTCACCCGCATTCAATTCAGCTTCAAGCAACTGCTTCAAAACTGGCCGAATTGTGTGGGTTCCGTGGTTTGTATCCATGACGCAGTTTGATGAGTCAAAATTGAGCCAGGGTCAAATGAAAAATGACAATCGTTCACACAACAGAGAGAGCTTAATTTTTTCGGAAACGCATCTCGGATTTCGGATTGGGGGCGTGCAAAGAACGCGAAGGCAGCGAAGAAAAAGCAGACGCGAATCACACAAGTTTTCACGAATCATAAAAAGGAGTCAGAATTCAGGAGCCAGAAGAATGGTCGGGCAACGCATCCGTATTTACCTGTGGCTCAAATTTTGTGGCGATAAAAAACCTGTCAATTCCGGCCAGGACAATTAAACTACCCGTTCGTTGCAACCATGAATCGCAAGCCGTCCATCCTCGTCATTTTCCTGTCCGTTTTCATTGACCTCATCGGCTTTGGCATCGTGTTGCCGTTGTTGCCCGGCTTTGCCGAGGATAATATCCAGCCTGGCTTCAGCGCCAAGGGGCTCATCATCGGCGGCATCATCGCCTCGTTTTCAGCGATGCAATTCTTTTTTGCCCCGGTGTGGGGCAGATTGTCTGATCGCATCGGGCGCCGTCCGGTCATGCTCGTCAGCAACCTCGGTGCCGCCGGTTCTTATGCCCTGTTCGCCTTCGCCTGCAGCCTGGGCGGCACGGCGGGACTCGTCTGGATCCTCATCTCGCGGATTTTTGCCGGCATCTGCGGTGCAAACCTCTCCGTCGCTTCCGCGTATATCGCGGATATTTCGCCGCCGGAAAAACGTTCCGCCCGCATGGGCTTGATCGGCATGGCCTTTGGGCTTGGCTTCATCTTTGGCCCGGCCATCGGTGCCTTCAGCGTGGATCTCTTCGGCAAAACCGGGCCCGGCTTCGTCGCCGCCGGTTTTTGCACCGCCAATTTCATCCTCGGCTGGTTCATCCTAGGCGAAAGCCGCCAGCCCAGCTCCGCCCCCATCACGCCCCGTCCTAAATTCGCCCAATGGGGACATACGCTCGCTCAACCTAAGCTCGGCCTGCTCATCAGCGTTTTCTTTTTTGCAACGTTCTGTTTCACCTGTTTTGAATCCACCTTCCCGTTGCTCGCAAAACATCAATTTGGTCTGGGTGAAAAAGGTGCCGACCACCGGATCGGTTATCTGTTCACTTACGCCGGCGTCATCGCTGCCCTCGTACAAGGTGTCATCGGCCGGCTGGTTAAAAAATTCGGTGAACCCAGGTTGATCTTTTTCAGCCTCATCGTTTTCGCCGCCGGTCTCGCCGGCCTGCCTTTCGCCAAAACCTGGCCGGAAATGTTCGTCGTGCTGGCGCTGCTCGCCATTGGCTCCGGCCTGAACCGCCCGCCGGTCTTTGGCATGATTTCACTAAACTCCCCGCCCGACGAGCAAGGCGCCAATCTCGGCGTCGCCCAAAGCATCGGCGCTCTGGCACGAATGTTGGGACCGGTCTTTGCCGGCGCTTTATTTTTCGTGTATCCCGCCCTGCCTTATTTGATTTGCGGCGGCATCGCGTTGCTGACCTCGTTCTTCGCGTGGAATTTTCTCTGCCGGAAAGGGTGAGAGAGCGCCCGCAGCGGGAATAGAAACATTCAACATTTAACATTCAACGCCGAATATCAAAGTGAACGAGGCAGTGCGCCTTGGGCGTTGAGAGTTGAATGTTTAGAGTTAAATGTTTCGCCCCGTCTTCAAATAAAACCGGCGGACCAGCCACTTCACACCCGAAGGTATGGCCAGTCCGCCGTCTGTTCACACAAACAGATCCTTAAGATCCTTACTGCTGCATCGGCGGCGCATCCTCCGGCGGCGGGCCACCAGCGCCATTGCCGTCGTTGTCATCATTACCGGCTTGGGGTGGCGGACCGGGCCGTTTGCCCATGTATTCATCGTGGGTCAACTTGCCGTCGCCATTTTTATCCAGCGTTTTCAAGACCGTGCTGGCATTGGCGATCTCATCCGCATCTATCACGCCGTCATGGTTCGCATCCAAGGCGCGCACGATGGGAGGCACTGGCTGATGACGATGGCCGGGACCGTGGCCGCCATCCGGACCGTCGTTTCCGAACGGCTTCGCGGTGTCATTGGTAGAGACGTCTTCGCCCTCCTTGCCGCCCGGCCGGCCGGGCCGTTTGCCGAGATATTCGTCGGCGGTCAATTTGCCGTCGCCGTTCTTGTCCAACGTTTTCAAGGCGGCACTCGCATTGGCGATCTCATCTGCGTCAATCACGCCATCGTGATTGGCATCCAGCGCGCGTAAAATCGCCGGCATCGGTGGCCGATGCCCGCCCATGCCACCGCCACCGGGTCCGCCGGGCGGCGGCCCATTCCGGTCATCATCTTGCGCGCAAGCGGCAAAGGTCGCCGCACTGATTACCATGGATACCAGCATCATTTTTATTTTCGTGTTCATACTTGGTCTTTCATTAATTCAGGTGTGAAATCTTGTGGGATAAAATTATCAGGACGCAGCTTAAGTTGCGGTTAAGCTTCCGACCAGGTTCCGGCGGTGGCACAAACCCCGGCCCGCGCCAGTGTCCGCTCCATCGCTGCCAACGGAAACGGCTTATTCAACAACGCGCAGAAGCCGCTCAGCCGCGCTTCGGCTTCGGTCAAAACCCGGCTGCCGGTGGACAATAGAACTTTCAGATTGGGAGCAATCGCGTGGAGGTGCTCGCATAATTGGATGCCGTTCATGCCGGGCATTTCCAAGTCGGTGATGACGAAGCGAAATTTTTCCGGGGCCGCCTCGAATGCCTGCAAGGCCGCCTCCGGCGAAGCAAAACATTCCACTTTGGCGGGGGTCAATTGTTCGATGAGATCGGACAGGAGCGTGAGCATGTCCTTGTTATCATCCACCACCATCCCGTACGTTTGCTTTTCCAAAGCCGTTACCGTTTTCATGCCGCCACTCTACGCGAATCAACCTTAAGCCGAGGTGAAGGGCAAAAATTTTGTTAAATTGTTAAATTGTTAAATTGTTAAATTGTTAAATTGTGGATTTGAATCTCCAAATTCCAATACACGTGCGATGGTTGTTTTGGAATTTCTCTGGATGTTGGAGATTGGACGCTTGGTATTTCTCTTTGCCCGGCAGCGACTGTCTCCGACCGCTTAAAATTTTAAAGTCACCACTTGCCCGATATGTTACAATGCTCCCATGTCGCGCGATGATCTGTTTGCCGCCCCGGTTTCTCCAGAACCGGAAGCAAAAACTATTTCCGCGCCGGATATTTTCCGCAGCCAGCCGCTGGCGGCGCGGATGCGCCCGCGCAGTCTGGACGAATACGCCGGCCAATCGCACATCCTCGGTCCGGGCCAATTGTTGCGGCGCGCGATTGAGGCCGACCGCATCCAGTCGCTCATCTTTTACGGTCCACCGGGCACGGGCAAAACTTCGCTCGCACAAATCATCGCGCGCCAGACCAAGAGCAAATTCGAGCGGTTGAGCGGCGTGGAATCCAACGTCGCCGACATGCGCCGCGTCCTGGGCGCCGCCGCTAATCGCCTGGAAAATACGGGAGCACCGACGATCTTGTTCATTGATGAGATCCACCGTTTTAACAAGTCACAGCAAGATGTATTGCTGCCGGATGTCGAAAGCGGCGTCATTAAATTGATCGGCGCCACCACGCACAATCCGTTTTTCTTCGTCAACTCACCGCTGGTTTCGCGGTCGCAAATCTTCGAGTTGCGCGCGCTGACCGAAGAAGATCTGTTTTCCTTGCTGCAACGCGCCCTGGCCGACACCGAGCGCGGCCTGGGCTATCTCAAGCTTTCCGCCGAGGAATCCGCCTTGAGGCATCTGGCAAAAATTGCCGATGGCGACGCCCGCAAGGTCTTAAATTCGCTGGAAATTGCCGCGCTCACGACGGCGCCGGATGCGGATGGAACCATTCATCTCACGCTCGCCGTGGCCGAGCAAAGCATCCAAAAAAAAGCCGTGGTGTACGATGGCGATGGCGATGCGCACTACGACACGATCTCCGCGTTCATCAAATCCATGCGCGGCAGCGACCCGGACGCGGCGCTTTATTGGCTCGCGAAAATGATCCATGCCGGCGAAGACCCACGTTTCATCGCCCGCCGCATCGTCATCTGTGCGGCGGAAGATGTTGGTCTGGCCGACCCCATGGCGCTGGTACTCGCCAATGCCGCCCTGGCGGCTTCAGAATTCGTCGGCTGGCCGGAAGCGCGGATTCCCCTGGCCGAAGCGACCATCTATATCGCCACGGCCAATAAAAGTAATTCCGCCTACAAAGCCATTGATGCCGCGCTCGATGATGTGCGCTCCGGTCGCACGATTCCCGTGCCGGAACATCTGCGCGACTCCCATTATAAAGGGGCCGAACGACTCGGCCACGGCAAGGGCTACCAATATGCTCACGACGGCAAGAATCATTTCGTCGCACAGGATTATCTCGGCGTGGACAAAATCTTTTACGAACCGACCGAACAAGGCGTGGAAAAAAAGATCAAGGAGCGGCTGGAAAACTGGCGCGCCCAACTTGCAAAAACGAAACCGTCGGGCAAGTGAACGGACGAAGGGCTAAACCAAGGGCCAAGGATTTGTTTTAAGCGCAAACATTTAAGCTCCAAATTCCAAGCACCAACATCCAGAGAAGCTTCAAAATCCAAACACCAAAAAAAACCATTTAGCGTCAACCATTGTTTGGATGGTTGAGTTTTAGAGTTTTCCTCACAAAACATCGCCGTGGGGCTCGACAAAAAACCGGCACCGAAATAATTTGTGCCTATGGATGCTTCTTTTACCGATGCCAAAGCCACGTTGCGCCAGAAAATGCGCACCGCCCTCGCCGATGTCTCTCCGACGGTGCGCCTGGCGGCGTCCATCGAGTTGTGCGACCGGTTGCGGCCCCAGATCGCCAGTGCCAACCAGATCCTTTTCTATGCGCCGCTCGCCGATGAACTGGATGTCTGGCCGTTGCTGGAAGAGTCCATCGCGCTCGGTGTGACCTGTGCCCTGCCCTTTTTTGATGTGGAGAAAAATATTTACGGTGCGCGACAGATCCAGCATCCGGCCACGGAAATCATCACGGGAAAGTTTGGCGTGCGCGAACCAAGCGCAAGTTGCACGGAAATTCCGCTGGATCAATTCAACCTAGTGCTGGTGCCGGGAATGGCGTTTGACGCACGGGGAAACCGCTTGGGACGCGGACGAGGATTTTATGACCGGTTGCTAATGTTGGCCGGAGGAATCAAATGTGGCATCGGCTACGATGGACAACTGTTGGCAGAGATTCCCACTGAACTGCACGACGCCAAAGTGGATTTTATTTTGACGCCGTCGAAAGTATCCCGCCGCCAAACTTAACGATTAACGGTGCTGATAATCCTGCATACCACCCACGCCACCTTCCCAGCTTTGCGGCGCGTTCCAAGGACGAACCGAATCATTGGCCGGCTCATCCGTCGCACAACCGGAACCAGCTAGAACGACCGATACGAGCGCCAGCAGCAGAATCAGATATACGGCGCGAAACTTCATTTTAGGAAGCAGGGTGAGCGGGGGTCACTTCATCGCCTTCAATCGGCTCAGTGATTTTCCAACCCGGCATGATATTGGCGATGCAACGGTCTTTTTCCACGCTGCTGATGACCACTTTGGCGACCAGCCGGCCATTACGGCTGACCAACAGTTCACCGTCCGGAAGAGCGCCTTGAAGATCACCAACATTGAGAACGACAAAGTCCCATTTGGGATCAACGATCAAAATTTTGCCCTTCAGGTCGGCACGGAGCACAATGTACGTGGCTTTGCCGGTCAATTTATCCAGTTGGTTTTGTACGACCATCAAGTGACGTTGCAAAACTTGTTTTTCGTCATTGATCGCCGCAATCTGGGTATTCGCCTCCTTTAATTGCTTGTTCAGCGCGAAAACCTGTTCCGGCGTCAAACCAGTGGCCTTAAAGGCCGCCAAATCGTTTTGCGCGTCATCACGTTGCTTGGTCATGCTGGCCAATTTATCAGTCAGATCGGCAGCGCGACGTTCCTGGGCATCGGCCCGGGCGACCGCCTTATCGAGGCTGGCCTTGGTGTCAGAAAGATCTTGCTGGGTTTGCGCGAGCTCACCCTGCGTCTTCTTGAGATTGGTTTTGGTGCTGGCCAGCTCGGTCAACGCCTGCTTCTTCGCGGAATTTTCATCGTCGCGTTGTTTGGTAAGCGCAGGGATTTGGGTGTTGGCTTCATAAAACCCAAGTCCCCCGGCGGCGAGTCCGGCCAGAATGGCCACGATTAAACTGATGCGAAGTAACATTTTCAGTTGTATTTTTTTAAAGACTAATGCCCGTCAACGCAACTGTCAACGCCCTTTGCGCCTTGAAAAAAAACTTTTTCACCCCATCTTGCGCACGTGAAAATCAGCGACTTTTTTGACCAGCCATGAAATTGAAGCACGGACGGCACCTTGCCTACTGCACAAATATCCACCGGGGCGAAACCTGGGCTGAAACCTTTGCCGCCCTGCAACAACATACCCTGGCGGTCCGGGAAAAAGTCTGCCCGCACGAACCGTTCGCCATCGGTCTGCGCCTGAGCCAGCTGGCGGCGGCGGAACTGAGCGGGCCGGAAACGCTCCGGGAATTTCAACGCTGGCTCGAAAAAAATTCCTGCTACGTTTTTACCATCAACGGATTTCCGTTCGGGCAATTTCACGGCACGCGCGTTAAGGAGCAGGTTTATGCGCCGGACTGGACTTCACCTGCGCGCCTGGCCTACACGAACCAGCTTTTCGACCTGCTGGCACAACTCGTTCCCGAAGGTATTGAAGGCAGTGTCAGCACCGTGCCGGGTTCATTCAAGGAATTCATCTCCCGACCGGAACAGACTTTGGAAATCCGCAAAAATCTTTGGTCCTGCGTTGAACACATTGCCCGGGTCAGCGAAAAATCCCAACGCCGGCTGCACCTCGGTCTCGAACCGGAACCGCTTGGCTGGCTGGAAAACTCCGCCGAGACCATCGCCCTTTTTGCGCAACTGCGGGCCGAGCACCCAAACGACCCACGCCTTGATGAATGTCTCGGCGTCAACTATGACACCTGTCATTTCGCCATTGAATTTGAAGATCCGCGCACCGCGCTCACTGCATTCCGTGCGGCGGGCATCAAAATCAGCAAACTGCATCTGAGTTCCGCGCTCAAAACCCGGCCGACGGCGGCGGCGCGGGCGGCGTTGCAAACCTTTGCCGATGATGTCTATCTGCACCAGGTCATTGAACGCAGCGCCAATGGCCAATTAAAGTACTTTCGCGATCTGCCGGATGCGCTGGCCCTTCAGCCCACAGCCCACAGCCCACAGCCTCCGGGTGAAGAATGGCGGATCCATTTTCATGTCCCGCTGCATGCACCGGCCGCGCCGCCGTTTGAAAACACCAACGACCATCTGCTGGGCGTGCTGGATGTGCTGGCCGAAAATCCCCAATTGTGCCCGCACCTCGAAATGGAAACCTACACCTGGGAAGTCCTGCCAGCCGGGCTGAAATCCCAAAGCGTCGTCACCCAGTTGGCGGCGGAATATGATTGGACCCTGGCGCAATTGGCACAACGCGGACTGCGGTGAGGGCAACCATTTAACCATTTAACAATACCCCCCATTAGCGTAGATTGGCTGTCCGTTCATTTACCGTGAATCACTAGTCAGAACTAAATGCCACCGCAATTGCGAACATTGTTTGTCCTGGGCCGCGTGTCGAATCTGCCGACCGTCTGGTCAAATTGCCTCGCGGGCTGGTGGCTGGCGGGCGGCGGAAATTATTGGAAACTGCCCTGGCTGCTGCTCGGCACCAGCCTGCTTTACACCGGCGGCATGTTTTTGAACGACGCCTTTGACGAAGAATTTGACCGGCGCCGCCGGCCGGAACGCCCGATCCCTTCCGGCAAAATCTCTCCGCAACTCGTCTGGCGTTACGGCTTCGGCCAACTCGGACTGGGTGTTTTTTTGCTACTATTTTGCGGTCCGCTGGCCGCCTTGGCCGCGTTGTTCCTGGTGCTGTTCATCTTATTGTATGATTTTACCCATAAATTTTTCACCGCGTCACCGTGGCTGATGGGTGGCTGCCGGTTCTGGGTCTATGTCATCGCCGGTGCCACCGGGGTGGATGGTTTGAATGGCTGGCCGATCGTAGGCGGCATCGCCCTGGCCCTTTACATTGTCGGCCTGAGCTACGTTGCCCGGCGTGAAAGTTTTCGCGGCATCGTTCCGCATTGGCCGCTGATTTTTCTGGCAGCACCAGTCTTGCTCTCGTTGTTGATGAACACCGGCGACTATCGCACGCATGCCCTCTGGTTCGCATTGATCCTGATCGGGTGGACCACACGGTGCGTAAAGGATATCTTGCTCAAAGGCGCGGGCAACATCGGCTGGACCGTCACCAACCTGCTGGCCGGCATCGTTTTTGTCGATTGGCTGATCGTGGCCCCGGACCTGCGCTTCATCCCCGGCGCCATCGTCTTTCTGGCACTGTTCGGGCTGACGAAATTATCCCAGAAATTCGTGCCGGCAACGTGAACAAGACACGCAAAAATAGGTGAAAGCAGGAAGCATACGGCACGAATTCCACAGATTTTTACGGAAGTCGGAAGCTAACATTAATATTTAACTCTACCGGTTTGAAGCCAGCGGGATGATGCGTCCTTGATCGTGGCATTTTCAAATAAGAACGTGGATTTAATGGTGCTGGTAAAAAACATGCGCCAGTCGGCAAGCCAAGACAATCACACATAATATCACCACCCCTTTTCTTAAAAGCGGGCGTTGGCCCCACCAATGGGCTTGTTTCTCCGATCGCATTCGATACCAATCATCCGAAAAGAAAAAGAACCTGTAACCGGTCCCAACGGCTAAAAAAATCCATAGCGGGAGGAAAATCAAAGTGAAAAACCTGGTGTTTGGCCAAACTATGGCAGCAAAGGCAAACCCAACCGACAAAAGGCAGGTTATACCAAATACGAATGCCGTGGCTTTACGTTCTGTGTGCATATGCGCCAGCGATCAAAGTTGAGCTACATCTGAACTATGGCATGGCAAACCCAAACGCTCAATTGCAAAACTGCGGTGGCTAACCACTCCCCCTCCACCCCATTCCCGGCATTTCATGAAAAATGATTGCCGCGCAAAGCACGCGAAGATGGCGAAGGAAAAGCAGACACAGACTACACAGATTTTCATGGAAAAATTTCAGCCTGCCAGCTTCATGACCCGCGCAGCAAGTACCGGAGTAAAAATTAAGCCTCAAAACTCCGCCGCCAAACGACATTCAGCCCGATTGACCATAATTTATATTTATTTAAGAACCTCTTAACTTTAGATAAGATTTTCGACTGCTTATCGGACAACTTGAAACCGCGCTTGAACCTGCCTGCGGGATAAGGTATTTTGAATCTTCGTTATATGAGCACTGAAGCGCCCGTAAAATTGACACACAACGAAGAGATTAAAACGGCCATTCCGACCCTC
>DASYEY010000233.1:0-27503 GCA_036498725.1 Verrucomicrobiia bacterium | reverse complement strand
ACCGCTCTAGTCCATATTCGTGCGTATGAATAAAAATCAGCTCACAAAAGCATGTTTGGTGGTAATGATATTAGCCTATTTTTATCAAACTAGGTCAACCGCACAAAAACCACTCAAACCTGACATAACAAACGAGCCGATAAACATCCTGGCAACGACCAATCTTGAGCAAGGCAAGCTCGCCATAAAAGGACTTAAAAAATTGGGAGGTTATACGGATAAATTTGGTCAACATTGGCTGGTAGAACAACCCGGTCGAACAAATGGCCTGCCGGTGATTTTGAGCGCAAATGGAAATTTGATTCGATACCAGGCGATTCTGATCAGCGTTGATTGCCTGAATGGAAACGATCTCAACCACGTTTCAGAAATTCAAACGCAAATGGAAATAATGAATATTGATGAGACGCGAAAAATGGGTTTGCAACTTTGCAGCCTATTGAAAACCGACCCGGAAGGATTTTTAGCATGGTGTGACAAAGTCGGCAATCACTGGCTTGATTCTCCGCTGTATGGAGTCAGCTCGCGGGGGACTATCGCCAAAAAGGATATATCGTTTCAAATACTTCACAGCTTCAATAATGACAAGCCATGGGGAATCAATGTTATGATTAGTGATCCTTGACCATTTTAAAAAATTGACAACATGCGTCTCCAATTAGTTTTTTTATTTAAAACCCCTCACGTCGTCACCTGTAAAATTAAGGGCCTTGCTCTGGGCTTCCAATCTCCTTTGGCATCAACGCGACGAAACCGATAACTGTACAGTCCCCGGCCCTCCCTTGCGGCTGGATTGAGCGTGAGCACGATATTTTTGCGGCGACACACCAATCACCCGGCGAAATTGGCGTGTAAAATAATTACCATCATTAAACCCGACTTTATACGCCACCTCGGTAATCGTAGCATCGGTGGACCGCAATAGCTTTGCCGCCTGCCGCAAACGGATCTGGATCAAACGGGCGATCGGCGGACTGCCGGTTGCCGCCTGAAATAAACGGATAAAGCTACGCTTGGACATCCGTGCGATATCCGCCAGTTGATCGAGGTTCAACGGTTCAGCAAAGTGCGATTCCAAATGGGCAATTGCCTTGGCACATCGAAGTAACGCTTTTGAATCAGTGTTTTTGGTCTGTGAATAACAGCGCGACAGATAACCAATGAGTTGCATGAACAAAGCCAGCGATTGAAATCCAAAACCGGGCGCGCGTTCGGACAATTCATTCTCCAGATCATCCACCAGGCTTTGAATCGTCGCCAGTTCACTCAACGAAAGATGCAACCGACTTTTGAACCGATGCCGGCGCAACACCGGCTCCAGGGCGAACAGTGCATGATAGCCCGGGACGGACGGCAGGTCGGCCAGATGCAGCGTCAATTTCTCCGGGTCGAACAAAATATTGATCAACCGCAAATCGCGCAAGTCCTGGTATTCATGCTTGCGACCGCTGTGGATCACAAAAATGTCGCCCGCCGAGAGTTGCCATGATTCACGGCCGATGACGTGCAATGCATGGCCACCGGTAACAAGGACGATTTCGGAAAATTCGTGCTTATGCGGCGGGAAAATGACCTGCGGTTCCCGGCGGATGACAGACAGCGGAAAGGACGTAGGCAGCCAGTCTTTTAGCTTAAGTGTGAGCATGACACTGATTTTTCAGGTGCAAAATTGCCGGTTTTTGAATCGTGGCAATATAATGCTAAAGATTGGCAACATTGTTAAGGGAAAACTTCGGCTTTGCTCCAACATCAAATCATTAAATCCCGTGCTCAAACCATCCGCCAATTTTTTGTCAGGCCATGAAACCCGCCAATCTTGACCGTTCTTTTCAACTCGCCCGCGAACGTTACGCCAGCCTGGGCGTGGACGTGGATCGCGCCCTCAAAACCCTGGCGACCATCCCCATCTCGCTGCATTGCTGGCAGGGCGATGACGTCGGCGGCTTTGAAAATTTTGGCGGTTCCCTGGGTAACGGACTGGCCGTCACGGGTAATTATCCCGGCAAAGCCCGCACGCCGGATGAATTGCGCGCCGACCTGGAAAAAGCGTTGTCGTTCATCCCGGGAAAACATCGCTTGAACCTGCATGCGTTCTACGGTGAGTTTGGCGGCAAAAAAGTGGATCGCGATGCCATCGCCCCGGAACACTTTCGGAACTGGATCGCTTGGGCAAAACGGAACGGCTTGGGCCTGGACTTTAATCCGACCTGCTTCTCGCATCCCAAAGCCGCCGATGGCTTCACCCTCTCACACGCAGACAAAGGCATCCGCAAGTTTTGGATCGAGCATTGTCGCCGTAGTCGTGAGATTGGCGCGGCGATGGGCCGGGCACTTGGCAAAACCTGCGTGACGAATGTTTGGATTCCCGATGGCTTCAAAGATACGCCGGCCGACCGCTCCGCTCCGCGCGCCCGGCTCGCTGAATCACTCGATGCCGTCTTCAAGAAACCGATTCCGCCCGGACTGAACCTCGACGCAGTCGAACCCAAATTATTTGGTATCGGCAGCGAAAGTTATGTTGTCGGCTCCCATGAATTTTACCTTGGCTATGCCGTCAGTCGCAAAAAATTACTGACCCTCGACGCCGGCCATTATCATCCGACGGAGGGGATCGCGGACAAGATCTCCAGCGTGTTGCAGTTCATGCCGGAAATCCTGCTGCACGTCAGCCGGGGCGTGCGTTGGGACAGCGATCATGTAGTCGTGCTCAATGATGACCTGCTGGCCATCGCCCGCGAAATCGTCGCCAATGGTTATGAACGCCGGGTGCATATCGGATTGGATTATTTTGACGCGAGCATCAACCGCGTGGCCGCGTGGACCATCGGCACGCGCAATATGATCCGCGCCCTGCTCATCGCCCTGCTGGAGCCGACAGATCGGCTGCGCGCGGCGGAACGTGACGGGGATTTGACCACGCGGCTGGCATTACAGGAAGAAAGCAAGTCCCTGCCCTTCGGCGCGGTCTGGGATTTTTACTGTCAATCCAAGCAGGTTCCCGTCGGCGAACAATGGCTGGCCGGGGTGAAGCACTACGAAAAAGAAGTTTTGAGCAAACGGTAATCAACCAAATAAAACTATGAGTCCAAATCCATTACTCGGCGTCGTGTTTCACTGGCTGGGCGGTCTGGCGTCCGGCAGTTTTTATGTGCCGTACAAGGGTGTGCGCAAGTGGTCATGGGAGACCTTCTGGCTGGCGGGCGGCATCTTCAGCTGGTTCATCTGTCCGTGGATTGGCGCGCTGTTGCTGTCGAAGGATTTATTCGCCGTGTTGCAGGAAACGTCGAGCTACACTTTTTGGATGACCTATCTCATGGGCGGGCTGTGGGGACTCGGCGGCCTGACCTTCGGGTTGACGATGCGTTATCTCGGCATGTCATTGGGCATGGCGGTCGCGCTGGGTTTTTGTGCCGCGTTCGGCACCCTCGTGCCGCCGGTCGTGAAAGGCGAGTTCGCCGCCAAACTTTTACAGACGCACGGCGGTCAGATCTGTTTTTTAGGGGTCATTGTCTGTCTCGTCGGCATCGCCATCGGCGGCTACGCCGGTGTGCGCAAGGAACGGGACATGGGCAATGACGGCAAATCAGCGGCCATCGCGGAGTTCAATTTGTGGAAAGGCCTCGGCATCGCGACGTTTTCCGGTGTGATGAGCTCGTGCTTCTCGTATGGTTTTCAATTTGGCGATCCCATTACGAAAATTTCCAAGGCCCATGGCACCGGGGACTATTGGGTGGGACTGCCGGTCATTGTGGTGATTTTACTCGGTGGTTTGACGACCAATTTCATCTGGTGCGTGCTGTTGAACATTAAAAATAAAACCGGCTACCAGTATCTCGCTTCGCATGTCCGCGCGGAACATGCCCACCATGGTGGCCAAAGCGGCAGTGAACACGCCCCGGCACACGCTGCCGCCGCCAGCGTACCGCCCCGGGCAGACTTGAAAATTCCCGTACTCGGCAATTGGGTTTTTTGCGCCCTGGCCGGCACGCTATGGTATTTCCAATTTTTCTTTTACCAGATGGGCGAAAGCCAGATGGGCAATTACAAATTCTCAAGCTGGACGCTGCATATGGCGAGCATCATCATCTTCAGCACATTATGGGGAATCTTCTTCAAGGAATGGCGCGGCGCGAAAGGCTCGACCAAGCTGCTCGTGGTCGTGATGCTGCTGTTCCTCGTCGGTTCCACCTGCATCATCGGCCTGGGCAACAAAATTTCCGAGGATGCCGCCAAAGCAAAAACGGAGGCGCCAACCGCAACCGTCAGCAAATAATTTTGCCATGAGACGGTGCGCTTTCAAGATGCGGTTGAAACCGGACGTGGCTGCGGAATATCAAAAACGCCACAACCCGATCTGGCCCGAACTGTCGAAAGCGCTGAAACAGGCCGGCATTTCCGATTATTCCATTTTTTTCGACGAGGAAACTTTGACGTTGTTCGCGGTGCAAAAATTAGGCGACGGTAATACCGCCGCGGAATTGCCGCAAAATCCAGTTGTCCAAAAATGGTGGAAACATATGGCGCCGTTGATGGAAGTAAACGCAGATCATTCCCCGCTTGCCAAACCATTGCCCGAAGTTTTTCATCTTGACTGACACTTGCCGCCAAATTTTCCGTAGCGCAAGGCGAGCGCCGGCAGTACGAGCAGGTTGAGCACGGTGGATGTGACCAGCCCGCCAAGGATCACAATCGCCATCGGACCTTCGATCTCACGTCCCGCCGCCTGGCTGCCGAGGGCGAGCGGCAATAAACCGAGCGCCGTGACCAGCGCGGTCATCAGGATGGGAATCAACCGTTCCGTTGCGCCGCGCAATGCCGTTTCGGTTCCCCACACCTGGCCTTCCTCATTCACCAGATGGTCGAAATGCGAGACCATCATGATCGAGTTGCGCATCGTGATGCCAAACAAAGCCACAAAACCGACCAGGGTGCCAAGCGATAAGGACCCCTGCCCGCTCGCGCCAAAATAACCGGTCAGAAAAACAGTCAACACCCCGCCGACCAGGGCAAACGGAAGATTCGCCAGCACGAGCAACAGGTGGCTTGCCCGGTGGAACACGATCGCCAGCAGCAAAAGAATTCCGGCCGCCGCCAGCAATGAATGCAGCAGCAATTCCGTCTGCGCCTGACTTTGTTCTTCGGCGGCGCCACTGAACTCAACATATACCCCGGCTGGCAATTTCACCTGCGCGGCGATCTGTTTTTGCGCGTCAGCGACAAACGACGCGACATCGCGGCCGGCTGGATTGCACGTGATCGTCTGCCGTCGCCGGGCGCCATCATGCAGGATCGCATAGCGGCCGGTCGTCAGGAAAACATCGGCCAGTTGCCGCAACGGCAGCCGGTCGCCCTGCGGATTGCTGATAAGCAGGTCGCCGATGGCCTCGGGCTGTTGTCGCGCGGCAGGTTCGAGCATCACGGTCACATCAAAAACTTTTTCACCTTCGTAAATCTGCGCCACGACGTCGCCCTGATACGCCGTGCGAACGGCTTCCAACACTTCCACCGGACGAAAACCGGCTTGCGTCAAACGTTCCGGCCGCAGGCGGATCATCACCCGGGGCGCCCCCGGTGGCGCGGCCACTTGCACATCGGCGGCGCCGGGAATTTTATTCAACACCGCAGCCACTTCGTTCGCCTTGGCATCCAACACGTCGAGGTCATCGCCAAAAATGTTCACCACCACTTGCGCGGTTTCGCCGGAAATGGTTTCACCGATGCGGTCGCCCAGAAAAGTCAGCACCTCGGTCTGGATCCCGGGAAATTTTGCCAGCACGCCACGAATTTCGTCCTGCACCTTTGCCTGATCTATGCCAGCATCGGCTTTCAGTTCGACGTGCATTTCGCCCCGGTGCGCGCCCCAGGTGTCTTCCCCGCCTTCCGCGCGGCCGATTTGTTCCGAAACGGTCTGCACGGCGGGGATTTTCAATAATTCCGCCGACACCAATGTGCCGATCCGCCGCATCTCCGGCAGCGAAGTTCCGGGAATCATCGTGATGCCGACCACAAAATGGCCTTCACGAAAATCCGGCAGCAATTCCCCGCCGAAGAATGGCAGGGTGGCCAGTGCCGCGATGAACAAGACAAGCGCAGTGGCAATGATCGTCTTGGGATAAGCGCTGATTTTTTCCAGCGCCCGGCGATGAACAATTTTTAACCGGCGGAGATAGCCTGGTTCATTGTGCGGTTGCGAGCGCGATAACAGCACCAAACACAACGCCGGCGTGACGGTAAGCGCAACGAACAGCGACGCGAAATTCGCGAGGATGAAAGCCACGCCGAGCGGGGCGAAAAACTTCCCCTGCAAACCCGTCATCGTCAGCACCGGCACAAAAACCATCGCCACGACAAACGTGGCGTACACCACCGAATTGCGCACTTCCAACGTCGCCGCCAGGATGACGCCCAATTTTTCCTTCAACGCCGCCCCGGTCACCTCGTCGGGTGATTGATGTTCCCGCAGACGGCGCAAAATATTCTCCACGGTGATGATCGCATCGTCCACTACCACCCCCAACACCGCCGCCAGACCGCCCAGCGTCATGGTATTGAGTGTCACGCCAAAATGGTTCAGGACCACCACCGCCGCCAATAGCGAGAGCGGTATCGCCGTAAAACAGATCAATGCCGTCCGCAGATCCAGCAGAAACAAAAACAGCACGACCGCCACCAGCACGGTGCCGAGCAGCAATGACACTTTCATATTGTGCAGCGCAATCTCGATGAAGGTCGCCGGACGATGCAATGACGGCGTGTATTCAATCCCTTCCGCCGCAAAGGCTGGTTTTAGCTCATTCAAAGCCGCTTCGACCGCGTACGTGACTTCCATGGTGTTTGCGCCGTATTGGCTGGCCAGGGTCACCAAAACTCCGGGCCGGCCATTGATCAAGGCGTCGCCGAATTTTGGTTCGGCGCCGTCAACCACATCCGCAACCTCCCGCAAACGGATGCTTCGGCCGGCGCGTTGCGTGATGACAATTTCGCCCAGTTGTTCCGGGGTGAGCGACTGGCCTTCGGTCTGGAGCACGAGCCGTTGCGCGGGAGTTTCAATGAAGCCTGCGCCCCGCACGCCGGTGGCCGCGCTGGCTGCCGCCGAGACATCTTGCACGGAAATATCGAATGCGCGCAGACGCTCGGGCTTGATCTGGATCTGCAACTGCCGCACTTCGCCGCCGAATGTCTTCACCGCCGCCACCCCGGAAACGGATAATAATCGCGGACGCACGGTCCAATCGGCAAACGTCCGCAGCGCCATCGGCGAGATTTTGTCCGAACAAAGTCCGAACTTTAGCAGGTCCATGGTGGAGGACGTGAGCGGTTCCATTTTGGGCGCGGCCACGCCTGCCGGCAGATCGCCGCCGAGTTGCGCCAGCCGTTCCGCGAGCATTTGCCGCGCGATGTGGATGTCCGTGCCTTCCTTGAATACCGCCGTGACGACCGACAGGCCTTGGATGGATTCCGAGCGGATGGAATCAAGATCCCCGGCTCCATTCAGCACATTTTCGACCGGACGGGTAACGAGCGCCTCGACCTGCTCCGGTGCCAGCCCAGGCGCTTCCGTCTGCACACTGGCCTGCGGCTGGACAAATTCAGGAAAGACATCGAGTTTCGCGTGCGTCGCGACGAAGCCGCCATAGCAAATGAAACCCAACGCCAGCGTGATGACCACGCCGCGGGCGTTCAGGGAAAGTTCAATCAGTCGCTTTAACATTGATCAATCCCGTTCTCCCGTGGTGAAACCGCCCCCGCTCAATTCCGTTGAAAGCACCGTCTGCGCGCCGGTGATCACGATCTGATTGGTGACCGACAGGTTTTCGGAAACAAACCAACCGCCCGTCGTCCGCCGGTCGAGTGAAATTGGCGTGCGGACAAATTGATTGGTCGCTGTCTGCACATAAACCCAGCCCGCACCTTCATGCCGTAAAACAGCGCTGTCAGGCACCACCACGCCATTGATCAGCGGGCGAGCTATTTTCAAGGCCGCTGCGACCGCCAATCCTGGAGTCAGACGGCTGGCTTTCGCCAAATAAAGATACCCCTGCATTTGCGTCGCTTCATCCACCCCCACGCACGTATCAAAATAATCTACGCTGGTAAAAACACTGGCGTCATCGGGTACAGTCACCGTCGCCGTGAGGGGTGGGGAGGATAAATTTTCCCGGACCGGCAGATCAATCTGCACCAATAAAGTTTCGCCGCTGATCAGTGATTTCAACCCAGCTTCATCGCCTTTAGCCAGCCGCTGCCCCCAGGTCATGGCAAATTTAGTGCGGGCCGCCGCCAGTGACAGCGCATCCCGCCGGGCGTCGGCCTGGGCCGTTTCCAAGGCGCGGACGGAGGCATTCGCTTGCGCCGCAAGGATTTGTTGCCGCGCATATTCGTTGCTGGAAACCTCAGCCGTGGCGCGCGCTGATTCCAGATCAGCAACTGCAGCAGCCAGCGTCGCTGGCATCAACACCCGCCCAAAACCATTCATTTCCGGCTGCCAGGCCATCGGCGCGGGTGACTCGGTTTTCAATCCCATCATGGCCGCGTCAATGGTTACACCGGATTTTGCGGGCGCATCATTCTTTTCGGCCGGCGCGGGAGTTTTTTGATCGTCCGTGTCAATTTTGGAACAGCCTGCCAGCGTGCCGATCAAAAGGGTGGCAGCCAACGCCCAGCTCATCCTCAGCGTCGTCCCCGCCCGCCTCCTCGAATTGTTCTCACCCGGCAAAGACGAGGACGACGATGAGGATGAGCATGGGGCGGATGTATTGGTAGCTTCAGGCAAGCTCCCGGCATCTGGTATTATTTTAATCTTCATTTGCTTGGGGGATTGAGTTCGGCAAGCTTTACGATGGCGGTGGCCAGCAAATCCGCCGGACACTGCAACGCGCCTTCCAACGCGCCGAAAGCCGCCTGCTGCCGGGTCAGACTGTCAAGCTGTGCCAGTTGCGCCGTGTTGAACTCCAGTTGCGCGGTGAGCAGATCAAGCGGCTCGGCTGCCCCGGCTTGCAGTTGCGCTTCAGCCGCTGCCTGTTGTTGCTGTTCCACGGCGAGCAAGTGTTGCCCGGCGGACAACTGCGCCTGGGCCACGCGAAAGTCAGCCTGGGCCTGGTCAATTTCGCCGATGACTTGTGCCTGCAATTCGATAAATTTTGCGGCGGACAATTTACGTCGCGCCTCCGCTTCGGCGATTGGCCCCTGATTCTGGTCCAGGATCGGCAACTCCAATGTCACCCCGAGGCTCCATTGATTGTCGCCCGCGTTGCCCGAATTCCACGCGTAGCCCGGACCAAGATGCAGGTCGGGATATTGCTTGGCGATTTGCAGGCGCAAATCCGCTTCGGCGGCGGCATAATCTGCCAGTGCCGCCAGGATATCGGCGCGCGAACGCAACGCCACGGTACGAGCCGCCACCGAAGTCAATTGTGCCGTCGGCGGCGATGAAAAGTCATAGTCAAATCGCGTTCCCGCCAGCGCGGCTTCCGTCAAGCCCAGCGCCCCTGCCAGGTGCGAACGCGCCGACGATTCATCCGCTTGCGCCTGGTTCAGATCCAGTTGGGCCCGGTTCAGTGCGATGCTGGCAACGGTCAATTCCGGCCGGGAGATTTCGCCCGTGTCCAGGCGCTGTTGCAACCGTTTCACGATCTGCGTCTGCATGGCAAATTGCTGTTGCAACAGTTCCGCGCGGCGGCCGGTCAGAATGAAATCCAACAGACTGGCGCGGACATCGCTGCGAATTTTCCAGGCTGCGCTGATGAAATTCCAGCGGGCGGACTCTGAAACCTTTTCCGCCTCGGCCAGCCGTTTGCCGCGCTTGCCGGCGGTTTCGATCGGCAGATCGAAGGTTACTGGCACCAGCCACGGGCTGTAGTTTCCGGGGATTTGCGAATCGTAGCCCGGGGTCACCGTCACGGATGGATTCGGTCGCGCCCCCGCCGTGGTGATGCCCGCCGAAGCAACGAGCCATTCATCTTTGGCCACTTCGAGGCTGGGATGAAAGTAAAACGCGGCCAGAGTCAGCTCCGATAAGCTCCATTTTTCCGGCGGCCACGTTTTTAATTCATGTCCCAGGTTCCGCGCTACGAATTGTTTAAGCCCCGCGTCATCCAATCGGCGGGCCTCGAATTGCGTCGCGCTGTTTTCCGGCACAAGCGGCTGCGGCTGGAAGCGGGCGCAACCGGCCAGGAGGACGATCCCGATGAAGCACAACCAGAGTTTCATGCGACAGGTAATTTTACCGTGGCCAAAGTCAGTGCCGGATTGGAACTGATCTGAATCATTCCGTCATGCGCCGTCACAATCCATTGCACAATGCTCAGGCCCAGGCCGCAACCGTCCACAGCGTTGCCGTGCGCCGGATCACCGCGAAAAAACCGGTCGAAGATGCGCGGCAACAGTTCCGCCGGGATTCCCGTGCCGGTATTGGCGATGGTCAATTCGGCAAACCCGTCAATGCGGCGCAGGTTTATGCTTACCCGGCCTTGCGGCTGATTATATTTCACCGCGTTATCGGCCAGGTTCAGAAGCAACTGCCGCAAACGATGACGATCGCCACGCACCGTGATCTCTTCGCAGGTCTCCAATTGCACCGCAAGGTTCTGTGGTTCAGCGAGGATCTGCATATCGGCAAAATTATCACGCACCAGTTCTGCCAGTGAGATGGATTCAATCTGAAGGATAATTTGCCCGGCATCGGCTTTGGCCAGCAAGGTCAATCCATCCACGATGCGGGCGAGACGGCGCAATTCATCCAACTGGCTCATGGCGCGTTCCCGGTCGGTTGGGGACAGGTTTTCTTCGCGCAATGCCATTTCTGTTTCTCCGCATAAAATGGTGAGGGGCGTCTTCAATTCATGCGAGGCATGCAGGGTAAAGTCACGGATGCGCGTGAATGAACTATCCAGCCGCACGGTCATGGCGTTAAAAACTTCCGTCAAGCGATCCAGCTCGTCACCCGTGCCGCCTTTCGGCAGTTGTTCGTTGAGATGATGTTCGCTGATGCGCTCCACCGCCGCCGTCAGCGCCGCCACCGGTTTGAGCGATTTGCGCATGAGCCACCAGCCACCGCCGAGCGCCAGCAACATCGGCGGCACACCGCACCAGAACAACACCTTTAACGCCTGGGTGAAATCTTCCGTATCGTCTTCGACGATGACCTCCTTCGCAACTTTGGCATCGTGCAAGCCAAGATTGCGCGGTTCATCCACAAATTCGTAATAGGACAGCAAACCCATCGCCAGCAACGAAACAAACATGATGCCGGCATACCAAAACGTGAGCCGGGTGCGGATAGTCATCGTTGCGCCTCCAAAACGTAGCCCGCACCCCGGATCGTATGCAGCAGCTTGGGTTCAAACCGGGCGTCAATCTTTTCGCGCACGCGGCGGATATACACATCCACCAGGTTGGTGCCGGGATCAAAATCGTAATCCCAGACTTTTTCCAGGATCGTCATGCGCCCGCACATCCGCCCGGTGGAACGCATGAGAAATTCCAACAACCGGTATTCACGCATGGTCAGTTCGATCTCTTGATCGCCGCGCCGGGCCAGCCGCGTCAACGTGTCAAGCGTCAGGTCGGCCACGCGCAGGACGGTGGATTTGTTATCACCGCCCCGCCGCGTCAGCGCGCGCACGCGGGCAACGAGTTCCGCCAGTTCAAATGGCTTGGGGAGATAATCATCCGCGCCAGCGTCCAGGCCGGCGACCCGTTCGTTCACTTCACCACGTGCGGACAACAGCAAGACCGGGGTGGTCACCTTTTGCACCCGCAACTGGCGCAACACGCTCAATCCGTCCCGGCCCGGCAGCATGATATCGAGCACGACGGCATCAAACGGCGTTATTTGCAAGGCAGACAGGACACCGTCGCCGCCATGGCAAACGTCCACGGCAAAGCCTTCGGCTTGCAGCGCCTTGCGGATGAACGACGCCGTTTTCTTTTCGTCTTCGACAACTAAAATGCGCACGCGAATCTATGCTTGGATTTATTTCTTTGCCGGACCGTAAACCAGAATCTTAAACGTGCCGGGCACCATTTTGCCGCGACGCTGGCCTGGCGTCGGCGTTTCAAATTTTGCGGCGGCCAGATAAATTTTATGCGTGACCGGGTCCAGCGCAATCGTCCGTGCGCTGGCTTCCGTCTTCAATGTCTGCACAACGGTCAATGTGTCACCGTCCTCATGCGCAATCGTCGTCGTGCCGTCGCCACAGGAGGCGAAGGCAAGTTGCGTTTTCGGGTCGAACGCATTGGCGTCCACGCCTTGCCCGATCGGCACCGTGGCCAGGATTTTTCCGCTCGTGCTGTCCATCATGGCCATCAAGTGATTGTCGCACCCAAGAAACAGCCGGTGATGTTCCAGATCAATCGCCATGCCTGACGCGCTTTCGCCCGGCGCAATCGGCCAGCGGGCGACGACTTGATGCGCTCCGGCGTTGATCACCGCCACTTCGCTTTTGTCTTCCAGGTTATTGTAAATGCGTTCGGCCGTTGGATCGGCCTGGGCAAATTCCGGTTTGCCGCCGAGCGGAATCGTCGTGACGACCGCACCGGTATCCGCCGCGATCACCGTCGCCGATTGTCCGCGCCCGTTGAACGCATAGACTTCCTTTTTATCCGGCACGGCCAGGATGCAATCCGGGTTCGCGCCCGCATCCGTTTTAGAAATGGTTTGTAACGTTTGTGGATCCACGATGCTGACCTTGTTCTCCCGTCCGTTGCTGACGAATACGCGATTCAATTTAGGCATGAGGGCGATCCCGTGGACGCCCGGCGTATTCGTGATCTCGCCGACGACGGCATCCTTGCTCAAATCCACCACGACCACTTTGGTCGCGTGCGAAACATAAAGCCGCTTCGCCGCCGGATCCACCGTCAGATAATCCCAACCACCTTCGCCGGCCACGGGAATCTCCTTGATGAAATGATACGGTTCTTCCGCACGGCAAACCGTCACCGCGACCGCGAGTGACATGGATATAAAAATTGTCTTCATAAATGTTTTTTTCTTTCGCCGTAAGGGCAACGGGCGTCTGGACTAAATGCTCTGGGCAGCATCTTCTGCCGCCCAGAGCATTTGAAAGTCCGCGCCGGGCATCAATCCTTATCTTCCTTGTCCTTTTTTTCTTCCTTCGCTTCCTTCGCTTCGCTTTCCGGCGATTCCTTGTCCATGCCAACTACGGCTCCCGTGATGGCGTCCACGTTGACTTCCGTGATGTCCTTGGTGTCCGGCGTGGCGATATCGAACGACCAGATCAATTTGCCGTTTTCCTTTTCCAATTCGCCTTCCTTGACCGTGCCGTTGGGAACTTTGGCCAATGCGATGGCTTGCGCGTCTGCCTCACTCACCTTGGCTTGCGCCAGCAATTTGGCCTGCCTGGCGGCATGTTCTTGATGTTCATTCTCTTCGGAAGCACAGCCGGCCAATAAACTGGCGGCCAGGGTGAAGCAGATGATCTTTTTGATATTCATGTTCGCGTTCGTTGAATGGTTAATGTTGGTTTAATATCGGCGCCCACATTAAACAGAGTTTACATGAAGACCACATGAAGACCGCATGACAGTTTTGTCATCTTCATTTCTAGCCACAGATGAACACAGATGAAACACGGATGGGAACGGATTTTACCCGCAGATTTCACAGATGAACGCAGATCGAGCAAGGGTTGAACCGGCAAAAAATCTGCGGGCAGAAATTTTAACTTAAAATTAAAAAAATCAGCGAATTTTGATAGTGTCCTAACTTGAAGTTCTATTTCTTAATTTTCGTTACCACGAATAGGCATACAAAAAAAATTAATGTAATAACTGCCAACACGGGCGATGTTTGATTGTCCCAACCATCGCCTTTTCCATGAGAAATGCTGGCTAAAAAATTCATTTAATCCAATTGCAGGGAGAACTTCTCTAATTTCTGTTTCCGATTTCAAATTAGGACCCTACCCGAATTTTCTTCTCTGTGCCCTCTGTGACTCTGTGGCAAAATCTAAAACCAAGTCAGAGATTTGTCCGTCGTCACCTACAAAGGCGACATTAAGTCATTGTGCGGGAATGGTCAACACCGGTGCCCCGGCCGGCTCGCTGTTATCGCCCAGCGTGAAGAGCAGCATTATCAGTGAAAACATGCGCTTGGATTTCATATCGCGGTCATCAATCCAATACCAGTGCTGGCGATAGGGCACAGCAACAAAACAGTCGCTTGGTTCAGATTTCGCGCTGTGGATGCGAATGAGCCGGCGTTGCTCGGCGGTGGGCGAAAGCGCATTCCAACCGGGAGTAGTCCGACCTTCGGCGATGTCTTGCGGCGGCACGTCCACTTGCGACGCCATGCTATTCATAATGTGCAGCATTGAACGTGTCACCACGGCAAGTTCACGATCATTGGCCGGGGTGCTGCCAAAAACGAGTTTGAACTCCTGCGCGTCGGGTGCCAGATGAAGTAATTCATGCAACTCACGGATATCCGCCAGTGTCTCCGGGGAAATATTCTGGGCGTGAAAACTAACCAACGTTGATTCATCCTTGTTGGTGCCTTGAACCACGCGCACGCCGACAGCATCTGACAACTGAATTTTCCGCATCAATTGAATCGCCCGCAGAAACCCGTCGTCCGCCGCCGCAACGCCGCTGATGGAAGCCTGCTGGTTTTTCAAACCGTTGATGGAAGCGATGCCCGTCAACATCATGGCATCCGCCGGCCAGCCCGCCTGCAAAGTGGAGAATAACGATTCCGGCGGGATCGGAGTGATCAGGGCGCGGACAAATTTGCTGCCCGTCAACGGCGTGTATGTGACCGTTGGCCGGTCAGTGAAAGTCGCTGCGCCGCCCAGCATCATGTTGTTCACCCCGTTCTCGGAGGCCAACGTGCCGCCGATGCTTGCCCCCGTCGCCAGTGAATAGCCTGAAACAATCTGCCCGACATCCACAAAAATCGGTGGATCGAGGTAACGCAGCTTCACGATGTTCAACAAGGTCTGGCGTTTCCACGATTCAGTGATCGCCGAACTATAATCAAAACGATCGCGAGCTACGGTCATCGGCCCGATGGAATGGCAGCCGCACAGTAATGTCACGCCGCACAACAGCGTTAGTCCGTGAATTGGTTTGAAAGAAGTTTTCATAGCTTACGACCACCGCAATTAATTAATGCTAGGGCAAAGTTGCCGCTTTGCCCATATATGACAGCACACTGATCAAGATCAAAAAAACAACTTACCTGCCCTTTACAATGGGGGGGCAGCAGCAGGTCCGCCCTACCATGTATGAAACCGTTGGTCGCAAATCAGAAACAAGTGTCGGCATGATTTATTTCGGATAAATCGTATTCCAATCGTCTTTCATGCTCACCACTGTCCAGCCACGTTTCGGGGCTTCGTCCAAAGCGTGATCGAGCTTGCCGAAGGCGGATTTACGGTCGTAGGCCCATTCACGATCGCCGTCCGTGTGGTGGACGATCAATCCGAACCGGGGACCGCTGCCAGTCGTGGTCCATTCCAGCATCTGGAAATCGCCGTCGGAATTGCCGGCGGCAAAGATTGGGCGACGGCCGATATGACTCTGAATGCCGACCGGCTTGCCAGCTCCGTCATCAATGAGGTCTATGCCTGAAAGTTTCACGAGGACGGGCTTGCCGTCGCGCACTTCGTATTTCATTTTGAGGCTGCTGCCAATGACCTGTTCAGGCGGAATGCCGTATGTTTTCTCCGTCCACGGGCGCATGAACTCGATGCCGCCGCCGCTTACGATGAAGGTTTTAAAACCGTTTGCCCGAAGGTAATCCAGCAGTTCGTGCATGGGCTGATAAATCATTTCAGTGTAAGGTTTCCCGGTAGTCGGATGCTTCGCAGTTGCAATCCAGTCAGTAACCTCTTTCGTGAATTCCTCGGTGGTCATCCCAGCGTGGGTGGCGGCCACGAGCTGGAGCAGCCCTTTTTCGCCGGCCGCAGCGACGGCTTTCATGTCGCCTTTCAGGGCGGAAGCGAAAGGTTCCTGGGTTTTCCATTCGGGATGTTCCGGGGCCAGGGCTTTCACCCGGTCCAGAATGAAGATGAGCTGAAAATACATCGGCTGCTCGGGCCAGAGCGTGCCGTCGTTATCAAAGGTGGCGATGCGTTCGGGTACGGGCACAAAAGCCGGTGAACCGGGTGTGGTCACTTTTTCAACGAAGGCGACAATCGCCTTTTTCGACGCGGTGTCGTTCCAGGAAGGCAGCGGGTCCGCAGCGCGAGATTGCAGGACGGGAAATATCACCAACCCAACCAGAGTGACGGCCAAAAGTTTTACCGAAGGAATGATTTTCATAAGTTTTAAGGGGTATCCGGCATCTTCCATTCGAGATAAATGTCCAAAATTATTCAGTTTTATAGATTACCAGTGTGGACCACGTCACATGATGAACATGGCCCACACGGTTGGAATCCGATGCTGATCGCCGAGTCTTAGTCCTCGGCGCCGCCTCTAGTTTGCGGTGGCTTGTCTGGGTTAAACCCAGGAACCGGGTTGGTCGGATTCTGCAGATTTGGAATCAGGTCGTCCGAGTCACCGCCGGGAGCGCGCTTGATGTTCGGATACTTGATGATCGACTTGTTGAACTCGATTTTGACGGCATCATTCAGCGCCAAGGCCCAGCCGTTGTCCTGGCCCGACCATTTGCCCGGCGAATTCGGCACCTGCCGCGTTGACACAGCGCCATTGAAGAGCATGTCATATTTTTCGTATGGATCCATCGTCAGGTTGTAAACCGCCGGCTCAGGAGCAATGTTCTGACTCGCGCCCAGCCACGTGTCTTTGGCCGTATAGATGAATTTCCAGGCGATCTGGAGGTCGGGGTTCTCGGTGTCGCCGCCGATGTCGGCTCGCACGCCCATGAAGTGCTCACCGTCAATATAGATCCATGTATGGCGGGCCGAATGCTTCGCCTTGCCGAGAATCCACGCGCTGTTGTCGATGCTGTCGAAATAGATGGGTTTGCCGTTGTTGTCCTTCATTTCGCCGACGGGCGGCGGAGTGATGCCCACCATCGCAGACAAAGTTGACCAGCAGTCGATATGCGACATCATCTCGCCGAGCGATGTCCCGGCGGGAATATGGCCCGGCCACCACATCACGGCCGGCACGCGCCAGCCGCCTTCGAACGCCGATCCTTTTTCGCCGCGGAATGGGACCGTGCCCGCGTCCGGATACGCATCCTGCCAGGCACCGTTGTCGGCCGTCAGCAGGACGATGGTGTTCGGGGATTGGGCGCGAATCGCATCCATGACGCGCCCGATATTAGAATCAAGCTCGAGCATCGAATCCGAGTAACGTCCGAGGTGAGACTTGCCGACAAACGCCTTCGCCGGGATGTTTGGGTTGTGCATCTTCATGAAGTTGATGTCCATGAAGAACGGTTTGTCGTCATTGGCGTGTTGCTTAATGTAAGCGATGGCCGAATCCGTCTGGCGCACGTCGAACTCGGCGAGAGAATCCCAGGTAAGCTCCTGCCCCTGCTTGGCCGGCTGACCGGCGACGCCTTCCCACTCAAACCGGTTGACAATCTTGTTGTAGGCGTCGGTGAACTTCTTGTTATAGGACGGGAACCACGGATGAACCTCGTTACTGGTATCGGCGTAGGTATAGACGCCCGGGTAATACGCGCCAAACTCCTTCATCTCGTCGAAGCCATGCTCGGTCGGATAGAACTCCGGCACATCTCCCAGATGCCATTTACCTGAGAAGTAAGTGCGGTATCCGTTCTTCTTGAAATACTCAGCGATGGTCGGCGTTTCTTTCCTTAACCCGTTCGCGTCACCCGGGACGACGACGACCGACAGGGCCGAGCGGATGGGAATGCGTCCGGTGATGAATGAGGCACGCCCTGCGGTGCAGCTTGCCTGACCATACCAACTGGTGAAATACGTTCCCTCCTTGGCAAGGCGATCAACGTTTGGTGTGGGATGTCCGAGCGACGCGCCGCCGCCGCTGATGTATCCAAAGTCGCCCCACCCGGTGTCGTCCGTCATGAGTATTACTATGTTAGGCTTCTTCTCCTGCGCCTGCGTATCCGTAGCGGCGAGAGTGACAAATGTGAGCGCCAGCGCCGCGGCCCCGAGGCCTTGAGGCCAGCAATGGAATTGAATTCGTTTTTTCATGGCTGATTTGATTTGTTTCGTGTCCGCCTTGGTTTTGGATTCGCGTACGTCGGCGGTCAGAACGCGGCGAAAGGGATTTTGCGTTAAAGATTCATTCATAGTTTTAAAATAATTTGGAGTGAATCACGGATATATTTTTTAGCGCATCTGGTTACTGCCTTTTTGATATCATATCTGGCACCCCTTAGTCTATCCCATTGATGGATACTTCGGGCACCGACGGCTGCTTCAAATCAACGACCACCTTCTGAATCGTACCCGTGAAAGCGAAGGGCACATCGTATTCGCGAGTGATCGGCGTGCCAGTATCTTCGCCAATGTCGAACGTCTCACCGGCGCTGAAGCGGACGGGCACAGTGCGATCAATGCGACCTTGCGCAACTTGCTTGTCATCGACGAAAACGGTAGCTATGCCGCCTTTGCCCGCACCGCCGCCGTCATAGACGAAGTCCACCTTCACGATGTGCTTGCCGGCGGGAACCTTGTCAGGTCCCTGCACCTTATATTTTTGATCAGGATAGTGCGATGCCGCGTACAGGAAGGTTGGCTTGCCGTCCATCAGCAACAATGCGTTACCACCAAAGTAACCACCCTCGGTCATCAGTACTCCCTCAGCGCCGCTTTCGGGAATGATCACGTCTGCGGTGATGGAGTAAGAGCAATTCTTCATGTTCGGCGCCATGGGTTCGGTGATGCGCTTGGTGCCGGCAAAGTAAGTGTACCTGGTTCGACCAACGTTGAACTGCGGGCGGTTCTCAGGTTTGACCCGTTCAACGTAGCGGTCGTCCAAAGGGAAGACCTGGTTCTTCTGGGCTTCGCTCGTGAATAGTTTTTCCATCTCGGCCAGCTTCTCCGGGTATTGCTGCGCAAGGTCTTTCGACTGACTGAAGTCGTCTTTCAGATTGTAAAGCTCCCATTTATAATCGAGCACGGAATCGGGTTTCTTGGTGAGCGGGGCGCTCCACGGGGCGATGACCGGCGTAGTATTGGCAATCCAGCCATGGTCATAGATGGCCCGATTAGCGATGACTTCGAAGTATTGCGTGGTGTGGCGCTCGGGGGCCTTGGCGTCGCCAAAGGTGTACATGAAGCTCGTCCCATTCATCGGCACCTGCTTCACGCCATCAATCGTCGTCGGCGCGGGGAGATGGGCGGCTTCGAGGATCGTGGGGACAATGTCGGTGATGTGAACGAACTGGCTGCGCATCCCGCCAGTCTGCTTGATGCCGGCTGGCCAGGAGACGACCATCGAGGTCTTGGAGCCACCGAGGTGGGAGGCGATCTTTTTATCCCACTGAAACGGCGTGTTCATTGCGTGCGCCCAGCCGCGTGCAAAATGATTCTCCATCCACATGCCGCCGAAATCGTCGATGTGCTGACTCATGAACTCAGGCGTGTCAATGAAGCCATTGCCGATGGTGACGATCTCGCTGGTCAGGCCAAAGCCCGCAGGTGAAGGGTCTTCGGCACTGGAGCCGTTATCGCCTTGAATGTAGATGATGAGCGTGTTATCGAGTTCGCCCATCTCCTTGACAGAATCAATCACGCGCCCGATCTCATAGTCCGCTTGGGCGAGCGCGGCCGCATAACATTCCATCTCGCGGGCGCAGACTTTCTTCATCTCCGGTGAAAGCGAATCCCAGCGCATATACTCCGGCGGCGTTGGGTTTAGCACCGTATCTTGCGGAATGACACCCATCTGTTTCTGACGCTCGAATGTCTGTTTGCGCAACTCATCCCAGCCCATGTCGAACTTGCCCTTGAACTTGGCGATCCATTCCGCCGAGGCATGATGCGGGGCATGGTCGCTCCCGGGAACGTAATACGCAAAAAACGGCTTGTCGGGCCAGACCGCTTTCTGCGTATGAATCCAATTAATCGCGTGATCCGCCAGATCCGTGTTAAGGATATAATCCTTTTTGCCGAGATACGGCTCGACCGGCGTGACGCCCTCGTAGATTGCCGGCCGAAATTGATGCGTGTCGGCGCCGAGGAACCCGTAGAAATAATCAAATCCCAACCCCGTGGGCCAAAGGGTAAACGGACCGGCAGGAGACATTTCCCAGTCAGGCACATTGTGGTTCTTGCCAAACCACGCGGTACCATAGCCGTTGCCTCGCAAAATCTCGCCGATCGTTCCAACGCTCTTGGACACCAGGCTGTGATAGCCCGGATAGGGCGTAGAGAATTCCATGATGATGCCGGTCGAAGCGATGTGATGGTTGCGCCCGGTGATCAGCGCCGCACGGGAACAGGAGCAGACGGCCGTGGTAAAGAAGTTGTTATACTTCAGGCCGTTCTTCGCAAGGCTATCATAGACGGGGGTGGGAATGGCTCCGCCGAACAAATCAGTCGCGCCGAAACCGACGTCGTCCGTCATGATGAGCAGCACATTAGGCGCACTCTTGGGGGCAGACACTTCGACGGGCCACTTAATTGGATCGCAGCCTTTAATCTCCGGCGCGAGCTTGCCAACTTTCTGGTAGGGCGGAACGGGAAGCACCGTACGGTCAAACATATCGTCGGGCGAGACAGGTTCTGCGGCCTGACTACGACCGGCTCCGGCCAACCCGATGGCGAGCACGGCGCTGGCAAGGGCGAATAGACGGATATGTGAGTTCATATTTGATTAATGTTTACTTTGGAAATAACAAAGTGACGGAAAAACGGAGACCCCATTCCGGTGCCCCGCTCGGACCTTCGGCGTAATATTTGGCACCGAGTTGGAACTGAACGGGAGATTTCCCAATCTTCACTAATTGCGCCACCGCCACATTGATTGGTACCGTCCATTGGGAATGTTCCCAATCGTAGGAGGACTCCGTATTCAAAACGAACGTCGTCTGCGTCTTGGTGGTGTAGGACAGGAATGGTTGCAGGAACGTGGAATTGACATTGTCACGATCGCTATCCCCCGCCACCGACCAGATATGATTCGCTAACACGCCGTAAGTCCAGCCGTGTTGTTGCTTTAATAAGACCGCCGTCGGGCCAATGCCAAATTTTCCCGTGCCGAGCGCGTCGTCGGTAGCCGTGGGAATGAGCATCGCCGGACCCACACCCCAAATCCAACCGCCGTCCGTGGATTGCTTCGGCGAGAAGAACAAGCTTTGGGTGATGTCGCCCAAACCAGTCTGACTGCTAGTGCCCACCATGTCGTTCTGGGAGATGAACGGCAGAATGGTACGCGAAATCAGATTCCAATTCGTGCTCAGCGAAATGGGAATGACCGGCTGAAAATTCAGTGTGTAACGAAAGCCTTTATTATTAGGCCCACCACCGAAATCAAAATTATTCTGAAATGGCACGCTGATGAGCGACGCGACGGGATTGGATAATTTTTCGGCCAGGTCGGACATATCTTGCTCAGCCGACTCTTTTTGCACCGGTTCTGGTGAGGTCACCGGCAGCGACGCATCTTCAGCCGCCAGCATAGGTGCGTTCCCCGTCAAAGTTGTTATCAACGCGAAATAAATAAACTTTGTTTTCATATGGCGGCTTAATCCGCATTAAATTTTTTTGCTAAATCACCAACCGACTACCTGGCGTGTTGTTGTTTTTCTGAAAAGCCGGGCATCCGGAGGCGGATGCCCGGCGTTATCAACGCGAGCTTTTTAATCCGTGGTGGAGGCCGGGTCGGCCAATTGCGGGAAAGCAGCCCGCAATTTCTTCCCGGCTTTAAGCTCTTTCAAATAATCATCCAGAATGTTCGCCGGATTGAAGCTCGGTGGCGAGGAGCGTGGCGGGAAGTCTTTGAACGTCATGGTGAATTTCATCACGTCTTCCATGACGCCATACATCAATTGCACGTGATTCATCTGCCAGTCCCAGAAGGTATTGGACGTGATGTCAGCCCGTTCAAAGGGATCTTGATAGAGATTATAGATCTTCTGCAAACGAAGCTTCGTGAACGGCTCGGCCCATACGGCCATCGTGCCGGGCGAGCGCTGTTCCTCAAAGAGATACTTGTAATCGCCCTGCCGCATGGCTACCAGGTCGCCGTCATCATCGGAATAAAAGAACACGTTTCGCGCGCTCTTCACGCCGTTGTTATCACCGGCCGTGCCTTTGACGGTTGTGAGAAAAGTGGACTGGTCATAGCCGTCCAAATGCACTTTGTAGTTGTTACCATTGGCAGTGTAGCCCTCGAGCAGTTTACCAACGATGTTCGTTTCGCCAGCCACCGCGCAGAACGTCGGAATCCAATCATTATGGCTCATCATCTCGGTGGTAACGGTGCCCGGACTGATGTGTCCCGGCCAGCGGACCATGCAAGGCACGCGGAAGGCACCTTCCCAACAGGTGTTCTTCTCAGAACGGAACGGGGTCATCGCCCCATCCGGCCAGGTGTTCATGTGCGGGCCGTTATCAGTGGAATAAACCACGATGGTGTTGCTGGCGATACCGAGATCATCCAACGCCTTGAGCAACGTGCCTACGGTCATATCGTGCTCGATCATGCCGTCAATATATTCACTGTCGCCATGTTGATAGACCCCACGATGTTCCGCGCGGACATGGGTGCGCAGATGCATGCGGGTGCCATTCCACCAGCAAAAGAAAGGTTTGCCGGCGGTTACCTGCCGTTTGATAAAATCAATGGCAGCGGCGGAAGTCTCATCGTCAACCGTCTCCATCCGTTTCTTGGTCAAGGCGCCGGTGTCCTCAATCTTTTGTTTGCCGACCTTGCCGAAACGCGGATCCACCGTCGGATCATCGGTGTCGGTCGCCCAGCAATGCAATACCCCGCGCGGGCCATACTTCGCAAGATAAGTGGGGTCTTTCGGGTAATCGGGCAATTCCGGTTCTTCTTCGGCGTTCAGATGGTAGAGGTTGCCGAAAAATTCATCGAAGCCATTGACCGTGGGCAGACTTGGATTGCGGTCGCCAACATGGTTTTTACCAAACTGGCCCGTGGCGTAGCCAAGATTCTTGAGCAAGCCGCCAATGGAAGGATCAAGCTGGCTCATGCCCATCGGCGCGCCCGGAAAACCTACTTTGGATAAGCCGGTGCGAATAATATGTTGCCCGGTAAGAAAGGCTGACCGACCGGCGGTGCAGCTTTGTTCGCCGTAATAATCCAGGAAGCGAATGCCTTCCTTGCCCACCCGGTCAATATTTGGCGTAGCATAGCCCATCAAGCCGTCGCTGTAAGCGCTGACATTCTCGATGCCGATGTCGTCGCCCCAAATGACGAGGATGTTTGGTTTCTTGTCCTGTGCCTGGGCTCCAATTATCCCTACCGCACTGACCGCAATCGCCAGCAGTACGCTCCACAAGCCGCGTCCGGGAATGAATTTTTTTATTTTCATAGGTGTGTAGTTATTCATTTTCATTTTATCTGCCCTAAGACGGCAACGCAGCGGCAGCAGATATGCCGCAACGAAATTCATGCTGATTGACGGCGAAGACGCAGCCGTCCAAACGATCCAAACCGACTCAGATATTTTAACCCGTTCTAAATAGCTGAACTAACAAACTGAAACCGCAATCACACTACCCGGCAAATAAAGCGATGCCGGTACGACCAGAGTTATATTTTGACAGGACTGATCGGTGATTGAGGTTTTTCCTGGTGCCGGGAGAGACATAGCACCATTGATACGAAAGTGAATTCGCATGGCTGACTTGATTTCGGCGATTTTCATTTAAAAAAAAACCACTTACTGCCAATTGCTTACTAATTGCAATAACAGGGCTGATTGCCGGTAACAAGCAAAGTTTTTCAACAATCTCATGGCGACCCATTATTAGCTGTTCAAATAATGGGTCGTTTTAGTCACCCGGAAAAAACTCAATGTTTCAGAAAGACAGCAGATTTCAAACCAGATGCCTTGCCAAACTCCAAGCCTTGCGCTACAAACGTAAAACGCATTTTTGAACGCAAAACCACGAAGATGATCGGAAAAATAGTAGAAAGTCCGTTAGACTTCGTTGGTGTGAAGGTTGGCGTCAAAATCCACGTCGGGTCGGCTGTCCCGTTTACAGCCAGCAACGCTTGAATTTGCAGACACATAACTTAAGGCTTTATGACTTCAAAACTTAACATCGCCCAAAACTTAGTCGTTCTAGGATGGGCGCTGGCACTGGGCCTGGCGAATCCGGCAGTAGCCGCCGTTGCCATCCCTTCCGCCCCCGCCGGCATGATTTGGGTTCCCGGGGGAGAGTTCGCCATGGGCACCACCGCGCCGAACGAAGGGATTTGCACAGCAGCCACGTTCGCTGCCGTACTCGATGCACAGCCGATTCATCGTGTTTATGTGGACGGTTTTTGGATGGATAAAACGGAGGTGACCAATGAACAATTCAAAAAGTTCGTGGATGCCACGGGCTATATCACCATCGCTGAACGCACCCCGACAGCGGAGGAATTTCCCGGGGCGCCCCCGGAAAATCTGGTGGCCGGTTCCGTCGTTTTTTCACCACCGGATCATGCCGTGCCATTGAATGATTTTTATCAATGGTGGGCTTACATCAAAGGCGCGAACTGGCGTCATCCGACCGGACCCAGTAGTGATCTGAAGGGCAAGGACAAATATCCCGTGGTACAGGTCGCCTACGACGACGCGGTGGCTTACGCCAAATGGGCCGGCAAACGGCTGCCCACGGAGGCGGAATGGGAATTTGCCGCCCGTGGCGGCCTCGCAGGTAAAGCCTACGCCTGGGGCGACCAGTTGAAACCCGGCGGCAAATGGATGGCGAATATTTTTGAAGGTGAATTCCCGGTGAAAGATTCGGGCGAAGACGGTTTTGCCGGCATTGCCCCGGTCGCGCAGTTTCCGACCAATGGTTACGGCCTCTACGACATGGCGGGCAATGTCTGGGAATGGTGCAGTGATTGGTATCGCGCCGATTATTATACGCAATGCACGAATGCCGTGACCCGCAACCCGCAAGGCCCCGAAACGTCGCTTGATCCTGAAGAACCCGGCGTGAAAAAACGGGTGCAACGAGGCGGTTCATTCCTGTGCACCGATCAATATTGCACGCGTTACATGGTGGGCGCGCGCGGCAAAGGCGAAGTGAGTTCGGGCAGCAACCACGTTGGGTTCCGTTGTGTTGAATCCACCCCGGCTTCCCCTACCCCCACCCCGGCTCCGCCTTCCGCCAAGCAAACGGATAAGCCGGTTTCACATCCATGAAACTGACGCCGTCATGCCGGCCATTCGTCCGAGCCTTTTTGGTTCTGGCCGTAGCTTGGTTGACGATGATTTCAGCTCATGCGGCGGAACCAGTCACAAATGCGCCGGCAAAATCGGAGATGTCTGCACCGAAAATCAAACTGGAGGTGGACGTGATGACCAATACTGACAATGCGCATCTCGCCAGTGAAGTCGTGGATACCATTACGGAATTGATGTCGGTGAAAGTAAAGCTCGGCTGGAATAATTATCACGGCCCCAGTTTATTGGGCCAATCCGATGATGCCACGTCCGGACAGGTACAAATGGTCATCCCTTTCAAGGTTTTGAACCAGGCCAATATGCTGCGCATAACAACGCCCGTTCAAATCAACGGCCGGGGCGACAATGGTTTTCAACGGGTCACGGTATTTGATCTTTTAGGCTTCAATCAGGATTGGGGACGTTGGGGCGTTGGCCCGCTGGTGAGTGTGGATACCACCGGTCACGCGGCTGACCGCGTAGTGCTCGGCCCGGCCTTCGGCGCGGTCTGGCACGCGAATGAAAAACTTAAACTGGGTTTTCTCAGTCAAAATGGTTTCTGGACGGACACAGCACGCAGCCAATTGCAACCCATCATTGCTTATCAATTCGGAGATGGGTGGACCATCAGCGCCGGTGATTTGCAGTTCACTTATGATTGGAAAAAAGGGCGCTGGCTCAACGTGCCGGTCGGCTTTCAGTTCAGCAAAGTAGTGAAAATCGCCGGGGTACCGATCAATTTCGGGTTGAGCCAGCAATATAATCTTTTGAACACAGCGGGGCAAAAGGGCTATTCCATCAGCCTTTCGGCCACCTTTCTGTTTCCATCCATCGGCCATTGGCGATGACCAAACTAATCAGGCGTCCGGGTGGCTGCCGGGTGCTGAATTCAAAAATGATAAACTTGGAATTTACGGGAAATTTTTAAACTTATGGACGCCATTGACCTGATGCTTAGTCACATTTTTTCCAATGATATAAGCGTTTTTTTGATTGTCGGCCCGCTGATGCTCGTCGCGGCGGAATTGGGACATCGCTTCGGGCTGTCTCTGCACCGTTCGCAAGATGAACCGCGCTCAAAACAGGCAGAAACCGTGCAGGCGGCCGCCTTGGCCTTGATGGGTTTGCTGCTGGCTTTTACTTTCTCGGCAGCGATACAACGCTATGATCAACGCAACCGGCTGGTGGTGGAAGAAGCGAACGCCATCGGCACAGCCTATCTCCGCGTGGCATTTCTGCCGGAAACGATGCAAGGCGACACCAAGAATTTATTTCGGCATTATGTCGCCGTTCGGCTGCAACGGCAGCAAGCAACCGACTTTCCGGAAAAACTGGCCGCGCATGAGGCCCAACTGGCCAAAATCCAGCAACAACTCTGGGATGCAGGAGCCGCCGTGGAGCGTTCCAGCCCTAATTCCATGACGACCAGCTATACGACTGCGTTGAATGCCATGTTTGATAGCGACTCTTTTCGGCTGAAAGCCACGCGCGACCATGTACCAGGTGCTGTCTGGTTATTGCTATTGATCATGACTGCTACCGGCTGCGGTTTCACCGGCTATCGCGCTGGAACTTTGGGCAGACGTTCCAAGCTGCCACTCATTATCCTACCCCTGTTAGTGACCGTAGTTATCGTACTGGTGTCTGACTTGGATCGCCCTGCTCATGGCTTGGTTCGCTTAAATGAAAGCAGCTTGTATGACCTGCAGCATTCATTTGGCCCGATTTCAGATAAGTAAAAGCAATACTTCATGGATTGTTGCAAATTTAAACCTCAAAAGATTTAAATTTGGAATTTTCGTTAACGTTACCTAATTGGATAACTTCTGCACAAAAGCACTCAAAATCGTGTTTTTCCATCAAATTAGTCAAATTGTAGTCTAATTTATTACAAATAAAGATATCAAGTCGCAGACTGTCTTCAAAATGTATATTAAATGTCCAATGATGTATTTTATTTATACAAACGTTCGTTGACATACAATACTTAAAAATGAGACACTCTTGTCCATTTTATTTGTTTGGGAATCGTTTCAGGAAAAGATAAACAGCTTCAAAGTTGCATCGAAGCCAAGTAATTGCGGTAAAAAAATACTGCGCATGTGAACGGGTTGTCCACGTGCCTAATTATCTGGACGTCCCCCCAAGTAAATCAGGTTACAGAAAATATGAAGCTAATTGGGACGTATCGGGTGAAACAATCCATTCAACAGACAAGGTTACC
>DASYEY010000232.1:0-21703 GCA_036498725.1 Verrucomicrobiia bacterium | reverse complement strand
ATAGTCAGCGGCGCGCTGCACGATTGTGGAATTTTGAATCTTGTTGCCAGCTTCGATTTTGGGCGCGCCTGATACAACAGGCAGGAGGTCGCGTTGATCTTTGAAAAGGGAGCCGATTGCGTTCGTGCCGGCATTCCCCGTGGCAAAACGAGTCGGTTGCTTCGTTTGGTTGGTTTCGTCTTTAGCCCCGCGCCTATTATTACGATTCCGCAAAAACTCTAGCGCCGCATCTTTCAACTGCTGCCGGGCGGTCGCGGGCAGGGCGATGCCGAACTTGCGCTTGAAAATATCGCGAATCGTATCGTATAACCGGGCAAATACACCGCGGTTGGCATTCGCTTTGATCACCCGTGCGACGGCGGCTTCTTCGCGGATGGTGACGGCGTCTGCCGGCAAACCTTGCGCGAGCCGTTTCTGGCGTTCGGCATACATCTCCTCCGGCGTGACAAGGTCGCGGATGGATTGCCATGCCCGTTGCACGTCGGGATGATCCCAGACGCCGTGCAAGCCTTCTTCCAGGATGGCTGCGCGAGCGCCTTCCGGGGTAAATATTTGCGCCGCATTGACGGTGATTTTATTGCGTCCTTCAATCCGAGCTCCCCAAGGGGCCGTTTCGTCATGAATAACTTCAATGCCGGGTGGTAACTCATTCGTGCCAAGAAGTCCGTTGATACGCCGGGTTACTTCGGCTTTGGAAAGCCCGGACGTGTTACCGGAGTTGCTTTGCTCATCTTGGCCAGCCTGGGCGGTTTTAGTTTTCGCATCCTCAGGACGAGAGTTTTCAGGAGCCGCCGCTGGCTTGACGGACGGTGGTTCTGGTGTAAGTTTTGGGTCGAGCCCGCTGTCGGCGATGGAAGGATTGCTGGATTTATCCAGACTATCGGTCATCGATATATTACCAGCGGGCTTTTCTATTTCCGCAGTTTCCAACGTGTAGAAATTTTTCCCGGCGGGTTCCTTGATTTCACGCACCGTCATTTTAACGGTATGACTTTGGCCGTTAAAATCAAACGGGGTAGTGAAGCGATAAATCGTCGATATCGAATCGGTTTTTTTTAGTGCAGGACGAGATTCTGTGAGGTCGGCCCGTTGCAATAATTTTGGCAACTGGCGAAGGGCGGCCAGATGTGCGTCTAGTGAATTTGATTTTTCGACCGCTTTCCCGCTTAAGGTTTTGGCGATGCCCGAGCGGGCGATCGCTATATCAAATCCGGTCGCCTGATTACGGACCGTGCCACGAATGTTTTGTAATGCCCAATTAAATGCCTGTTTAATCTTGCTGAACACGGGCGGCTTGACGGGCGATGGTTCTGGTGTAGGTTGAAGTCCGAGCCCACTGCTGGCGGTGGAAGGATCGCTGGACTTATCCAGACGGTTTTTCACTGAAATCCCAGTGGGCTTTTCTGTTTCTACGTCTTCCCGTGTATTTTCCTCATCTAACCCACCTTTCGAGCGCGGTAATCCAGAAGCAACCGGCGCGGGCGGAACCAGGGTTCCCGCGGCCGGTTGTGAAGGGGCGTTTGCAGTTTCAGGCGAGTCTGGTTCCGAAGCTGAAGTTAAATCGGTTTCCGGCGCATTTTTGCGGGCCGGTTTTAATTGATTGTCGCGCAACGCCGCTTGCAGGTCTTGTGCGGTTACTGCGAGGTCAGTAATGCCGCCTGGATTTGGTGGCAAGGTTTCGTTGGCACCGGGGTTTCTATTGGGGTCGGGGACTTGATTGAACCGGGTAGTGATGTTACGCTCAGGCTGTGAGACCTCCTCAGCCTGAGCACCCTGTGAAGTCGCCCGTTTCGAGGCCGCGGATTGATTATATACTGCTTGATCGTAAGCCGGATCCGCCGGATCCGCCGTTGACGAAAGAGTTTGATCATGAGTTGCATCCGGTGCATCGCTTAATCGCGCGGCTGCCCACTTGGTTAGTCCCCGCATTTGCGCGTGAAGTATTAGAGACGGCGCGATATTGTGCAGCGCGGAAACACGGTACGCAGCCCGGAGCAGTACGTCCGTCACCTGCCGCCACAGCCGGGGCTTCTCCAGCCACCAAGCCGAAGCTTTAGCCACAAATTCTTCGACAAAGTGCTTCCGCCCTTCGGGTGTGCTTAAGTCTTGCCCATAGTTTTTGGCGATGTCATTCGCCTGTACCCGCGCCCCATCCCAGATCAGGCTATATAATTGATCTATTTCTTGCGGTTTGATCAGCGGCTCCATGCCGGCATGGCCGAGGGCTTCTTCCAAAAATACCGTCTTGGCGGTGGTGGCGTCGGGGATATGATCGGCCACCATATACACCACGTCGTTATCAAAGATGCCGCGCACCAGCTTGTGGTTTTGTAACAACTGCTTGGTCTCGATTCTTAGGTGTTCCGGCAAGGCATCGAGGTTTTGCGCGATGTATAACTCGTGGCTGTTGTTTAATGACTGCCGCAAGTCGGCGATACTGGCCGCAACCGCTTCCTTCGTCATGCCGCCGCGTGATCCAGAAAGATTGGCCACCACCATTTTGAGCGGCTGGTTTGCCGCCGGGGTGGGCGGTTTCAGATCTGGCGATTTCAACGTCCCGGCATCGAGATGGATGGCGGTGCCGGTCGGCACCGTCTGCGGACCGTAAGCCCCGTCCAATTCCACGCCGTCAGGCTGGCCGGTTTCGCCATCCATGGTCGTGCCGGTCACTTTCATCGTTTGCCCGTTCAACTTAAAAGTGTCGCCGACGAACAGATTATCTGCCGGCACCGCTTCGGCGCCGGGACGGTTCGCTTGATTGACGTCGGTAAATGATGGCGGAGGCGCGCCAGCGGACGGACCGGCAATGCCGCCTGAGTTTTGCGCCAAAGTTCCGTCGGCCGACGGCGGAGTAAGTTGACTGGCTACAGTTGTCCCGTTGGCATTCGCAGCCGGATTGACCGGCAAAGTTTCATTCGCTCCGGGAATAAGGATCTGATTCGGCGGATGCTCGGCTGGAACCACATCCGGCACAAATCCAAGATCATTTGCCGGGGAAGGAATCGAGTCGGTCGTAACCAGCTTGGGAACGAGTGCATGTAATGCCCCATCAACGGTAAATCCAGTGTTAATCAGTCCGCTCGTGACCAGGTTGGCAATCTTTTCAACGTCGCGTTGGCCGGACGGCTTTCCAAATTCAGCGCCAATCTGCCGGGCAATTTCAGGGGTTTGCGCTGCCATTTGCGTTGCAAATGCCCCGGCGATGATCCTTTGAGCGACAGCGGGAAGTGAGCCAGTTCCAAGTGTGGCTATGCCTAACGGGGTGGTGAAAAAGCTTGGGAGATCAAGGATGGCCTGTGAAACTCCACCCATAATTTTATCGGCAGTATCAAATGCGCCATCAATCGTTTTGTTGCCACTGCCATCCGCCACATCTTCTACCGGAGAAACTGAATGGGCTAATAACACCTGCTTGGAAGCAGACATAAGCTGCTGCTGTGGGGTCTGCTTGAATGGAGCAACGGCATCCGTCACAAATTCAGGCGTTTCATTTAGCGTTTGCCAAAGATCCGCCCCATCTGCCTTTATTTGATCCAGCCAAAGCTTTCCCGCATTTGGGGCGCCGGCCATGAGCCTTTGGGGCGCTCCGGCAATGGCTGATTCAAGCCCAACGTATGGATCGTGAGAAACGAGGGGAACGTCGGGTCTAAATCCAAACGATTTGACCGGATCCGGCATAAAACCGAATTGGTCTGATGCCGGAGCATCGGGAATAAAATCCAATTGATCTTCAAGTGTCGCCGACATGTGATTATTGAAGTTGTTTGTAACCCGCCTTGAGGGCGGCCAAAAGATTGGCTGCGGGAATGACACCGGTTTGGCCATTGGGATGTTGCACGCGTACCGTGGCTTGGGCCGTCGTCACATTTGCCGGCGCCGAAGTTTGCCCGCCTGATTGTCCCTGCGCTGGTCCGCCTGCCGGAACGTTGGTCGTTCCCATGGTTGAGGCGGGAGCGGCGGTGGATTTTAAAAGGGCGGCGATTAATTGGTTTTTCGCGATGCCTTGGGCGGGGGCGACAACGCCTTCCGGTGATTCTGTGATCGGCGCATTTCCACTGGCACCATAACTTGATGCGGCAGGCAGGGCGGAAGTGGTCGCCAACGTTTTCGGAGCAAACCGGGATTCGCCCTGGCGCAAGGTCACGCCGCCTTCACTGATCGGCCGGCCGGTGCTTCGGTCCACCAACGTTCCGCCGGTGGGAAGAATGACCTGGTTATTTGCCGGACGATTTGCTTCGGCCGCCGCGTTGACTTGATTGTTCTGCACACTGACCGGATTTTCCACCGCTGCTGCCATCGGTAGATTGCCGCGCATGGCGAGAATCGTTCCCAAGCCTTGCTTCATGGATTTTTGGACGTCGCCCTGGTTCTGCCCCGTCAAAGCCGAGACGGCTCCGGTAAATTGTTGAACGGACGGATCGTCAAAATTTCCTGATAACATCGCCGATTGCGCGGCGGGTGAGACGCGTTGCAAGGCATCCACCAACGCGCCCTTGCGCAACAAGTCGGCGGTCCGGGCACGATTCAATTCCGCGAGCGAACTTTGTTCGCTGGCACGTTGATTGTCGTAGCCCGCTTGGGCCGTGCGATTCTGCGCCAGGGTTTGGTAATACGGTTGCCGGGCAAAAGCCGTGGCCAGATTGTTCAGGCCGCGATTGATGCCTTCGGTATTTTCTTCAAAGTAGTTGGGCATAAGTTAAGTGGTGGGTGATGAGTGACGAGCCCAGCTTCCTCCTCATCGTCGTCCTCGTCCTCATCCTCGTTTTAAGTTTCAAGTTTCAAAAGTTCAGGCTTTAGGCTGTGGGCTTTAGGCTGTGGGCTGTGGGCTGTGGGTTTCCGCTTTCCGCTTTCCGCTTTTGCGATTTAATAAAGTTTCGTCCAGACGGGATCGGTGAACCATTGATTGGCGGTGTTTTGCGCATTTTGCGCCGCCGCCGTGCCATTGATCATCGAATTTGCCAGCGGATATTTGGGCAGGTCAGCCAGGGGAGTTACTGCGCTGGCAGCGTTACCTAATGAGCCTCCGAGTGAACCGCCGGCGGACATCGCCACTTTACCCAGCGAAGAAACGATGTTGCCCCAGCCGCTCAAGGAATCGCCGGCATGCGACGCCACTTCCGCCTCGGTGCCGGCCAGCCTGGCGTCTCCTTGTGAAAAGTTATTGGTCATCGACAGATTTCGATTGGCTGCGGCGTTATTCAAAGATTGATTCGCCTGCCAATCGCCGTAACTGCCCGTCCGCGCCTGCGCCTGCGCATTCAAAGTGTTCCACGCATTGGCTGCGGCGCCGGTTCGTTGGGCGGCTTGCGTCGTGGCGGAATCTGTGGCCGGCAACGCCGTTGCGACCGGTTGTGACTCGCCTTGCAATTGGTTCCAGACATTCATCCGCGCCTGTTGCCCTTGGGCCAGCTGATTGTCGGCATTTTGGCGCGTGGCTTGTCCGAGCGACTTCTGAAACGTGGCCGCATTCTGATCGGCCAAGCCCTTTTGCGTGGCGACCTCGTTGGCGCGGGTTCGATTGAGCGCTGATTGCGATTTAGCATTGCCGGCGATCGACAATCCCGTGCCCACGGCGGTGGCGGCTAATCCAACTAAGGCTAATGGCATAAAATGTTAAAGGTTACGGGTTCGGGAGCGGGTCTCGGGTCTTGGATTTCGGATTTCGCATCTCGCATTGCGGTTGCCTGTTGTCCGTACCCATCCTCCATCTTCAATTCTCGATCCTCTTGCTTTTGGGTGCTCTCTTCCCAATCCGCCTGGGTGCATTCCACCAGCTTGATGTCATGGTCCACGCCGTGTTTCCGCCATTTTTCCCGGGCCACCCCTGCGTATCGCCAGCCCACCCGTCGGGCAAAAAAGTAAGTCTCCGGCAAGTTCATCGGGCAGCGACTCACCAATTTTTTTACGCCACTCAAACCGAGCATGTACTCTGTGATCGCTTTGCCGATGCGAATCGCGTGGATGCCCCGGCATTGCGCGGTGAGCATCGTGTGCAAGTCGAACACGCCCGGTTCCAGCTCATAAAAAACGCCTGCGCCCACGGTCTCCGGGCCTTTCCGGACCAGAAAAACGTAATTGCCCGTGTTCTCCAAAATGCCCGCCACAATCTGCTTTAATTGGTCCAGGCTCATCGCCGCCCAGGCATCATCACAAATGCGTGGCAACACCGACGGGTCGCTGACCACCCGCCAGACCTCATCCAGATCAAATGTCTCTTCAAATGTTATTTCTTCCGGCATGGCTGGTTAGTGATGGGTGACAGGTGATGAGTGATGAGTTTTATTTCCTCCTCATCGTCGTCCTCATCCTCGTTTTAAGATTCAAGTTTCAAAAGTTCAGGTTTTAGGCTGTGGGCTGTGGGCTCTAGGTTTCCGCTTTCCGCTTTTCCCCGTCTCATCTGTGGTTAAAAATTAGTTGAGAGTTGAGAGTTAAATGTTGAGCGTTGAATGTTTTCTTGCTCATCACTCGTCATATATCACTCATCACTCGCCTTCACTGCACAAAATAAGTCGAATTGGTTCCACCGCCGCCACTTGCGCCACTGGAGCCACTGCCGGTCAGCGTGCTCCAGATACTTTGTCCACTGGCGGCGGAGGGTTGTTTGTTCAGATACGTATTGGTCCAGTCGGCGAACATATTGCCGATCGGCTGGATGGGGGCCGGGGCGCTCAATTGGGAAACCGCGGCTTGGGTCTGGCTGCTGGTCGCCAGAGGATCCGCGCTCGATTCCAATTGGGAAACCAGTTGCGATTTCTGGTCGCTCACATTGGCCCGCAATTGATTGGCCGAGTTCTGCGCGTTGTTGGCGATGCTTGATTCATTGGACGCCAGGGTTTTCCCCAACGAACTGTTGAGTTGATTGGCCGCACTGCTGTTGATCAGGCCGGACCGCGCCAGCGAATAGGTCAGGTTTTTCTTGGTGTTTTGAAAATCGGATAACAACTGCGGCGTGTTGGCCGCCGTATAATTCTTTGCCGCCTGATCATAGAAACCGTCATCAAACTGCGCAAAATTGCGGTTGATGTCGTCCATGCCCGACGTGATGTTTGCCTGACGCTGCGCCTCTTGAGCCGCTGCGCCGCCGTCGTTTGCGCCTCCGCCGAATAGACCCATAAAAATAAAATCGGCAGCCTGCCCCTGCGTGGGGCAAACTGCCGCATGAATCGAACTTAACTTAGAACCGCTAACGGTCAACCGGTATCAGCGAGGGTGACACAAGTTGTATTTATGATTGGCGATTGCGGATTTTCGATTTGTCCTCATCCGCGCCTTTACTCTCATTTTTTGCTCGCAGATTTCGCCGATGAACGTAAATTTTTCACCGCTTAAATTGGGAATTTTTCCGCGCGAAGTTCAAAAAATCATCGCTTTTTAAATTTTTACTCTGAATATCAACTTCTGAATGGAAAAACGATTGTCACAATTTATTTCGTTGGACGGCTTGGGAAAAAATGCCGACAGCCAAAAAAGTATCGATGGTGCCATTCACTTGTTGCTGATTCTAATCAAGGACGAAGATTTGAATAAGATGGATCAGCGAATATCGTGCGTAGTTGAAACCCTTTTAAAAACAAAATGTTTCATCATCGAATCGATTTCATTATCTCTTATAGTTTCCAGATTGGATCGGCCCGGAACGGATGAAAATTCAAGCCAGACGTGTGAGCAAGCAGCCATCGATTTGGCCGGAATAATACCCGGGCAAACCAAGACACTCTACGTCCATGGGAATGGAAGGTATGGTATATTTGGCCATCCCAAAATCAAAACAATCGGGCCGCTTTTAGTTGGTTATGACGCGGTTTTGACTAAATTAGCCTCGCTTGAATATGGGGAGTTTCAGAAATATAAAATTGCTGAAAGCCATTGAAAACAATGACTGATTAACCCGCTTGGCGATGGTTGAAAGGATGGTTGATCCCATTCTGCCGTTAAAAATACCAAGCAGTATTACGCATCCTTAAAAAAATGTTTAAAAAATTATCTCCAGTTTGGATGACGCTGGCCATTTTTGTACTCACCGCCTGCCTGCTTTTATCGGTCGGATGCGCAATGTTTCAGCCGCAAATTCTAAGTTTTGATAATGTCATGCACTATAAATTGGAGGTGGATCCAATTTTGAAAATTCCGGATAACATCTCTGGCTTCAGTTTTGGAGGTTCTTCTCGAGCTTGTGGGTATGAGGTTAAGACGAATAATAACGTTTTGGTTATTTTGGTTAAAATAAGCCAAATCAAAGGAGATACGGGTTATTTTTCGATCCCGCTTCATGTGGGTGACAATATTAACGAGTTGAGATTTGGCACTGAGCAGCATTTGATTTGGCAACGCGGTGAATTAAGCCACTGAAATTTGCTAAAAACGCTGGTGAGGTATTCAATCATAAGTAGGTGACGACGTAAGGAGTCTCAAATTTACGATTTGCGATTGCGGATTGCCGATTTGCTCACGCGTTATCCACGCTTCAAGATTTAAGGTCAGGTACTAGGCTGTTGAACTTGGGCTTTAGGTTTTTGCTTCGCGTCTTTGCGCCTTTGCGTGAGACTCTTATCTGTGTTTTATCTGTGTCCACCTGTGGCTAAAACGAGTTGAGAGTTGCCAGTTGAGGGTTGAGAGCTGAATGCTTTCCTGCTTATCACTCATCACCTGTCACTCGTCACTATTTTCTAGTTTCGCAATCGCCAGTCGTAAATCGTAAATTCTTCGTGCCTTTGTGTCTTGGTGGTTTAATTTGCCGGATATGAAGCGTCGCCTGTTCTACCTGTTCGTCTTGGTTTTCATCGGACGATGCGCTCTGGCGGCAGCGGGCAGGGAACCCACCGTGGCAACGGCTCCCATCTATGACCAGCTTGGGGTGCGCATCCCCGCAACCCTATTTAAAAAACCCGTTTATTTGATCGTGGATACCGGGGCCGGAATGACGTATATCGATGCCAAATATCGGGATGAACTTGGCGCATCCATTGATGATATGTCAGTAAATACAGTTACCACCACCAATGTGCCGGTACTCCTTTATCACGCACCCCCGTTAAACATTGGCGGTCGCAGCTTTAATCTTGATAAAGTGGGATGTCTGGACTTTTCAGCCTTGCGAGCGGCAACCGGTGTGCCTTTTGCCGGCATGCTGGGCATGGATCTGCTGCAACGTTATGTCATCACCTTTGATCCCGATCAGGAACAATTTTCCCTGACTACGAATGTCCCTGCGATTGTGAAGCAGCGCGCCCTGGCGATTCCACTGACGCGCGCGGACAACGGCAAGGAAGAGATCCTGCAATTATCCGCCCGGTTAAACGGTTCCGGCCCCATCAACCTGGTGCTGGACTCAGGTGCCTTTGATTTTTTGGGGCTGAATCAGGCGGACTGGGATAAAGTCTTTCCGGATGACAAGGAACCGGTGGTGGAAGATTTTAATGTCGGGGCCGATTCCAAAATTGTCCGTTCAAAAGCCGCCCGTATCCGGAGCTTGAGAATCGGTGCCAGCCTGTATACCAATATCCTGGTTGGATTAGTATCGAATCCTACGAGTTTTTCCCACATTGGTGATTTATTTTTGCGGCAACACATTGCCGCGTTGGATGTTTCCAACCAGGTTTTATATTTGCTTCCCTCCCGTCATTTCGGTGAGACCAACGAACTGGATATGAGCGGACTGCATCTGCTGAAGTTGAATTCTAAAATCATGGCATATATGGTGGACTCGAATTCACCGGCGTTTAAGGCGGGCATCCGCGACGGAGCGGAATTAGTCGCCATCAACGGCCAGCCGGCCGGTTCCGTGTTGCTGTCAGATATCCGTCAGATTTTGCGGAAGGCGGATGGGATGAAAATAAGTCTTGAGATAAAACAGGCAGGGCAGGTCAAGGAAGCAAACTTTCGGTTGAAGAAGAGGATTTGAGATGAGAAAAGCAAACCCGCGAAATCCGATGAAATTTATGTGTGTTTGATCAGGAAAAATATGAAGATATTTAAAAATGTGCCCGCGTGGGCGGCGGCTTTGGCTGTTTTATTATCTGCCAATCTAGCTTGCTTGATTTGGGGCCGTCATTATCCGGTTGATTTTAACTCCGTTAATAAACACTTCAAATTCGATACCTTTTACACCAATGGTGCGACTGGCTATGTGATTCAGGACGCGAAGACGGGCAAGTCACTGCTGATAAACTGGGATTTTGGCGATGGCGAACAACCGGGTGAAGTAAGCTATTTTTTTGCAGGCACAAACATCCTCAATGTTTATCTCAAGAACAATCGGGCACCGCGATATCGGTTTATTTTTCATGGCTTAGAAAAGAGCGAGATCTGGTGGTTAAATGAAGGCGGCGCCTCGTCATTTACTGAGCGAGTCACCTATAATACCAATGGCGATCGTTCTAATTTTGAAATTTGGTACGAGAACGGGTGGTATCCGGTTGACCGCCGAAATGGGCATAACGGCATCATCATAAATGGCCAATGGCGTCCTCTGGCGTTCGATGCAAATGGTATGTACGGTGATCATGCCAACTTTGATATTTGGCTTGAGAACAGTTGGTATCCGGTCACCCGCCAAAATAAGCAAGATGGAATTGTCATAAAAGGTGAGTGGCATCCAATAACGTTCGACACGAATGGCGCTTGGATGGTAGGGACGTCCACAAATATGGCCAAAGCGACATTCCAATCAATGGGCAAGGAAAGAGAATAATCTCTGATTGATAAATGATTTGAGGAAGCGACGGTTTCCAATGTCACAAGCCTGCGACCATCAGGTTGCCGGTCTGCCTGCTGAGGAATTGAACAGTTCAGGCGATGATTTGTCTTTATCATGGACGTTTGAATCAGGGTTGGCTGATAATGCTAAAATCTTTAATCATTTTCCTTTTTAGCGGTTGCGCAGCGTTATCCCCGGCGCTGTCGCCGATGCTATTACCAGCTTTATCGCCGGCTAATCAGTATTCGAATGGGATGTTCTATAAGGCATTGAAAAATTCAAGCACGGCTCCGTCTTACGTATTGATCTCCATTCCGGATGATGCCAGCCATACCAATCGGCTGGTTTGCATTCCGGCGCCATTTTTATTGGGAGCAATTCACATTGAAAATCATCTCGACTATGACGACGCTGGCGAACAAAAGGCGATCATGCTGGCTCTGGGGCAACCTTGCAGATTTTATTGTTTCACCAATGCCGAAGCCGCAAACAACGTCCAGCCACGCTACGATGAAACTGTCTTATCCAATATTCGTCGGCAATTGGCGGGCAAAACCGAAGCCCAACTCAGGAATGAAATGAAGCCGCCTGACGGGCCGATCTACCGGATATATTCTAAAAATGATGCTTATCGTGATGCCGTGGCCCATATCCTTCTGGAACGGGGCATTTCGGTGAATCATGGCGATGCTAATAGCATGCTCTTTATGGATTGGCCAACCAGGTGAACGGAAATTGTATGAATCGAAAAATGATGATCGGGCTGGCTTTTGTTTTAGGCTCGATTTTGATTTTGCTGTTGATCGGGCTGGTCACGCTTAGGGAACTCGGTCGAAATGACGTGGCGTTTTCCGACGCGGTACATTTTTCGATGGCGGTTAAATATTTTGATCTGGACCACGGTCGTTATCCGAATTCAATTTCTGAATTGACCGCAAGTTCCGATTTTAAGGCTGTGATCGAAGAGATAATCAAAAAGCACACCGACTTTACCTACGCAAATTCCAATAGTTTTTATGTCATTGATGTGTTGGGATGTCATTTCACCGGCGAGTCAATATCCACCGGCATTCGCATCAAGGGAAAATATGCGACAAATGATATCGCCGTCACCCGCTAACTAAATCTTAACTTGTAGGTGACGACGTGAGTCTCTAATTGACGATTTGCGATTGTGGATTGACGATTGGCCAGCCGGCGAAGAAAAGCACCAAGCGTCCAAGCTCCAATCAGCGCGCGGTGGTTGTTTTTGGAGGTTGAGATTTGGAATTTCTCTGGAGCTTGGACGCTTGGGGTTTGGATGTTTGTACCATCTGTAGCTAAATTAGTTGAAAGTTATAAGTTGAGAGTCGAATAGTAGCTGCTCGCACAAAAATCCGTTGCCAACTTAGAATTTAAAACTCAAAATTCAAAACTTTGCCGTCTTCCGTGGCCGATTTGACATCGCCCGCCGTTTGGAGTAGGGTCGTCTCGTATGCAGCCTAAGCTGATCCGCCTTCCTGCGGATCGACGCGGGGGAACCAAATCCTTGGGAAACCAGGGACGGGGCAAACGCGGATGGCGAACCATCCGCGCGGTCACTTTCAGGACCGAGCCCGTCAGCTAACCTCGTCGGCATCTGGAAGGGCGATCCTCTAGCTCCCGCGCGTGCGGGAAACCATGGTCTCCCCAATGAAACGTGTCGGTTCACGACGCGGCGATAACCCGTGCCGTGGCCCGGCCACAGCGGAGTTGGTTATGACAACAAACATAGGATTGGCGGTCGGCGGTAAATTGTTCGATGTCGCCTGGTATTGGTATGCCTTGGGCGGATTGGGCGCCGTCGCCCTGGTGATCAAGTCAGGCTTCGTGCTCATCCGTGAACGTCAGGTGGGGATCGTCATCAAACGGTTTGCAGGGCGTTCCTTGCCACCAGGGCAATTGCTGGCGCTGGACGGTGAAGCCGGGTTGCAAGCAGATACGCTCGCGCCGGGATTGCACTTTGGTTATTGGCCATGGCAATTCCGCATCGTCAAAGTGCCGGTCATCGTGGTGGAGCAGGGCGAAATCGGACTCGTCATGGCGGCTGACGGGACCGCGATGCCGACGGAACATATCCTCGGCAAACTCGTGGTGTGCGATAACTTTCAGGACGCACGCCGGTTTCTGCTCTGCGGCGGTGAGAAAGGCCGGCAGTTAGGCATTCTTACCGGCGGCACCTATCGTATCAACACCGCACTGTTCACCGTGATTACTTCGGCGACGGCACACGCGCACGGCATGTCCCCGGAACAATTGTTGTTGCAACGCGTCGAATCGGATCAGGTAGGCATCGTCACTACGATGGATGGCCGGCCCATCGCGGCGGGTGAGATCGCCGGGCAATCCATCGCGGACCATGATAGCTTCCAAAATGCCCAGGCCTTTCTCGATGGCGGCGGCAGTCGCGGTTTGCAGGAACAGATTCTGTTGTCCGGCTCATGGAACTTGAATCCGTGGTTCGTGCAGGTTGAACAAGTGCCGATGGTGCAGATTCCCATTGGCTATGTCGGCGTGGTCATCTCGTTCGTCGGCAAGGCGCACGAGGATGTTAGTGGCGTGGATTTCAAACATGGCGATCTGGTGAACACCGGCCACAAAGGCGTCTGGGTCACGCCGTTGTATCCCGGTAAACATCCGCTCAACACCCGTGTGATGAAAGTGGAACTGGTGCCGACGACAAATATCGTGCTGAACTGGGCGAACCGTACCGAGGCGCATAATTACGATTCAAAATTGCAATCCATCACCGTGCGCTCGAAGGACGGATTCGCGTTCAACCTCGACGTCTCGCAGATCATCCACGTCGGTGCGCTCGATGCGCCGAAGGTGATCAGTCGTGTCGGGTCCATGCAAAACCTGGTGGACCATGTCCTGCAACCGATCGTGGGCAACTACTTTCGCAATTCTGCCCAGGACTTCACGGTGCTGGACTTTCTCAGCGCCCGCAGCGCGCGACAGATCGACGCGGCCGAACATATCCGTGCCGCCATCGGTGCGTATGACGTGCAGGCGATTGATACCTTGATCGGCGATATCAATCCGCCGGGTGAATTGATGACCACGCAGACCGACCGCAAGATCGCCGAAGAACAGCGCAAGACGTTCGAGGTGCAGGAAGCCGCGCAGAAACAACGGCAACAACTCGTGCGGCAGACGTCACTGGCCGACATTCAACAACAAGTCGTCGGCGCCGAGCAGGGCGTGAACATCGCCGAGTTAAAGGCCAACGCCAGTGTGAAACACGCGACCGGTGAAGCCGAAGCCATCCGTCTGCGTGCTATCGGTGAAGCGGAAGCAATCCGCGCCACGGGTGAAGCGAAAGCCCAGGCGTATCGAGCCGGCGTCGGCGCCATCGGCGTGCAAGGTTATACCGTGATGCAACTCATGCAGATCGTCGGCGACCGCAATGTCCGCATCGTTCCCGATGTGGCCGTGAACGGCACCGGCGGCAGCGCCGGACTCGTGGAAGGCTTGCTTGGCGTCATGCTGCGCGATCAGAAAAGCACCGGTGAAACGGCGAAGCAGAATTAAAGCAACGCTGGATCAATTCAGGGAGCGCGTCAGTCACGACGCGCTCCTTCTGGCAAAAATTTACGATTTACGACTGACGATTTACGATTGGAAAATCTGGCTCTCAACCCTCAACTGACAACGTTCAACTTTTTTAACCGCAGATGAAACACGGTTAAGAGTTTCACGCAAAGGCGCGAAGACGCGAAGTGAAAAACTAAAGCCCTGGCTCACAGCCCAGAAGTTGATCATAAATTTTGAAGCGAAGATAACGCGCGAGCAAATCGTAAATCCGCAATCGTAAATCGTAAATTGGAGACTCACGTCGTCACCTACGAGATAAATGCCCCCTCATCCCGGCCTTCTCCCCGTTGGGGCGAAGGAGGGCGATGCGTTGCCTTAAAATTATTCGTTTACGTACTTCACGAACCCAACGTGAGATGGTTCTTAGACGCGGAAACAATTTCTCCCTCGCCCCGCTAAACGGGGAGAGGGCAGGGGAGAGGGGAGACTTGCAGGCCAACAAAGGTTTCTATAAAGCAAGTTGACCATTGAATATTTCCGAATCACCGCTGATTCCCATCTTGCCAATTCACCAGGGGTAAGCCAGATTTTGTGCCAGAAAATAGCCGACACGCCTGAAGACGATCAATTCGAAGGTCTGTCCGGTAAACTGTTGGGCCTTGAAAAATCTCAGTGACTTCAAAATCAACAACTCCAACTGCCTTCTACGAAGGTTCCAAAATAAAGAAATTGTGCCGGCGATTTCTGGTTGTGCTCGGGTTTTTTTTCCTCATAACGATGGGCATCAATCTCTACATTATATTCAGTGCCAGGAATTTGATTTTTCGCAAAGTGTCAGATCTTCCCCGGCATGAATTTGCGTTGGTATTGGGTACGGAACCGTTAAGGCCCGATGGTTCGACCAACCTTCATTTCCTAAAACGGACGGACCTTGCGGCCCAAGTTTATGCTGCGGGTAAAGCGACGTACCTGCTCATCAGTGGTAATAAAAACAACCGCGGTTTCAATGAACCGATCGAAATGGAAAAGCGAATCCTGGCAGAAAATGTTCCGGAGACGGCATTGAAACTGGACTTTGAGGGCGCACGGACCTGGGAATCAATTCGCTCCGCCAAAGAAATCTATCATCTGCAAAACCTTATCATCATAACCGATGCTTTCCATGCCCCGCGTGCGCTCATTTTATGCCGGCATTTTGGCATTAAGGCGGTCGCCATTTGTCCCGAGCCGGACCCGTTTAGCTTGTGGTCGGTGCGATATGCGGTGCGTGAATATTTTGCGCGACTTGCCGCCGTTTTTGATATTCTGACCCGGAAAGAAGCATGAACCCAAGCGATAATTTTCTGAGCCGGAACTGCCCGATTTGCGACGCGCAGGAGTCGGCGCCTTTTCTCCGCAAGCTGGAGCTGCAACTGGTCCGCTGCGTTCGTTGCGCGATGATCTATGCGAATCCCGTTCCACAGGAAATGGCCACGGGAAATTTCTACGATAAAGCCGGCAGCGAATATCTTACGCCCGAAAAACTTGAAAGCGATTATGCTCCGGTCCGCTTTCAACGCGAGCTGCGCCTGTTCCGTGCCCATTGTCACAGAGGTTCCGTCCTGGACGTCGGTTGCTCTTCCGGCGGTTTCTTGTATCAGTTGAAAAAACAGTTTCCGAAGGACTATCAAACACTGGGAACCGACGTTTCCACCGAACCGTTGGAGTATGCAGCGAAAATGGGAGTGCCCGTGGTCAAAGGCGAATTTCTGACGCAAACATTTACCGAAAAATTTGATGCCGTGACTTTCTGGGCGGTCATGGAACATTTATCTGAACCGCGCTTGTTCCTTGAAAAAGCAGCCTCAATTCTCAAACCCGGCGGTCATTGTTTTATTCTGACGCCAAATATGAACTCTCTGGCGGTGAAACTTATCGGGGCAAAATACCGTTACATTTTCCCGGAACATTTGAACTACTTCACGCCGGCCACCATGAAGCGATTTGCCGAATTACAGTTCAAGGTCGTCGGCATGAAATCCACGCATTTCAATCCACTCGTGATTCTGAAAGACTTTCGCGGTGGCCAACGAAATATTTCCCGGGCAGAGCGGGTGAAATTACTCAAACGGACCACCGGCTATAAACAATCCCGCTGGATGTATCCGGTCAAAAAGGCCTATCAAGCTACCGAATCCATTCTCGGTGGGTTTAATCTCGCCGACAATGTGGCGGTCGTGGGGCGACGTTCCAGCTAAGGGTTAGAGATTTTGAAGCATTGCTGGATTTTTAACCCGACGAGGAAAAGCTACAAGCGTCCAACCTCCAAGCTCCAGAGAAGCACCAATACCCAAGCTTCAATCAGTGCATGGTAGTTTTTTGGAGGTTGAAGTTTGGATGTTTACGCCCATCTGTGGCTAAAATTAGAGTCAGGCTTTAGGCTCTGGGCTGTGGGCGATAGGTTCCATGTCTTTGCGTCTTGGCGCCTTGGCGTGAGAATGTTTTTCCGTGTTTCATCTGTGTCAATTTGTGGCTAAAATTAAAATCAAACTATTATGGCAAACCAAAAAAATAATAAATCTAAAGCCGACTGGCTGGTTGGAATTTGGCGATACAATGAGGCCGTTAGCCCGGTGCTTTTTACAATCATAAAAACTGCACGAAGTTTCCGGGTTAAAGCAATTTGTGAGAGTGATGGTGAAGAACTTATTATTTCGAAAGTCAAATGGGACGGCAAAGCCTTGTCCTTCGATACCTTGACACCTTCGAATAAGTGGCGGACGCGAAATACCCTCAAATTGATTTCCAAAACTAAAGCAATTCACGAACTCACGTTTTGGGAGCAATGGGAAAAATTATAAAAAAATCTCTGAAATAATAATTGCCCAGCTAAAGAAATTTGCCCGCCGGATTGATTTTAAAACCTTAATCAACTTGAAATTTTCGGCAAGATTTACGGGATGATGCCGGTGTTAGTCTAATCCTGTAAAATAATAAGTTAAGAGTTGGCAGTTGAAAGTTGAAAGTCAGGCTTTAGGCTGTAGGTTCTATGCCTTCGCGTCTTGGCGCCTTGGCGTGAGAATGTTTTTCCGTGTTTCATCCGTGTTTCATCCGTGGCTAAAAATTCAGGTGGCGGCACTGTCCCGACATTAATTCCCATTCCACAGGAGCCGATAAAATACGTTGGGTTGCGGCGGATTGGTATCATTGAATTGAAATTGCCCGTCGGCCGGGGCATTGGTGGTTGTCAACGTCGTCCACGCTGAGAGGTTCGTTGAGACTTGCACCGCATAAAGGTAGGTAGGAATGCCGCTGAAGCTGATGACGGCGGTATTGTTGGTCAAGGTGAGTTGCTCGACGTGTCCGCCCAGCGGCGGAGCCGAAGTGATATATAGAGTGACAATGATGGCGACGGTATCACCCTGAGAATCGACCGCCGTGCCGGTGAATTGATCGTCCACCAAATTCGGATTGGAGTAATCCAGTTCGCCGTTGTTGACGACGAGCGTAATGCCATTGGTGCTCGGCGTTACACTGGCCAGCGAAAAGGAGTTATTACCTGAGCCGTTCACATTGGTGAGAAGATCACTGACGCTGATCTGCCAATTCGTCTGGTAATCTCGATAATAGGCCACATTGACGAATGAGGTTGAGGGTAAATTGAAGGCGAAGATCGTGCCGTGGCCGGAGCTGCCACCTAAATTTGCCATGCCATAAAGCGTATTGCCGGCCAGTGTCAGGCCGCTCTGCGGATTGCTCCCGTCGGCGCCACCGGTAAACTTGTAAAAGGTGGTGAAATCGCTGCCGTCCAGGGCGATCGCGAACACCGTGCCAAAGCTGTTGGTTCCCCCGGAAGAAGCCGTGCCGTAAAGGGTGTTGCCCGATAAGACCAGACTCGCCCGTGGATTACTCCCGCCGGCGTCACCGCTAAAACTATGCAGCGTGGCAAAACCAGTCCCGTCGGTGTTGATCGCGAATACCGTACCATAGCCGAGGCCGCCGGAAATTGTCGTGCCATAAAGCGTATTGCCGGACAGGATCAAGCCCGCTTGCAGATTAACCCCGTCCGGGCCGCTAAAACTGTGCAGCGTAGTGAAGCTGCTGCCACTCAGGTTCAGCGCAAATACCGTGCCTTGATTCCCGCTGCCGCCGCCGGCGGTCGTGCCGTAAAGAGTATTGCCCGATAGGACCAGACTGCCTTGCGGCGTAAACCCATCGGCACCCGTAAAACTATGCAACGTCGTGAAGCCGGTCCCATCCGTCTTCACCGCGAACACCGTGCCCTGGCTGCCGCTGCCGCCCGCCGCCGTTGTGCCGTAAAGCGTGTTGCCGGACAAGATCAGGTTCGCTTGCGGACTGCTGCCGTCGCCGCCGCCGATAAAATTATACAACGTAGTGAAACCGGAGCCATCCGTATTCACGGCGAACACAGTGCCGCGCTGGCTGGCTCCGCCTGATGCCGTCGTGCCGTAAAGGGTATTGCCGGACAAGATCAAACCCGCTTGCGGCGCTTGTCCATCCACGGAATTAAAACTATGCAGCAAAGTGAAACCGCTCCCGTTCGTATTCATCACAAACACTGTGCCATCGCTGCCGCTGCCGCCGGAATAAGTCGTGCCATAGAGCTGGTCGCCCGCTTGAAGCAAATTCCCATACGGATTGCTCCCATCCGTGGCACTGACCGTAAACGAGTGGAGGATGGCCGGAGCTTGCGCCTGTCCGAACTCGCCTAGAAGTAGCACTGGCGACATCAGAAGCGTCCGGGTCAACCATTTGAATTTTTTGATGGAGGTGCGCATAGTTTAAATGTATGCCGTTATCACGATCAGAGTTTGCTTAACAGCAAGCCTGATGCCTGCGTATCCAAACTAGACCCATTTCATTTTTATTGCCAAGTTTTTTAATCCTCCGCCCGCCGATTTTAGACATACGAATTTCGATTCCGGATTTCGATTGGCGGTCGCTTTCATTGTCCGACTTTGGAGTTTCGAACGTTCACGTTTTCAATCCGAAATCCGAAATCTGCAATTCGAAATGGAAATTCCCAATTCGTAAATTCCCGTCGATTTCTTTCAACAAAATTGATTCCGGACTCTGACTTCTGGATTCTATCTTCTAAATTTCCCATTCGCGTCTTCGCGCCTTTGCGTGAGGTGTTTCCCGTGTTTGATCTGTGGCTGAAATTATTTAAGCATAATCACGGTGACGTTAATGTTAGCCGATTGGAATGACGGCTTAACTCATGTGGCTGTTCTTATTTACGACAAAAGTGTCCCATTGTGTCCAATTAGTTCAGATATGCGAAAAATTTACAGAAAAATGAAAATAACTGTTGCAAGTTTTTTTGACTAAGCGTAGAACCGTAACTAATCAGTTACAAAAAACGGCGAAGGGTGTGCGCGTCGCCGTGGGTTTGGTTTCAAAAATCGGAAATATATGATGACACACCGTCTAAATCTGAATCCGTCTGATGCATCGATCTGGTTGCATTGCCATTGTTCCAATTACCCCACCACGTTATGAAAGCATTTACCTCTTATTCGATTCTAATCGCCAGTCTGGCGTTTTCGTTAACGGTGCCGTCTTTATTGGCGGAAAATCTGCCCTCGCCGACGGAGTATCGGGTGGTGGAGCAGGGGGCGCATCACAACGTCTGGCAACGCGAAACATTTGAGCAGACGCCTGACGGCAACGTGGTGACTAAGACCAACCAATACACTGAATTGGCCACGGGTTTAAATTATCAAGATGCCAAAGGCCAATGGCAACCGGCGCAGGATGAGATCACCGTTTTACCGGATGGAACGGCGGCAGCTGTGCGGGGGCAACATAAAGCCTATTTTCCGGGTGATATTTATGAGGGGACCATCCGGTTGATCACGCCGGACGGGCAGGTGATGCAAAGCCAGCCGTCAGTTTTAAGCTATAGCGATGGAAATAACACGGCATTGATTGGAATATTGACCAATTCGACCGGCTATCTGGCCGCTTCCAATCAAGTGATTTATCCGAATGCTTTTTCGGGAATCAATGCGGATTTGCGTTATACTTACACGAAAGCAGGTTTTGAGCAGGATGTCATCCTGCACGAGCAACCACCCTTGCCAGCGTCGTTAGGATTGAATCCAGAAACGACCAGGATTCAGGTGTTGACTGAGTTTTTGAGTGCCCCCACCCCAAAAATCACTCAGAGAAAGCTGCCAACCCGTCGCGGACAATCCGCTGATGATGAAGAGCTGACCTTTGGCGATATGACGATGGTGCCGGGGAAAGCTTTTAGCCTGGGGCACGATACGAAGCAGGCGCGCGTGCGCAAAAGTTGGGTTAAACTGCAAGGCCGGCAATTTTTGCTGGAAGAAGTGCCAACGGCGGAGGTGGAAACTGATCTGGAATCGTTGCCAGTGCCCGCTCAACAAACACGGTTAAAGCGGCCGCAACCGGCGCTGGCCAAGGAATTGGTGTTGCCGTCCGCACATTTGGTGGAGGCTAAGCCGCACGGCAAAGGCATTCAACTGGCGCTGGCCGACCATCCAGCTTCAGGCCTGGTCTTAGATTACAACACGGTGAACCCCAGCCTGACCAATTTTACATTTCAAGGCGATCAGACGTATTATGTCAGTGGTGCGGTAAATCTTTATGGCACCACCACGTTTGAAGGTGGAACAGTTTTGAAATACCCAACCAACAGCAGCGTGCAAGTCACAGTTCAAACGGGCGGTATTCTTTGCAAAACAAAATCATATAGCCCGGCAGTTTTTACCAGTAAGAACGATAATTCTGTCGGTCAGACGGTCAGCGGCAGCAGCGGAAGTCCGGCCATGGGTTCGGCTTTATATCTCTATATAACCACGGACACCTATACTAATTTGCATGATTTACGATTTGCCTATGCCGGTTCAGCGATTTCTAGTTATTACCTAACTGAAAACATCCGAAACTCGGTGTTTTTGAAATGCAGCCGGGCAGTCACTGTTCTTTATGATGACTTGTTACTTTTTAATGTGTTGTTTGCCGGTTGTTCCTATGCGATTGATCCAATTTACTCGGGAACGATTATCGAGGAGAATGTCACAACCGACGGTTCAAGCATGGATGGGACGACGACAACCTTATGTCTGACTAATTGTGTTTTTACCGTGGATTTTGGCGGGGCTGGGACGCTGAATGCAAGTGACAACGTTATGACTTATGATCCTCATGAGGACGGTTTCAGTGTGGTGTCATTGCCTTATTTTCAATCTGCCGGTGGGGGCAATTATTATCTGACAAACAATAGTGCCTTGCGCAATATTGGCACGACGAACATTGATGCTGATCTGCTCGTTGACCTGGCCAATAAAACGACCTATCCGCCGATCGGGTATAGCAACGTGGTCTTCAGCAGTGCGACAACGTTCTCACCGCAAGCACAGCGTGACGGCGATGGACTGGTGGATCTGGGGTATCACTATGACCCGTTGGATTATCTTTTCG
>DASYEY010000231.1:0-6998 GCA_036498725.1 Verrucomicrobiia bacterium | reverse complement strand
GGGAATTTCCAGCTCGACGGTCTCCGTGCCGAAACGGAATTGCTGCACCATCACCAGCTTCTGGTCGGGCGTGATGGCGATGACGTTGACCCAGTTGACGCTGTCGAGGATGAAAAAATCGTGTTCCTTGCCGGTGCGCGGATTCACACAGGTGTCGGAGCGGATCTTGAAGATGCGGAAGTCGCCGACGGGCTTTGAACCGGTTTTTTTCCAAGGCTTAACCATATACGATTTTAGATTTACGATTTACGAGTCGTCTGACTTGAGGCGCGTCAATCGTATATCGTAAATCGAAAATTCAAAATCCCTTTTCCTTGGCCGCCCAGCCTTGTTTCATCAGCGTGAGCAAATGTTTCAAGGCTTCCTCGTAGCTGCGGCCTTTTTCGGCGGCGAGCTGCTTGGCGCGTTTGTCGAGTTGCGCAGCCATCTCGACGGATTTGTCAGCCGGGCAGCCGAGGGCGACAAGGACTTGGGCAAGTTGGGCGATTTCCACGAAAAAAACGGATTGGTGGATTATTGGATTGATGGATGAATGGGTGTCGAGCATGAAAGCCCCACCTATCCAAACATCCACCAATCCAGCAAAGGCTACTTCACCGATTCCGCCGGAACAATTTTCACACTGATGAGCGTTTGCTTGCTGACGGGCCGGTCGCCGGGCACGGTGGGCGTGGTGGCGATTTTTTCCAGCACGTCGTCGCCCTTGATGAGTTTGCCGAACGCGGTGTATTGGCGGTCCAGAAAGCGCGGGTCGCCGTGGCAGATGAAGAACTGGCTGCCGGCGGAATTGGGATCATTCGAGCGCGCCATCGAAAGCACGCCGCGCGTGTGGGCCTTGTCGTTGAACTCGGCCTTGATCTGGTGGCCGGGACCGCCAGTGCCCCAAGCGCGCTGCTGGGAATCGTCCTTGGTCAGCGGATCGCCGCCTTGAATCATGAAACCCTTGATGACACGGTGGAAACAGGTTCCATCGTAGAAACCTTTCTTGGCCAGGTCGGTGAAATTTTTGACGTGTCCGGGCGCAACGTCCGGCCAGAATTCAAGGACCATTTCGCCGGCGCTGGTGTTAAGGATGGCAACTTCGCTCATAAAATTATTTGTTGATGGTGGTGGTTGAAATTATTTCACGCTGTCGGCGGGAACGATCTTGATGCTGATGACATCCACGCGTTCTTTCGGCTTGCTCGGTTCGCCGGAAGCGCTGGGTTCGACCGGGGTGTTGGCGATCTTGGTGAGCACGTCTTCACCTTTGATGAGTTTGCCGAACGCGGTGTATTGGTGGTCGAGAAAAGAGGCGTTGCCATCACAGATAAAAAACTGGGAGCCGGCGGAATCAGGATCGCTGGAGCGCGCCATGGAGAGGACGCCAAGCTGGTGCGAGTGGTTGTTAAATTCGGCCTTGATGGTGTAACCAGGCCCGCCGGTGCCCCATTGGTCTGCCTTGGTGGGATCTTTCGTCAACGGGTCGCCGCCTTGAATCATGAATCCCTTCATGATGCGATGAAAACAGGTGCCGTCGTAAAAACCCTTGCGGGCAAGTTTTTCGAAGTTGGCAACGGTGTTGGGCGCGACATCCGGCCAGAAGCCGACAACCATCGTGCCGTCCGAAGTTTTAATGACGGCCACCTCGTTGGTGCTGGCTGAATCGGCGGCGGGTTTGGCGGCCGGAGCATTGGTCGGTTCCGCCTGGCTGGCAGTGGCCAGTGCGACGCTGGCAATCAAGGTAAAGACGCGAATTAAATTTGGTGTTTTCATAGCCGCAAAATCTTTCACAGGTGCGGCCAAAAGTCACGCGGAAAGGCAATCATTTCCGGCGCGGCGTGGGGTCCTGCATGGAACTGGTGATGAGGCTGGCCTGCGGTCGCCGACGGGGGCGCAGCAACAGGATCAACACCAGCAACGCCGCTGCCACCAGCAAACCGATGCCAAGATGAATTAAATTTTTCGCCGGTTGATCCGGCGGAGCCGCAACCGCCGCCGCCAGAACATTGGTTTCAACAACGGCCGGGGCATTAGTTTTAGCAACGGTCAGGACATTGGTTTCAACCATCGGAACCGTCGTGGAAGCCGTCACCGCTGGAAGATTTGTCGCCAAAAGGGTTGCACGGTTGGTTGACGGTTGAACCTCCGCCAGTTTGCTTGGCGGCGTATTGGTCACGGCTTTGACGGGCGGTGCGACTGGTGCCGGCGGTGCGGGTGGCTTGTTGACCGGCTTGTTCGTGGGCGGGATGGATTTTAATAGAGCATCCAAGTTCGTCCCGACCTTGGTGCCGACAATGACCAAGTCTGGAACTGTCGCTGCGGGCGTGGCGGTCGCGGCCGGCCGCACTGCCGCCGGACTGTTTGTCGGTGGTGCTGGCGGCGGCGGAAACGCGGGGAGGTTGAGGCCGCCCGGCGGAAAATTAACCGTGCAGTCAATGATTTTTCCGAATTGAGAACGCAACACTACGACAAACGGCTGCCGGTTTTTCTTACGTTCGGCCTGGGCGTCGTGGAAGGTTTGGTTGATGCCCTGATCATAAGGCGTGCCGCTGATGTCGCTCTGGCCGTCGCAGAAAAGGATGATGGTCAGTTGCCGCGAGCCGACCACCACATGGTTGATCGGAGTCTGCAAAATCTCAAGCTTGGGGTCTGTCCGGTAATGCTGTTTCTCCAGAAAATTGACGACATTGGTGGTGTTCATCGCTGCCGCGTCGGCGGACCAGGTGAACGTCGGGAACTTGCCGTTCACCTCCCGGTCAAACGTCCAGACGGCCACGCTGTCGCCGGCGGCCAGCTCGCCGTTGGCGCTGGTGATCAGAAAATGTTTCAAGGCCGCCTCGGTCGCCGGCAGATTTTTCTTCATCACCGAAGACGTTTCAAAAATCAGCAGCCAGCGCCCGTCACCGGCGGGTTCTGCGTGGCTGGCCGTGAGAAAAAACAGCAGCCCGAGCAACGCGCCCAGACAGCGGGTCGCGCGGGCAAAATGATTGGGACGATGAAGATTCATGATTATCGGGTTCGGAAAAAGCGGTTACGCTCGGAACGGTTGTGATTGTTCAGGTTTTCCTGCAAGTCCGCCAGCGCATTCTGGATCGAACGGATGAAATTGTCGCAACTGGCCACCGAACTTCCAAAGGCGCTGACGGTATCGCGTTCCGCCATGTCATCCGTCACCACCAGCACTTCGCCGTAAGGTTGAAAACGGACCGCCGCGCGTTCGATCAAATCATCCGCCGTCTGGCCCGCGCTGGAAAACAGAACTTCCACAGGTTTGCCCGCCGTGTTCTTTGGCTTGGATTTGCGTTTGCCCTGACCGTCGAAAAAAACCGTCACCGGCGTGCCGCAGGCGTCCTGATAATGCGTGAGCAATTCCACCAGCGCATCCCGCGCCGTCTCGGAATGGCGCGGCTGGCCCTCCGCCAGCTCCGGCCAACTGTGGAGCAGCGAATAGCCGTCAACCAGAATGCGCACCAATGCCATGCGCCAAGGTTAGCTATTTGCGGGCCAACGGAAATGGAAAACGCGAAAGCGCCTTGTTTCAGCTTCAATATCCGCAGCGGGAAGGCCGGAAGTTCAGAAAAATCGTGTTTTATTTTCGCAGTCAGGTAATTTGCCGGCATAAAAATTGACATGGCCAGTGCTAATTCCATCTTCCAAAAGTCAAACTATCGCATCGCCGCCATCGCGGCGGTGGTCTTCGTGTTCGACCAGTTCACCAAATGGCTGGTGCTGAACCTGCTCGATAAGGGCGAGGAAAAAATTGTCATCAACGGTTTCTTCAAGTTTGTTCACTGGGGCAACACCGGCGCGGCGTGGAGCATTTTCAGCGGCAACAACGGCACGCTCATTGTGGTCATGCTTTTTGCCTTCGTCGCCCTCTTTCTTACGCGCCACCATTTTGACTCTCACACATTGCCCGGACAAATTGCCTTCGGTCTTATCTTCGGCGGCATCATTGGCAACCTCACCGACCGCCTTTTTCGTCACGAAGTTGTGGACTTCATCCGTTTCTACATGCTGCAACGCGGCGGCGGCGAGGTCGGCTTTCCGGCCTTCAACATTGCAGACACCGCCATCTGCACCGGCGTCGGTCTGATTTTTCTCATCTCCTGGCGCAACGAAAATTCGCCCAAGCCGGCGGCGGAGTGAAGTTCATGGCTGATCGCACGGAACAATTCACCGTCGAGAAATCGCTGCCCGGCGAACGGTTGGATGTTTTTCTCCGTGGAAAATTTCCTGCCGCCTCGCGCGGGGCGATGCAGCGCCTCATTGAACAGGGCCACATCCGCGTCAATGGCAAGACCGTCAAGCCGACCCATTCGCCGCACGCCGGCGAACTGGTGAAAGTCACTTGGCCCGAAGCGCGGCCCGCCGAGGCACAACCCGAAGACATCCCGCTCGACATTTTGTTTGAGGATAAATCGTTGCTCGTCGTCAACAAGCCCGCCGGACTTGTCGTGCATCCCGCCGCCGGCCACGAGGAACACACGCTCGTCAACGCATTGCTGCATCACTGCCAAGGTTCCTTGAGCGGCATTGGCGGCGTGGCGCGGCCCGGCATCGTCCATCGGCTCGACAAGGAAACCAGCGGTTGCCTCGTCGTCGCCAAGAATGACGAAACACACATGGCGCTTTCGGAACAGTTTTCCAGCCGCGTAGTAAAGAAGCTTTACCACGCGCTGCTCTGCGGCGAACTTGCGCGTGAATCTGGGGAAATTCACGCCGCCATCGCCCGTCATCCCACGCACCGGAAACGCATGGCCGTTCACGACGACGGCGATGGCCGCGCCGCGCACACGAGTTATCGCGTTTTGGAAAAACTCCAAGCCACCACGCTCGTTGAGGCGCAGATCCACACCGGCCGCACGCATCAGATTCGCGTGCATTTCCAACATCTCGGCTATCCGATCGTCGGCGACGAAACCTACGGCGCCAGGCAGAACAAGAAGCTGAAGGAGCTGGTGAACTACGCCGCCCCGCGCGTGCTGCTGCACGCCAAGGAATTAAGCTTCATCCATCCACGCACAAAAAAGACGGTGAAGTTTTCCGCGCCACTGCCAAAAGATTTCAAGGACGCGCTGAAATTTTTGCGGCCCCGCTGATCAATCTTGGCTCTGTCGATCTTTTACCGGTCGTTCTTGTAATATCCCATCAGTTCGCAACGGGGTATTTCGATAACACGCACAAAACACTTGATGTTGAGGTTGTTGCAGACAGAAGAAGTTTTTCTGTCAGAAAATCAACGTTGAGAATGTTCGGCCTAATTGTGAATGATTAGGTCCCAAAATGAGGCAGACGGAATTTACAATATTTGCGATAACAGGCATCAGTAGCTTATCCACCAAATAAAAAAAACCTATGAAAACATCAAATTCAATCATTCGCGGACTCGCGTTCAAGACCGGCGTTGCGCTCATCGCTTTGGCTGGCGCAGCTCAAATGGCCAAGGCAAATATAACATTTAGTGCTGCTAACACAGGGAATGTGACCGGATACTTTCTCTCCAGCGATGCTGGGGACACAGACTTGGTTGGGATGCTTGTTAATGTGCCATCTGGTGCGACACAGGGTGATCTAACTGCCGACATTGGTGCGCTTACAGCATCTGATTTTTATCTTGATAACCATGCTTCAGCACCGGGAGATTCTGCTGTTTTAGGTTCCGTCACTGCTGGCGATTCATTGGTTTTTGTGCTGAAAAATACAGTAACTGGGAAATATATTCTTTCTGATTCAGCCTTGAACGATACTTTGAATGGAAGTGCCAACACCGGTGGATACGATTATATTGCTACTTCGGCTTACGCTGGAAGCATCATTGCTCCGGCAGGCACTCAGGTTAACTTTGAAGATCTACTTAAAAGCGAAGGTTCTGATTTAGATCGCAACGATTTAGAGTTTGTTTTTCAAAATATATCTTTGAACCCTCCAACTGCTGCCGTTCCAGAACCGACCACGGTTGTTGCCGGTGCATTGCTCTTGCTGCCTTTTGGCGTGAGCACCTTGCGGATTCTCCGTAACCGGAAAATGGCTGCTCGTTAATTCAATTTTTCCAGTTCGTTTTCAAAACCAAGCCAGTTCGCAAGACCGGCTTGGTTTTTTTATTGCCGTCAATCAGATGATTTTGCGGCGTGGCGCCTTGGGCCGCTGTTATTTGTTCTTGTAGTTTTCCAGCAGTTCGCAGTCTGAACTCCAGAACCACGCGCGAAACAGCAGAATGTCGCCCTTGCGCCAGGCAGCGGCGAGCTTGGTTCCGTCATTGTCAGCGTCGCCAAAATCCAACACTTGAAACGATCCGGGAAACAATTTTTGCGCCCAGTGCGCGGTCATGGACGAATTGCCTTTGCGCAAGGCCACGTAAGGCGCACTGAACGCCCAATAAGGCAGATAGTGATGTTCTGGAATCAGCAAGACATCCGGACGTTCCTTCGCCAGACGGCGCAGTTGCCAGACTTCATCGGGTCGGCGAATCCCGCCATTTGAATCAATGTAAAACAACGTGGCCCCCCAACGCGATTTGGCATAATCAATTTTTTTCAGAAGAATCTGCTTGATGTCCAACACCTGCGATTGCCGAGGTTGCCCGTGTTCAAAAACCAGTTGCTGCGGACGAATTGTGACTCCGACCTTCAATCCGGCATCGCGCAATCGTTTGAAAAACTCATCTGCGGCCGCCGCCATTTCCGGTGCCAGCCGGCCCAGTAATCGCGGATCGCCAATATAAGAGGTCTTATGTGAATACTGTTCGCCCTCCAAATCCCATACAATTACGCCTTGCGCACCAGTGCGTTTCAAGACCTCAATGCTGCGGTCGGTGTATTTCATCAGCGCCTTGCGAAACTGCTCTGCGCCATCCGGCCCGGTGACATCCAGTGTCGGATCATTGAACCAGCCGCGTGGATTGGTATCCGAGGAGTAAAAATTTGAGGCCAAAAACAGGGTGCCAATCGGACGGCGATCCGGCCAGTGGATCAGCGTTGGCTGAAAGCTCCAAAGCGCAATCATCGCGATCGCTG
>DASYEY010000230.1:0-8520 GCA_036498725.1 Verrucomicrobiia bacterium | reverse complement strand
TATGGCGGGCAAAATGCGCACACGCCCAATATTGATTCGCTGGCGACCAATGGGCTGGTTTTCAACCGGGCTTATCTGGCGATGGCAATTTGCCAGCCCTGCCGTTCGGAGTTGTACACGGGACAATTTCCCCTGCGCAACGGTTGCGCATGGAACCATGCGGCCTCCCGTCCTACGACGCGCAGCCTGCCGAATTTTTTGAGCGCGCTGGGTTATCGCGTCGGCATCGCGGGCAAGGTGGACGTAGCGCCGGCGAAGTCATTTCCCTTTGAAGACGTGCCCGGATTTGACAACAACTGTGTGCGCAACCCAACGCGGCCGCATTCGCTCGCTGGCGTGCGCACCTTCATCACGCGCCAGGCTGACCAACCATTTTGTCTGGTGGTCGGGTTGGTCGAGCCGCATGTGCCATGGGTGATGGGCGATCCTTCCAAATATCCACCGGAAAGCCTCAAGCTGCCGGCAAATATCGCCAGCACCGAGCGGACGCGCAGTGATTTTGGCCGGTACCTGGCGGAGATCACCTACATGGACGGGCAGGTGGGGGAAATCCTGGCAACCTTGCGCGCCGCGGGATTGGAGACCAACACGCTTGTGCTGTTCAGCAGTGAACAGGGTTCGCAATTTCCGGGCAATAAATGGACGTGCTGGGACACCGGGTTGCACACGGGATTGATGGCTTATTGGCCGGGCACGATTCCCGCCGGTAAACGCACGGACGCCATTGTGGAATATGCTGATGTTACCCCGACGCTCGTGAGTCTTGCCGGCGGCAACGCGACGGACAAGAGCTATCATTTTGACGGCACCAGTTTTGGCGATGTGTTGCTGGGAAAAACGGATACGCACCGGAATTACGCGTATGGTTTGCTCGATAATTCACCGGAAGGTTCGGCTTATCCCAGCCGTACCATCAGTGACGGAGAATGGCGTTACATTCGCAACCTGACACCCGGTGAACTCTACATCCAGAAATACCTCATGGGCTCCCAGGGCGGCAACGAATTGAACAATCCTTACTGGGGTACCTGGATGTTCACCGCTCCCAATCACCCCAAAATCTATCAACTCGTCAAACGCTACATGATGCGGCCGCCGGAAGAATTGTATCACACGGCAGCGGACACATACGAGATGAACAACCTCATTGCCGATCCGCAATATGCCAGCATTAAAACGCGGTTAAGCACCGAATTGGATCACTGGCTAACGGCCCAAGGCGATCCCGGGGCTTCAATTGACACCCCTAAAAGTGTTCAAGACGCCAAACGGGGGATATTTAACTGGGCGCCGCCGGACCAGCCTTGAAAATTCAGTGATGAGTGACGGGTGGTGAGTGGCGGGTGATGAGTCCCCTCATCCCGGCCTTCTCCCGCACTCTAGAAAAAATATTCAACGTTCAACATTTAACATTCAATGCCCAAGGACGCGTGGCGGTCCTGCTTTCGAAGTTTGGAGTTAAATGTTGAATGTTAGTTCTGAATCGGTTCTCCCTGGTGGGAGAAGGCAGGGTGAGGGAGCTTCACAGGCCAATAAGGTTTCTATAGAGCAATTCAAAGGTTTCAGGATCTTCTTCACGTTCTTCGCGCGATAATTATTTTTTGTATTAAATCCGTGCTGAAACTTGCTTGGGATTTCATTCGCAAAATTCGTGTGCCCGGTTTGACCTTTGCCTGCCTCATCGTTTCGGACGATAGACAGTTCCGCCCGCTATTTGGATAATGAAAACATCAGCCATGAAACCAGATTTTTGCGCCATACGAATTCCCATGTCTTTCATTCAATCCAAAAAACATACTCGCTCGCGCAGCGGTTTTACCTTGATTGAACTACTGGTGGTGATCGCCATCATCGCCATCCTCGCGGCCATGTTGTTACCGGCGCTGGCCAAATCAAAAGAGACGGCCAAGCGTGCCGTTTGTAAATCCAATATGCACCAGACAACCTTGGCCATTCTGATGTATGCGGGTGATTATCAGGATAAATATCCCACGGCTGAATCCCACCTGGCCTGGGTCCCGACCAATGTCTTCCTTTATTTCATGTCTTCGATCCACATGTCCACCAACTCGTTGCAATGTCCGAACTACACGTCGTTTGTAGATCCGAACTACACAAACAGCATTGGCATGATTTATTGGGATGCGCCCGACAGCCGTGTTCGCCTGGGTTATTATGCCTTGTGGGGATTGAATACGACGACGGATCCTCGGCCACGCACCATCAACTATGGTACGCAGCCCGCTCCGTGGGATTCACCGCGCAAAACGACTGACGTTATGACGCCTTATATGGTGCTTATGGCTGATATCAGCGAGCAAGGGAGCGGCACCGGTACCAAATATACACGCGTGCCACATGCTAAAACCGGATTTGGCATCGCGACCCTCAATACTTTTCCGCCGCCTTCGGCTTTGGGCATGGAAGGCAACAACGTGGCTGGTCCCGATGGTTCGGTACAATGGAAAAAAGCGGCCACCGCCTTGCCGCACGCAGTTAGCAAGTTCCTCGATCCGGTGAACACCACCAAGGCTGATTTCCTGCAGACTACCATTCTGGGTTATTGGTGATTTGATTTGTGAAAACGTTTCTCATTGGCGCAATTCTTTCCAGCGTTGCCGCCACGGCGCAACTTTCTGCCGCTAACCTGACTTGGAGCGGCGGGGGAACAGATAATAATTGGAATACGCCAGCCAATTGGAGCGGTACTGCGCCGGCCAACAATAATAACCTGAACTTCAGCGGCGCGACGCGGCTGGCCAACACCAACAATCTCACGGGATTGACGCTTGGTTGGCTGCAATTTGCCAATGGCGATTTTAATCTCAACGGCAACGCCCTGACCTTGAATTCCGGCGGCTCCGGTCTTATCACCAACTCGGCTGGTATCAATACGATTTCTCTGCCGCTGACGATTTCACCGGCAGGAAAATGGTGGTCCGTGGCGGCCAATTCGGAACTGCGATTGGCGGGCGCAGTCACGAACACTTCCGCGACTGGCACCTCAACGGGTTGGCTATTCCTGACGAACGGCGGTGCGGTGCGTATCATGAACGCGGCGCAGAGCACGCGCGGCATGGATTTGTTTCAAGGCACCGTCATCGTGGATGGCGGCGTGGCGGACGCGAGCAATGATGGCATTCGTTTTAAGGTGCCCGCCGGGCAAACGGCTGCCGTGACCCTCACCAACAACGGAACGATGCGGGTTGGCGGCGGTGGCAATTTTCGGATGGGCGACACAGGTTCCGCGGCGGGCAGCTTGAGCCGGTTGACCATCGCTTCCGGCACCTTGGAACTGTATGGCCCGGCTGTCACGTTATTTGTCAGTGACCGCGCGGGCGCACCGGCCACGGTTGATCAAAATGGTGGCTTGGTGTGGGGCAGCGCCGGCAGCGGCAATACGTTGACCTTTGCCAACGCCACGGGTGGCAATGGTACTTACAATTTTAACGGAGGCACGTTGTGTATCGGACAGATCAAGCAAGCGAATGCCGCTGCGACCGCTACTTTCAATTTCAATGGCGGCATATTAAAGCCAACGGCCAGTTCGCCTGCTTTTTTTCAAGGTGTGCAAACGGCCAACGTGCAGACCGGTGGCGCCATCATTGACACCACGAATTTTAACATCACCATCGGTCAAAACTTGCTGGCGGCGGGCGGCGGCTTGACGAAGTTGGGTTCGGGCACACTCACCTTGAGCGGCACCAATACTTACGCGGGAGATACTTTGGTCAGCAACGGTGCCTTATTGGTGAATGGCTGGCTTGCGGGAAACGGTGCGGTGGAAGTCGCCGCTGGTTTTCTTTCCGGCACCGGGAACATCACGGGACCGGTGGTGGTGCAATCGGGCGCAACCTTGTCGCCGGGGGCGGCGGTCGGAACGCTGACCTTGCAAAATAATCTTACGCTTGCGGGTAATTTGTGGCTGACCGTGGATAAATCGCAGTCTGTCACGAATGGTTTCGTGCAAGTCAGCGGCTCGCTGATCAATTCCGGCAATGGAACTTTGACGATTTCCAATGCCGGACCCGTTTTGGTGGCGGGCGATAGCTTCAAGCTTTTCAGCCAGGCACTCGTGAATGGCGGCACCTTGATGATTTCACCAGCGACCCCAGCAGCAGGTTTGGCGTGGAAAAATCAGTTGGCCGTGGATGGTTCCATTAGCGTGGTGACGGCGCCGATTGTGGCCACCCCGGCGGATTTGACCGGTCTCGAATTAAGCATTGGCACTTTGTCGCCGGTCTTCAGTTCAAATATTTTGAGCTACGCGGCCACCACCGTTTATAGCAATCGCACGGTCATGCTGACGCCGACGGCGGCAAATCCTGGGGCGACCATCCGCATCATTGGCAACGGCGTGACGAATGTCACCGCGTCTGGCGCCGCCAGCAGCCCAATTGCGCTTAAGGCCGGGACCAATGTGATTGATGTGCAGATCGTCGCGCCGGACAACTCCATCACCAAGGATTACTTCATCAATTTCAAACGGACACCGCCAAACATCGTGGTGATTTTGGCGGACGACCAGGGTTTTTCGGATTGGAGTTGTTACGGCAGTGAAATTCCCACGCCCAATCTGGATCGCCTGGCGGCGGGCGGACTGCGGTTTCGCCAGTTTTATAATTGTGCGCGGTGCAGTCCCACGCGTTGTTCATTGCTTACGGGACTCTACACGCAGCAAGTGGCGGTGGACCCGGGAGCTTCGTTGCCGAACCTGCGGGATGACAATAATGTGACGCTCGCGGAATTACTGGGGGCCAACGGCTATCGTACTTATATGGCGGGCAAATGGAATCTGGGAAACACCAGCGATCTGCTGCCCGAAGGCCGCGGCTTTCAAGAAGTCTGGCGCTATTTCAACGGTAATGACCATAGCGAAGATACGTGGAATACGAACCTTTACACGCTGGTTTCGCCGGACGGCGAGATCACCAACCGGATTTACGGCGCCGGCCAGTTTTATCAGCCGGATGCGCTCGGCGATTACTCGCTCGATTTCATTAATAACGCCCTGGTCACGCATACGAATGACAAGCCGTTCTTTCTTTATATGCCCTTTGGTTCGGCGCATTTCCCGATTCAGGCGCCGAAAGATTGGGTGGACACTAATGCGCCGGTTTATGCCCAAGGCTGGGATTATCTTCGCAACTGGCGTTACACAAACATGCTGGCGACGGGAGTGATTGATACGCGCTTCGGTCTTTCGCCCAACGACGGTACCGCGCCATGGAATAATGTCCCGGCCGAAGTGATTTTGCCGTGGAACTTATTACCGTCCGACCGGCAGGCGGATCTGGCCCGGCGCATGGCCATTTATGCCGCGATGGTCCAAAAGATGGATGCGAACATTGGGCGCGTGGTGCAACGGTTGCAGGACCTGGGCCAACTTGATAATACATTGATTTTTGCGATGTCGGATAACGGCGGCAATTACGAAGGTGGCGTCTATGGTTTGACCGGCAGCACCTCGGACGCCACCCCGGTCACCGGCACGGATTTGGACAACATGGGTTTGAGCGGGCAACCGGTCATTTATCTGGGCGGCGGCTGGGCGCATGTCAGCAATACGCCGTTCCGTCTTTATAAACATTTCACGCATGAAGGCGGTGTGCGCACGCCGCTGATCGTGCATTGGCCGCAGGGAGTGGCCCGCACGAATGCCTGGGAAGAACAAGTTGGCCACGTCATTGACATCGCCGCCACGATTGTGGATGTGACGGGCGCCAGTTACCCGACCCAATACAACGCGCACCCGGTATTGCCACTGGAAGGCCGGAGCCTGGCATCGTGGTTCACAGTGTCGAATGAGGTGCCGCGTGACCTCGGCTTTGAACATGAAGTCAATCGCGCGTGGATTAGCGGCAATTGGAAATTCGTGACCAAAAATTTTGACCTGGTCACCGGCACGTCACCGGCCAATGAACTGGAGCTTTACGATCAGAACACCGACCAGTCGGAAATGACCAATCTGGCTTCCGTCCAACCGGTGATCTTGAACCAGATGATGACGAATTGGAACGCGTGGGCCGTGCGCGTAGGGGTGCCGGCTGCCCGCTGGCTGACGATCAACACCAATCTGTCTCTGCCCGTTCCGGCCACCAATGCGAGCGATCTGTTCGTGGATGATTTCAATCGTCCGGATAATACGGACATTGACGCAAGCGCCGCCGGCATGTGGGGTTCGCGCGTGCCGCCCATCGGCGCCAATGCCGCCTACTACGAAGGCTATGAAGGCAGCGGTTCCGCCACTTCCATTCAAATCGCCAATGATGCGTTGCAGATGGCCGTGGGGGCGGGTATGAGCGAAAGCGGGCTGCAACATAATTTCATCGGCCAGGACATCATTGACGCCGGTGGTTTCAGCGTCGCGCTCACGGTGCAAAACATCAACACCGACACCTCGGATGCGAGCAATCGTTACGCGGGATTTGGCGTTGGTTTGTCGCAAGCAGAAGCGGCGACCGGGGCCGACATTTACAGTACGCCGGCTCCCGGTGCGGTGGCTTTTCGCGGCAGCACCACCGGCAATACCGGTGCGGCGGATTTCTTTGTGGAACTGGATTTGAACGGCAACATCAAGGTCTGGCACGACGGCAGTTTGTTGGACACCGTTTTTGTCGGCGAAAACTACGGAACCGTGACGGCGAGCTTTGCGCTGTCTGGTTTTACCACGAACGACACCGTGACGGTGACCGTTTTCTTCAACGGACAACTGGTGGATATCAATACGCCCGACACCAATTCTGTCAGCCGCACCTTCAAATGGGATCGTAACGACAGCAACTATATTGGTTTGAGCGCGCGCGCCTCGAATTATGTGCAGCTGGATAATCTGATCATCCGCAAACTACCGCTGGCCGACGGGCTGGCCACGGACTACGCCTTGCAACACGGTTTATCCGGTGCGGACAGCGCCCCGGCTTCTGATCCGGATAATGACGGCGTGAGCAATTTCGGTGAATGGGCGTTCGGCGGCGACCCGACTGCACCCGATGCATTCATCGCCAGCTTGAAGGGGGTTCAGCTTACGTCCGCGCGGGCTTTTCAGTTTGAGTATCAACGGTTGATCAACGCAACCAGCTATGGCTTGCGCTACCGCTATTTTGTCTCGCCGGATTTGCAAACGTGGATTGAAACCATTCCCCAGCAGACCGGCGTGGCTTCCAACGAGGACAGGCTGGGATACGAAGTGGTGACGTTGCAACTGCCGGCCTCCGTCACCAATGGCCAGAATAAATTATTCCTGCGTGTGCTTGCCGAACCGGCGGACTGATTTCTTGGAGTTCTATTTTTTAAGTTTTAAGTTAAAGAACGTTAGGCGTGTCTTCGAAGTGGTTTCGAAAATGGCCCAAGTGCTTTAGCACTGCGATAAACAGGCACCCTGAAGTCAGAGTCCCGTAAGGACGAAAACATCCGGCTGCCGTTTCGATGTTTTTTGATCCAGATGGCTTTGGCCGCGCTGCGGCCAAAGTCGTCGCCGCGCGCAGCGTCGGGCGGCGAAAAGAAAATCCCAGTTGCCAGCCACGCCACAAAGTGACTGCGATGCAGTCATAATGGGTCGCAGCGCAACCCATTCTACCCATTGTAGAGTTTGCAGCCACGTCTTGGGAAAATTAGCGGAAATTAGCGCAATTCGCGTCGATTCCCTTGTGTCTTAGCTTGTAGCAGCGGACGTGAGTCCGCTCCATTTAATTAAGGAAAACCACCGGACACATCCCGCTACTCACTGATATCATCCTTGATTGCATCCTGAGTTTTTTTAGATAAACGGGCAAAGACAATCGTAGGGACAGTGTACGGAAAATAGCTCGGGCCGTAACTGACGCATCGCGGCTTCACCTTGTAGGGAATGCAAACTTGCAGGAAAAGATTGCTGCCGCCATCGTAGGCCCAAACCCGTTCATTGTTCTCGATGAAAACAAACCAGCCTGACTTTGCCCGCCAGTCTTTGGGCGACGTAAAGCTAAGGCTGCTGATGCCGTTGGTGCCGGAAAGGTAACGATATGAAATCTTAACCGTCCGATTGGTTTCTGATACTTGCACCGTCCATGGACTCTGCGGAAATGAAACGTCCCCAAACCCGGTGATTGATCTTCCGGGTGAATTCGTCTGCGCCTGACTGGAGCAGAGCGACCAGAACAAACTCGCAAGGATGATCAGATGTGTATGTTTCATGCTGATTTTTGCCATGCTTGAATGGTCGCTGGAGTTTTTCCATTATTATGGATCAAAGTTTTCGCACCCGGAAAAAGTCCTGTGGCGCCGTTACGTTGATGATGACAGTGCCATAGAAGACATCGCCGGCGGTGACCGTTTGTGCCGGGACCCAATTTACCAGATTGGAGGAAACCTCAACGGTGAATGAGGCGCCGGGCGTGCTGCTCCAGGTTAATTGCAATTGGTTCGTTCCCATGGGAGTAATGGTGTTGATGCGATACGCATTGGGAACCAAGGGGTCGATGTTCTGCGCATAATCCTGCGCCAGGGTAGCTCCGCTGTGGGATGGATCGTCACTCCCGC
>DASYEY010000229.1:0-44725 GCA_036498725.1 Verrucomicrobiia bacterium | reverse complement strand
CCAGTTAAAATAGTTTTCACCCGGCTGGCCGGCCAATTTGGCCGCCAAAACCCCGTATTCCGGGCGAAACCAGGCCGCCTCGCTAAACATGCGGATGGATTCGTGCGGGTTCCATTGATGCGGGCTATACTCGCCCTGCCCGTTTTTTGCCCGCTTCTGGTCAAAGGACACATGGCTGTTCACAAATTCCATGTGCGTCTTCTCGCCGGTCGCATACGGCACCACAAACGCCACGCCGCTGCCCAAGGTCGCGCCGTTGGTCGCCGCGTAATCGAAAAAGTGATCACCATTCCGCTCCGCCACTCGCGCCAGGGTCAGTAACGGCTCCACGTCGTATAAGTGATAATGAAAGGCGTCGCGCTTATAAAAATCCGTGGATGCCCCGTCCGGTTTGAAGTTGCTGTTGATCTGCCGTTGAAACCCCGTCACCGTTTTTTCGATCAACGCCGCATCATTCAACGTCCAGCCAATGAGTCCGACAATCTTCAAGCGGTGACTGAACCAGTTTTCCGTCAAGCCGCGATGATCTTTCCACAACACCTCGGCCTTATGGCGCAGCCAATTTTCAATCATGGCTTGATCGCCGGGAGAAAAAGTTTTCCGCAACAGGTCGTAAGCGACAATGACCGGTTCAAACCGCGTTTCGTTGATGGCATCGCCATCGGGCTGATTAACCCTGGCCCAGGCGAGAATCAATTCACGCGCCTTCGCCGCATAACGATCATCCGCCATCACCGTCCAGGTCCATGTCAGATTTTCAATCTTATCCATGTCCGCCAGTGACTGCATGGTGCGGATCTTCAACGGGTCGGTGTCGAGATGACCTTCGGTGACGACTTTTTCAATGGGATCGGGCGTGGCGTTCAACGCCCGGTCAGCCGCCCGTTTAATACTGGCAAATTGCGTGGCCGCAGCGGAGTTAGTGGCGATGAGCGCCCGTAATTGGACAATTTCTCCCGGAAATAAACTGACCGTACCAGCGGGCAGCCGGAGCGTGGTGCAGAGCCAGATCGCACCCAGGATGAATAATTTTACCTTCATGGTTTCATCCACGAGACGTCCGTGCACCACCTGGCGTTACGAGGAACTGATAAAACAGAAACATTCAACGCGGAACATCGAAAGGCACACGGCTCCATGGACGTTCAAAGTTAAATGTTGAGCGTTGAATGTTTCTGCGTGGCCTTTACCACTTCAATTCCTGCAAACGGCGCGCCACTTCCTCGGCATTCGCGCGGCTGTTGAAAGCGCTGATGCGGAAAAAGCCTTCGCCCTTCGAGCCGAAGCCGGAACCGGGCGTAATGACGACATTCGCTTCATTCAAAATCTTGTCAAATATCTGCCAGCTCGTGACGCCCTTCGGCGTGCGCACCCAGATGTAAGGCGCATTCACGCCGCCAAAAACTTTCAACCCAGCCTTCCTGGCGCCTTTGCGGAGAACTTCCGCGTTGCCGAGATAATGCTGGATGAGCTCCGCAGTCTGCGCCTTGCCTTCCGGTGAATAAAGCGCTTCCGCAGCCCGTTGCACGATGTAGCTGACACCGTTGAACTTCGTCGTCATGCGGCGCGCCCAGAGTGGATGCAACGGTTTTACTTCACCGCTCTTCGTGTAGGCATTTAGTGATTTCGGAACAACCGTGAACGCGCAGCGCGTACCGGTGAAGCCGCCATTCTTCGAGAAGCTGCGAAATTCAATCGCACATTCCCGTGCCCCGGGAATCTCATAGATGGAACGAGGAATCGCCGGGTCGGTGATGTAAGCTTCATACGCCGCATCGAACAAGATAACAGCCTTGTGCTCGAGCGCATATTTTACCCACGCTTCCAATTGTTCGCGCGTGGCCACGGCGCCGGTCGGATTGTTCGGCGAGCAGAGGTAAATCACGTCCACATGCTTCTTCGGCGGTTCAGGAATAAAACCGTTCGACGGCTTGCCCGGCAGATAAACAAGCTTCGCGTACGCGCCCGCTTCATTGGCGGCACCGGTATGACCGGCCATCACGTTCGTGTCCACGTAGACGGGATAGACGGGATCGCTGATGGCGATTTTGTTCTTGTCGCCAAGAATGTCGAGGATCGCGCCACAATCGCATTTGGAACCGTCGCTGACAAAGATCTCGTCATCGGCAACGTCAATGCCGCGATCGCGGAAATCATTCTTCGCGATGGCTGAGCGCAACCATTCATACCCTTGCTCCGGACCGTACCCCTTGAATGTCTCGCGCGTGGCCATTTCGTCCACTGCTTTGTGCAGGGCAGCCGTGACAGCCGGCGGCAATGGTTCCGTCACGTCACCAATGCCGCAACGGATAAGGCGCTTGGCGGCTTCAGGATTCGCCTCGCAAAAGGCTTTCACGCGGCGGCCGATTTCCGGAAACAGATAACCGGCTTTGAGTTTCAAATAATTTTCGTTGAGTAATGCCATAAAATTGAAGCAAGCAGTTTACCAACGAAAACGGTAAATCACACGAAAAAAAGCAACTTGAAAACAGGTGGCCATCCATTTAACCGCAGAGACGCAGAGAAGAATCCTTAAATCTTAAATCTGATGACGAAAACATTCAACATTGAACAAAGGCGCGCGGACATAGTGCCTTCGAAGTTCGAGGTTGAATGTTAGTTCTGAATCGGCCCCTCGAATCACGCACTGCGCCATTTCAAAGTCTTCACCACTGCATGTTCGGGATGTTTGGGATCAAGCGAACGCAGTTCAAATTCAGCGCTGTCTTCCGCCAGGGTCACGTGCACCCAACCGTTCGGGCGACCCGCTTTAAAAAGATAGGCGGTCGGCGGCAGGTTGATGAGATGAATGCCGCTGTCGTGCTGCGTCACTTGCCAGTCATGGGTATGGCCAAAGATAAGCGCCTTGACCTGACGTCGCTGGGCGAGTGCCGCCATGAGTGCAGCGGTATCCTTCAACCCGGGAACTTGGTCGGTGAACTGCGGGTGATGATGCACGACGACGATCGCCGGCTTATCCGCCCGCAAATCCAATTCATGCGTCAGCCAGTCCAGTTGAGTCGTGCCGACTTCGCCGGGGGTTGAATTGGTGGCGATCAGGGAATCCAGCAAAAACCAGTTTGCGTGGTCGCTGGCAAACGTCGTCGCCTGACGATGCAAAGCCGTGGAACTTTGCGCGGCGGCATCCTGCGGAAAGGCCGACCAAAAGGGATCGCGTCCGTCATGATTGCCGAGCGACAGATGAATCGGCGCCACCGCCCGCAATGGTTCGATCAACTTCGCCAGCGCGGCATAATCCGCCGGTTGCGCGGTTTGAAACGCGAGGTCGCCGTTCACGATGACCGTGGCTGGCTTGACTGGCCATGCGGCAAGTTCACGGACACAGGCGGAAAAATTATCCGCCATGTTCACGTCACTGTGCTTCAACGTGACGTCACCGGCGATATGGATGTCCGAGAAAAAAGCGAACGTATTTTTGTCGCGCGATTTGCCGAAAAGCGCAGCGTGGCTGACTTGCGGCGCCAGCGCCACGGCGGCGCCCGCCAACGCGGCGCGTTTCAAAAATTGACGACGGGAAAGTTGCGGTAATAACAATGGCATAACGTTGATTCACGCTAGACAAACCCCGGTTTTCCAGCAAGCGCACTTGTGTGACTTTTTGGTGACTGGGGGAATTGTTAACTTGTTAAATCGCAAATCGTGGATTCCAAAATAAACTTCACAAACGGAAGTTAGCGGCTTACAGTGGCTGGAGCCGCAGAAAACTTCCTTCTATGTTCAAGCAAGAACGACTGGCGAATTTGACGGGTGCGGATAAAAAAGAAATTTTGCGAATGACTTTTGCAGGTCGATTGCAAAATGAAACCAATGGGTGTCGGCATATCTCCATGGATTTTCAAGACGGGCTCACTAAAAACAAGCGAACCATGCCATGAAATATTGTATCCGTATTTTTCTCTTTCTGGGGTGCACACTGCTCGTGTCCTGCGAACGATCGGACCCGGCCTTCGTACAGGGCTATGTTGAGGGAGAGTTCGTCTATGTCGCCGCCCCTTTTGGCGCCCAATTGCAAACTCTCGCGGTGGATCGAGGCACGATTGTCAAAGCGGGCGCACCATTATTTGCGCTGGATCATACCCCGCAACAAGCCGCCCGTGACGAAGCCGCCCGACGGGTTGATCAAGCCAAAGCCCAATTGGACGATGCCACGCACGGGCAACGTCCCACGGAAATTGACGCCCTGCGCGCCCAGCTCTCACACGCCCAAGCTGCCCTGGTGCTTTCGCAAAAGGAACTCACCCGGCAGACGGAATTGCTCAAAAATCAGGTGAATTCTCAGCGCGATTTTGACACCGCCCGCTCGCAGCGGGATCAGGACCAACAACAAGTCGCACAACTGAGCGCCAACCTCGCCACCGCCCAACTGGGTTCTCGCGAAGCACAAATCACCGCCGCGACTGAAAACGTAAAAGCCCAGGAGGCAGCGCTGGCTGCCGCCGAATGGAATCTCGCCCAGATGACCCAGTCCACTCCCGTTGACAGTATCGTCAGTGATGTGTTGTTCCGGCCCGGCGATTGGGTGGGCGCCGGCTTGCCGGTGGTTCAACTTCTGCCTCCAGCCAATGTAAAGGTTCGCACTTTTGTAGCGCAGGCTGTGCTTGGTCGTCTCCATGTCGGTGATCCTGCCACCGTTTCCGTTGATGGTGTGTCCACTTCCTTCCCGGGCAAAATCACCTTCATTTCGCCCCGAACTGAATACACGCCGCCGGTCATCTACAGCCAGCAGATGCGTGAAAAATTTGTCTACCTGATCGAACTCTCCTTCGCACCGGAAACGGCGGCCAAACTTCATCCCGGCCAGCCGGTTGACGTGCGGCTATCTTTGGCCACTCCATGACCGATGACCTCATCATTGACGTGCATGGCATGACGAAAAGTTTCGGAAAGCGCGTCGTCGTCAACCAGATTGGCCTGCAGGTGCGACGCGGCCAAATCTACGGATTTCTCGGCCCAAACGGCAGCGGCAAAACCACTTTCATTCGCATGCTCTGCGGACTGTTGCGGGCTGACGCGGGCAGCGGCACGTGCCTCGGTCACAATGTGATCACTGAGAGCGAAAAAATTAAGCTGCAGGTCGGATACATGACCCAACGGTTCAGCTTTTACGAGGATCTTAGCATCGAGGAAAATCTCGATTTCGTTGCCAAGCTCTACGATGTGCCCAACCGTCGGCAGGCCGTCGCCGATAGTCTTGAACACCTTGGCCTCAGCGGTCGTAAGAAGCAACTTGCCGGGGAGCTTTCCGGGGGCTGGAAGCAACGCATGGCCCTGGCGGCTTGCCTCATCCACAAACCCAAATTACTCCTCCTCGATGAACCAACGGCGGGCGTTGATCCGAAAGCCCGCCGCGATTTCTGGGAGCAGATTCATGACCTTGCCGCCGAGGGGTTGACGTTTCTGATCACCACCCATTATATGGACGAGGCCGAGCGTTGCCACCGTCTGGCTTATATTTCATACGGTAATCTCCTGGTGGATGGCACGGTCGAGGATGTCATTGCCCACGCAAAACTCACCACCTGGTCCGTGACCGGGCCGGATCTCGCCCGTCTGTCACAGGAGCTTCGCGGCCAACCCGGAGTGGAACAAGCGGTGGCCTTCGGAAAAATGCTGCACGTCAGCGGAAGCGACAAGGAAGCGTTGGATCGGATCGTCGAAAAATTCCGCCGCGAGGGTTACGAATGGACCAAGGTATCCTCGGGCTTGGAGGATGTCTTCATCCATCTCATGCAAACGTCGTCGGACAATTTCTCACCATGATTTCCGGAAACCGCTTATGGGCCATGGTCGCAAAGGAGTTCATCCAGATGCGCCGTGACAAAATGACCTTTGCGATGATCTTCGGCATCCCGATCATGCAGCTCCTGCTCTTCGGCTATGTAATCAACAGCGACCCGCGACATATGCCCGCCGGCATCATCAATTCCGACACCGGCATCCACGGGCGCACCTTGCTCGAGGGACTTAAGAATAGCAGCTACTTTGATTTCACTGGCAACCTGACGAACGAAGCCGACGGACTGCGACTGCTTGCGCAAGGCCGGGTGCAATTTGTGGTAAATATCCCGCCGAACTTTTCCCGTGATCTTCAACGCGGAAATCATCCTACCCTGCTGGTCGAAGCGGATGCCAGCGACCCGGTCGCCATCGCAGGCGGCCTTGCTGCTTTGAATGGAGTGATCAGCACGGCCCTGCTTGCCGACTTCAAAGGGCCATTGGCCCGCCTGGCGCCTGCCGCCAGCCCGGTTGATGTGCGCGTGCATTCGCTCTATAATCCTGAAGCCCTCACCCAGTATAATATCGTGCCGGGTCTCATGGGCGTCGTCCTCACCATGACCCTGGTCATGATCACAGCCCTTGCCATCACGCGTGAACGGGAGCGGGGTACGATGGAAAATCTACTCGCCATGCCCCTAAGGCCGACCGAGGTGCTCATCGGGAAAATCACTCCCTACATTTTCGTCGGCTATATCCAGGTTGGCATCATCCTGCTGGCTTCGCATTATCTGTTCGGCGTGCCGATCCATGGCAATCTTTTGGTCCTGCTCCTTGGCTCACTCTTCTTTATCGCCGCCAACCTGGCCATGGGCATCACCTTCTCCACCGTGGCAGCCAATCAACTTCAGGCCATGCAAGCGGCCATGTTCGTCTTTCTTCCATCCATGCTGCTTTCCGGCTTCATGTTTCCCTTTCGCGGCATGCCGGCATGGGCCCAGGTCATTGGTGAAATTCTCCCAATCACCCATTTCATCCGCATCGCTCGCGGAGTGATGTTAAAAGGCATCGGCTTCGCCGACCTTGGCCATGAACTTTGGCCAATCGCAATCTTCGCCGCCATCATGCTTTTTATCGGAGTGAAACGTTACCGGCAAACGCTTGATTGATTGGATTTGTCTAAACCAACAAGGCGTGAAGATTTTTAAATGAATCTCCAAGCACCAACATCCAGGCTCCAGAGAAATTCCAAATCACAACCTCCAAAAACTATCATTGCGCGATGATTGGTGTTTGAATATTGGTGCTTCTCTGGAGGTTGGAGCTTGGACGCTTGGAGCTTTCCTTTACCGGTTGACAAATAGCGCAACCTCGTCGGCCTATCACCAAATGATCGCGCGTTTTTCCGGCGGCAACCACATCGGGCTGCCGGGCTTGATGTTAAACGCATCGTAAAACGGTTGAAAATTCAACAAGGGTCCGTAGGAACGGAACTGCCCGGGCGAATGCGGGTCCACCGTGACCAACCGCTGCGCTTCTGCCTCCCGGATATTCGTACGCCAGATCTGGGCGAAGGAGATGAAAAACCGTTGCTCAGGTGTGAGACCGTCAATGGACTTGCGTTTTGCCGGATCCTTGGCCAGCGCCCGCTGCAAGGCTTCGTAGGAAATATTGATACCGCCGAGGTCAGCCAGATTTTCGCCAATGGTCAATTTGCCGTTCACATGCAAACCGGGCAGCGCCTCGAATCCATTATATTCGTCAATGACCTTTTGCGCGCGGGCATCAAAGGCTGCGGAATCCGCCGGCTGCCACCATTCGCTAAGATTACCATCCGGTCCATATTTGCGGCCTTGATCATCAAAGCCGTGCGTCATTTCGTGGCCGATGACCACCCCAATCGCACCGTAGTTCACCGCGTCATCCATCGAAACATCAAAGAATGGCGGCTGTAAAATACCCGCCGGAAAAACAATCTCGTTCATCTCGGGATTGTAATAGGCGTTGACCGTTTCCGGTGTCATGCCCCATTCCGTGCGGTCAACGGTTTTCCCGACGCGGGCGATTTCGCGTTGCGCCTCAAATACACTGGCCCGCCGCACGTTGCCGAGCAAATCATCGCGCTTGATGATCACCGACGAATAATCGCGGAACTTGTCCGGGTAACCGATCTTCTGGGTGAAGCTGGCGAATTTGGCCAGCGCCTTGGCCTTCGTCTCATCCGTCATCCACGTCACCCTTTCGATGCGGTCATGAAAAACGGACTTAAGATTTTCCACCAATGCATTCATGCGGGCCTTGGCGGCCGGCGGAAAACATTTTTCCACATACAATTGCCCCAGCGCCTCGCCGATGCTGCCATCGAGGATATGCGCCGCACGTTTCCAGCGCGGTTCCTGTTCCGGCTGCCCGCTCAGGATCTTGCCGTAGAAATTAAAATTCTCCGTCTCAAAGGCAGTGGACAAAAACGGTGCGCTGCCATGCAGCAGATGCCACCGCAGATACGTTTTCCAATCCGACAACGGGCGGCTCTGGAGCAGCCCGTTCACGGCATCAAAAAATTCCGGCTGCCCGACGATCTCATAAGCCGGCGGTGACAGCTTGAGTCCGTCGAAAAATACGCCCCACGCCAGCGCCGGGGTTTTGGCGGCAAATTCATTCGCGGAAAACTTATTATAATTCTTGTTCGGGTCGCGCAGATCCACGCGCGAACGGCTCGCCTTGGCCAGTTCGGTTTCCACGGCTACCACGGTGTCGGCGTCAGCCGCGGCCGCCGCACTCGTTTCCCCAAGCAGGCTAAACATGGTGGTCACATGTTCGCGATAGAGTTTCAACTTGTCCGCGAAATGATCTTTCAGATAATAATCACGGTCGGGCAACGACAAGCCGCCCTGCTCCAGTTCAACGGCATAAATGGAACTATTCTTCGAGTCCGGCCCGAAGCCAATACCGAACATGCCGCCGATGCCGCGCAGATGGAAATCCGCGAGCACGGCGAACAGATCATTGGTGGACTGGATGGCGTCGATTTTTTTTAAGTCAGCCGCTAGTGGCCGAACGCCCAATCTTTCGATCACACCTGTGTCCATCACAGATGCGTAAAAATCACCGACTTCGCGGCGTGGCGAAGCGGCTGGCAAGGTTTTGGATTCCGCAGCTGCGGAATCCAAAATTTCATGAATCAGATACCAGTTGCGTTCCGCGAGTTCCGAGAACGATGCCCAGCGCGCCTTGTCGGCGGGCACGGGATTATTTTTCAACCATTGGCCGTCGGCGTAATGATAAAAATCCACGGACGGATCAATCGTGCGGTCCATGTAATTCACCGAGAAGGCGGGAATCTTCGGTGGTTGATCGGCGGCCAAAGCGTTTAGGCCGGCAACGCTGGAGAACAAAATGGCGCCCAGAGAAACAACATTCATCTTCATGCGCCAAAGTATGAACCGTTTGCCGGCAAAAACGCCAAGCAAATTTCGCATGTTGGGACAAAAGACGACTTTGGTGGCAAAATCCGTCAGCCCTTCAACAGCGCCAGTACCGCTTCCACCGCATTTTCAATCTTCACCGACTGGAACGCACTGGTCCGGGGTTTGACTTCCACTTCGCCTTTGAGCAGGGACTTTTCGCCGAGCGCAATGCGGATCGGGAATCCAACCAGATCGGCGTCTTTGAATTTCACGCCGGGACGTTCGTCGCGGTCGTCCAGGATCACTTCGACGCCTTTGGCCGTCAGTTCCGCGTAGAATTTTTCCGCGAGCTTCATCGCTTCGCTTTCGGGCGTGACTGCCAGCGGCGTGATGCAAACTTGATACGGCGCAACGCTCAACGGCCAGATGACGCCGTCCTTGTCGTTGCCCTGTTCGATGATCGCCTGCAATGTGCGCGTGACACCGATGCCATAGCAACCCATGACCGCCGGCTTGCGCGCGCCCGCTTCATCCAGGAAATTCGCCCCGAGCTTCTCGCTGTATTTCGTACCCAGTTTGAAAACGTGGCCGACTTCAATGGCGCGGCGGATCTTCAATGCCTTGCCGCATTTCACGCAGGGTTCACCCGCGCTGACTGTGCGCAGATCAAACCACGCAGTCACTTTGATGTCGCGTTCGATGGAGACATTCTTCAAATGAAAACCATCTTCATTCGCGCCGGTGGTCATGTCATTGGCCCCTTGCAAACGTTCATCGGCATACACCTTCACGTCGGCAGGAACATTCACGACTGCACCCAGCGAACCGGGCTTCGCACCAAGCAACGGCACGATTTCGTCCGCCGTTGCCGGGCGCACTGCCACCGCACCGGTCTTCGCCATCAGCTTCGTCTCATTCAACTGATCGTCGCCGCGGATCAGAATGATGATCGGCTTGGAGTCCGCGATGAAAACGAGCGTCTTGATCTGGCGATTGGCGGCCACCTTGTAAGGTTCCTTGCTTAAGGCCTCGATTGTGACCACACCGGGCGTGGCAAATTTTTCGATCGCTGCACCGATTTCGCGCGGGGCCGTTTTCGGGATGCCGCTGGTGGCCTTCTCGATGTTCGCCGCGTAACCGCAGGCTTCGCAAAAGGCGACTTCGTTTTCGCCGGTCTCAGCCGGCACCATGAATTCGTGCGAATAATTACCGCCGATGACGCCGGTATCCGCTTCGACGGGGAACGCCTTCAAGCCACAGCGCGCAAAGATGCGCGTGTAGGCGTCGTACATTTTCTTGTAGCTGGCCATCGCGCCTTCGTCCGTGGTATCGAAGGAATACGCATCCTTCATGATGAATTCCTTCGCGCGCATCAAACCGAAGCGCGGACGGATTTCGTCGCGGAATTTCAGGCTGATCTGATAAAAATTCTTCGGCAACTGGCGATAGGAATTGATCTCGTTCGCCGCGATGGTGGTGATGACCTCCTCGGCGGTCGGGCTCAAAAACCATTGGCGACCCGAGCTATCCTTGACCTTGAACAACACGTTGCTCGCGGTCTCGGCGCGACCGCTGGCTTCCCAGATTTCCGGCGGTTGCAATGCGGGCATGAGGACTTCGATGCCATCCGCGCGATTCATTTCTTCACGGACGATTTGCTCCACTTTGCGCAGTGCGCGCAGGCCGAGCGGCATGAACGTATAAACGCCGCCAGCGAGCTTGCGGATGAGGCCAGCGCGCAGCAACAGTTTGTGCGAAACAATTTCCGCGTCAGACGGAGCTTCGCGGAGGGTCGGAATCAAAGTTTTGGTCCAATACATGCGGCGGAAAGTCTAACAATAAACGAACATCAGAACGAAGAATTTTATTTCGTGCTGTTAACTGACGATTGTCCACTGCGAATAATGCCGTTATTTGAAATTACTGTTAACACCATGGTGGAAGCCCGTTAACCTTTGAATAAATAGCGGAAAGCGTTGCCATCCATCTGAAGGAGTGATAAACCAGCACAAATAATATAGCAGACAACAAGCCCTAGACTCGCAATCCGCAAGCACAAAAAGCGAATTTAACTGGTCAACTTACGTACACTTAATAACTAATATTCAAAAACATTTGGGAATGAACGCCGCAGATTCAACATCACTCGCATTCGCTTCTCATTTATATAATCTCGGAGAGTGGCTGGTCATTATTGGTGTTGTAATGGAGGGAATAGAAATTTTTTGGAGACATTTTCACAAAGATTCATTTCACGGTAGTGTTGAGCCATGGCTTTTCTCGACCGTTCTGAAATCAGAACCCATTTTCATTAAAAGAATTGGAGACATGGGGTGGTTAATTCTAGTCGTTGGACTTGTGCTAGCTCTACTTTGCCATTTTCACATCCATGATCTTGAATCTCGCGAGAATAACCGCCTCACTTCGAAACTCGATGACACAACTTCGAAACTCCATGAGACAACTTTAAAGGCCACGTTAGCACAAAAAGATGCTGCACAATCAAACGAACGAGCTGCCGCAAATGAATTGAAAGCTGAAAAGCTTCGCAAAGAAAACGATTGGTTAGCCGCCTATTCCAACCCTAGAACCGTTTTTGCTTGGCCCGACAACACCATCTTGGAAAAAAAATCAGATTTTAAAGTGATACTACTTGTTGCCAAAGATGCCGACGATGGACAACGTCTTGCAAGTGATATGGAAATGTTTCTATTTTCGCCAGCTGGCTGGTCTATTATAGATCGTGAATTATTACCAAGCTCAGGAAACAGTGATGGTGTTGAGGTATATGGTTTAGACGGCTGGCCAAATATAGAAATACCGGACTTAACAATATCAGAAAGAGCCGCAAAATCACTCGTCAAACACCTTGCCGATTTCGGAATAGCAGGAAGATATATTTCATATCCCGACAATATAGCCCCGCCACTGAAAATCACGCAATTTCCGACTAATGCAATTGTAGTGGCCGTATTTAAAAAGCCATCACCAACAAAAGCAAAGCATATGGAGCTTTTTGCTCAGAGAGATTTTCTGCACATGAAAATTGATGATCTTTCTGCCAAAAGCGAAAAATTAAAAAACCCAATCAAAATTCAAGATGTGCGAAATCAAATAAACCAACTGGAACAAGAGGAAGAAAACTTTGATTTAGATTATGGCGATGATCCGTATTCGCCTCTGCCATATCCCAAATAATGTCTGCACGATTAAATTTCACCTAAAGTCGTAAGGTAAAGAATCGAATACCAGCCATTGAAATTCAAAATTATATCCTCCACCCACCGCCGTGCGAGCTTGCTCGCCTGGTAATTGTGCGTTAGCTTATCAGTATGAATTATCTGACGAAACAGGAACAGTTGGTCCTGTGCATCGTCTTGGGATTATTACTGACCGGCTGGGCAGTAAAAACGTATCGCCTCGCGCATCCGGCGCTGGCGGCCGTTCAACCGGCCAAACCTTAAAATGCAAGAAGTCAATTTCGATGAGACGGTGGAGCAGATCTTTGCCAAAGATCCGCGTTATGCTCGTGATGCCTATGGCTTCCTCCGCGAGGCGCTTGATTTCACCCAAAAGGTCGTCGGCAAGGAAAACCATGGCAAAATCCGTCATGTCACTGGCCAGGAATTGCTTGATGGCATCCGGCAATATGCGCTCACGCAATTCGGTCCGATGACCAAAACCGTATTTGAAGAATGGGGCATCACCAATAGTCACGATTTCGGTGAACTGGTCTTCAACATGGTCGAGATCGGTTTACTCGCGAAAACGGAAAAAGATTCACGCGACGATTTTCAAGAGGGCTACGACTTCACCGAAGCCTTCTGCAAACCGTTCTGGCCGCAAGGTAAAGTGGATTCAGCGGCCAAAACTGCGACGCCTTGAAGTTTCCCCGCAGATTTCACAGATTTACGCAGATTAAACGACGGTTCAGTGGCTGGAAACCCTCCTAGATTCTACTCCTCCTCAGACTAACGTCCGTCATACCCACGCAAGCGCCGTAGGCGCGGCATCTTTGTAGAACCGTACCACCAAAAAAGCCAAGCTCCAGCGGAGCGACATATTCATGATGATGCCGCTCCGCTGGAGCTTAAATTTAATTTGCACCTACGAATTACAAGGATGTCGCGCCTACGGCGCTAAAACCCTCTAACTGTTCGGTTCTGCGTAAATCTGTGAAATTTGCGGGGAAAGTCTCTCACGCCAACGCCCAACCCGGCTGGATCTCCTCATCCAAAGCAGATACAAAACCGCCTTTCAACAATTTTCGTTCGGCCAAGATGCCGATCATCGCGGCGTTATCCGTGCAGAGATTCTTTTCTGCCAGATGCAAAGTGAAACCTTTCTTCTGGCATGCCCGTTCCAATTCCTGGCGCAAGCCGCGATTGCACGTCACGCCGCCGGAGGCCGTGATGCAGCGGACACCGTTGCGCTTCGCCGCATTGATGGTTTTCGTCACGAGCACTTCGACGATGGCCGCCTGCACGCTCGCGCAGAGGTCGCGGAGTTTTTGCGGATCTTCTAGTAACTCCGGATGGTCGCGCAGAAAATAACGGACGGACGTTTTCAAACCGCTAAAACTGAAATCATCATTCGCCTCGCGCAACAGTGGACGCGGAAAATTATAGGCCGCCGGATTGCCCTGCTCCGCCAGGCGATCAATCACCGGGCCGGCGGGATATGGCAGCCCCATGAGCTTGCCCGCCTTGTCAAAACATTCACCGGCGGCGTCATCAATCGTTCCGCCGAGCACGCGATGCTTCAATTCCGATTCCACCAACACCAGCAACGTATGGCCGCCGCTGACGATCAACGAGACATTGGGTTGGAACCGGTTGAAATCGGCGACCGGCGGCTGGCCGGAAATCCATGGCGAATACAGATGCGCCTCATGATGATTGATGCCGATGAATGGTTTGTTCAAGGCGAACGCCATGGCTTGGGCTGCTTTCAAGCCCACTAGCAAGGCGATGGACAAACCGGGACCTTGCGTCGCCGCCACCGCCGAAAGCTGCGCGGGGAGAATTTTGGCTTCGCTCAACGCCGCTTGGGCGACGGGCAGGATATTTTTCAGATGCTCGCGGGCGGCGAGTTCGGGCACTACCCCGCCGTATTCCGCATGCAATTTGATCTGCGAAGAAACGACGTTGGATAAAATCACGCCGTCGCGCACTACGGCGGCGCTGGTCTCATCACAGGACGTTTCGAGGGCAAGCAGGGTCATGAAAATTTCGAGCGGACAGGCGGGGTTTCGTTCCCGGCTTTATTTCGTCGCCACTTTCTGTGGTTTAACGCCGCCCATTGCTTCATAGAGCAATACGCCTTTCAACACGTCTTGCGCCCGTTCCAGTTGTGTATCGCGGACATTTTTGACCACGGACTGCACTTCATCTGGCAATGATTCCACGCCACCCGGCGTGCCGCGCCGGATCAACGCTGCCTCTTCAAAGTCTGTGATCGTCACGATGGTATCCGGCGTGATGCCGTGTTCATGGATGACCCGGTGGCTGGGCGTATAATATTTGGCCACGGTCAGTTTCAAGGCCGAGCCGTCATCGAGCGGGAAAATCGTCTGCACGGAGCCCTTGCCGAAAGTTTTTTCGCCGATGACATAGGCGCGGTGCAAATCCTGCAAGCAACCCGTGACGATCTCCGAGGCACTCGCGCTGCCGAGGTTGACCAGCAATACAATTGGCATGCCTTTCAATTCGTCGCCATCACCTTCCGCATAATAACTTTCCTTCGACTCCCGGCCTTCCGTGGTGACGATCAACTGGCCGCGCGGTAAAAATTTCTGGCAGACGTTGCGCGCCTCGTCGAGCAGGCCGCCGGGATTTCCGCGCAGGTCAATGATAAGCCCCTTCATGCCCTGCCCCTTCAATGTTTGCAGGGCATCTTCCAGTTCGTCACCCGTCTGGTCGCCAAATTCGGCGATGCGCACGTAACCGATCTTATTTTCGCCGAGCGGAAATTTTTTCCGCCCGTTGATGTCCTTGACCATGTCCATCTGGATGATGGCCCGCGCCAGCGTATATTCTTTCGTCACTCCGGTGGACGGGCGTTGCACTGTCAATGTCACCTTGGAACCCGGTTCACCGCGCAATGTTTTTACCACGTCATCCAGAGGAACACCCACCACACTATTCGTTCCGATCTTGATGACCCGGTCGCCGGACAAAATTCCGGCACGAGCGCCGGGCGTATCATCCATCGGCGTGACAACCGTGACATAGCCATCTTTCTTTTCCACCACAACCAGGCCCAGGCCGCCAAATTGTCCTTCCGTGTCATCCTGCAATTGCTGGTAAGACTGCGCGTCAAGAAATTCGCTGTGCGGGTCCAGTTTATCCACCATGCCATTTAAGGCGGCGTAGGTGAGCTGGCGATAGGTCAGGTTCGTGCCGTCCACATATTGCGTGCGGATCTTTTCGAGCACATCGGCGAACAACTGGAGATTTTGCCCCGCGGTATCCTTGACGGGCGGGGCTTTCGACACCTTCAAATAAAGCTCCGCGCCGATCGCCAGGTTCACCAGCAACACGGCGGTCACCAATCCGTAAATCAAACGTCGGTTCATAGACAAGGAAACTAAACCAGAAAACATTACCATGAAGTGCCGCCGACACAAAGGTTTTGCATGGTGGTCACAGGCACCTGAAATGTAGAACCATCCAGTAATTTTTTCCCATCCAGCACCTGAAACTTTGAACCTTGAAACTTAAACCTTCCCTGTCCCTTCATTACCGCGCCACCGGCGTCAACGTAATGGAGCGGAGATTGACTGGCGTCCAGCCGGAACTCACGGCCTTGACCGTCAACGTAACTTTACCCGGAGCCGAAACCTGGAGGACGCCTTCCAAACCAACCTTTTGGAATTGAGTATAATCACCCGTATTGGGCGCAGTACCCGACAGGCTTTGGTCACCGACGATGACTTTGAAGTTCGCTTCGCCCTGTGCTGCCACTTCCGCTGTGACTTGGAATCTTCTCGGCTTGGTCACATTGAACGTCCAACTGGGAGAATCTTTGGGGGACGTCCAGTAACCGATGCAATCTTTGGCGGAATCTGCTTCATATTGCAGGCCACCGGTCAGGTCGGCGTCCGCCGCCTTCAGCTCGAATGAACCATCGGCCTTTTGATGAATGGCCGCCTGATCTACTTCCGCCGCGCCTTTGACCTTCAGTACGATGGTCGAGGAGATCGCATCCGGAGCCGTGGCCGGAAGGGAAATTGTCACACCATCATTTCCGCCTGCGGTTTTCAAATGTGAGTGCCAACCAATCCAATTGGGCTTCAGCAGATACGCATCAACAATCTGATTTTTGAGGCCGGGCACAACCAATTTACCGTCCGTCGGCCAGTCAAAAACGTGGAGATAAAGAATAGTGTTTTTGCCATCAGCCTTTTGCGTACAACGTCCCCAGGGCAACCGCTTGAACGGGCTGGCGCTGGTGCCATAGATCGCCACGCTGTTGAGTTTCATCCAATCGCCGATCTCCTTCAACCGTTCCACTTCCGGCGCGGGAATGATGCCGGCGCTGGTCGGGCCGACATTGAGCAGGTAATTGCCGCCTTTGCTCGAACAATCAATCAGGTTGCGCACCAGCGTCTGGGCGGATTTGAAATTTTGATCCGCCTTGTTGTAGCCCCAGTGGTCGTTCATCGTCATGCAGGATTCCCAATAAACGCCGGGACCAAAACCGGTCGGGGGAATGGTCTGTTCCGGCGTGCCGTAATCACCGATCTCGCCGGTCTTCGCAAAGCCGCCACCGGGCGTATTTTCCGGTTTGCCCACGCGATTGTTGACGATGATGCTGGGTTGCAGCGTGCGGACGTAATTGTAGATTTCCTGGCCGCGTTTGGCCGTCCAGGGTTTTTCCCAGTTGCCATCAAACCAAAGCAGTCCCAATGGTCCGTAGCTCGTGATGATTTCCTTGAGCTGCCCCTTCATGTAATTTTCAAAACGGTCCATGTCCGGCGGCCCATCCTTGGCGGCGACATCATTCCACGGACGGCGCACACCCCAGTCGGAGCTATGCCAATCCATGACCGTATAATAGAGGCAGAACTTGATGCCCTCCTTTTTGCAGGCCGCCGCGAGTTCCGCCAGCGGATCACGTTTGAACGGCGTGCGGCTGATGCTCCAATCGCTCAATTTCGTCGGATACATCGCGAAACCGTCGTGATGTTTGCTGGTGATGACGATGTATTTGACGCCGGCGGCCTTGGCAGCTTTCACCCACGTCAGTGCGTCGAAATTGGTCGGATTGAACTGATTCGCATATTTTTCATATTGGCTGACCGGCATGTGGGTCTCTTCTAAAAACCATTCGGCGTAGTTGGTGTTGCCGTTCCATTCCCCGGCGGGAACTGAATAAACGCCCCAGTGAATAAACATCCCGAAGCGCGCGTCGTTCCACCATTTCATGCGCTCCGCCTTCTGCGCCGGAGTTTCCGGGAGCGGGGCCACTGCGGCAGTGGCAGCAGCGGTATCAGCGATGTCAGCGGCGGCCAACCGGTTGGCAAAGAAAAGCACCATCAGACCGACGGCAAGCATGACACGTTGAAAAAATATGGTGAGTCGCATATGCCGCCAAGTCTTCCAACTTTAATTCCGAATAAAAGCAAAATTTTAAAACTGCGAAAAATTATTTTCGCGCGAAGCGCGCAAAGCTGGTGGAGAAATATGCATTGAATGTTCGATGTGCTCTGTAGAAGCGTTTGCTTGGCACGCGGGCTCCCTCGCCCCCTGCCCGCTCCCGCAAGGAGGCCAAATTCAGAACTAACATTCAACCCCGAACTTCGAAGGCAGTGTGGCCACGCGTCCTTGGGTATTGCACGTTGAATGTTGAGCGTTGAATGTTTTTTAGACTGCGGGAAGGCCGGGATGAGGGCCATTTCTGATTCACCCTCCGTCCGCCAAATAAAACACCGGCGATCCGCCCTCGCAGACCGCCGGTGACCTATGAACTACCAACCTACGTAATAACTTACATCACCTTCATCGCATCGTCCAATGCGGTATAGAGGTTGTTCATCGTCGCTTCCGTCTCATCACCCATGTTCGAGAGGCGGAACGTGGTGCCCTTGATCTTGCCGTAGCCACCGTCGATCAGGAAACCTTTGTCTTTGACCAGTTTTTGTAATTTTGTGAGATCCACCACACGGCCACCGGGACGCGCACCGTTGCTGATGCAAGTCAGGGTAATGGATTCAAAGCCCGGCTCCGGGTACAGGTTAAAACCATGTTTCGCCGCCCAATCGCGGGTCATCTGGTTCGTCTTTTTGTGACGGGCATAACGATTTTCCAAACCTTCGGCAAAGAAATCATCCAGCTTTGAGCTTAAAGCATAAATGTGCGGAATGCTCGGCGTGCTCGGCGTCATGCTTTCCTTGGCATTCTTCTCGAACTCCGCAAAATCGAAGTAATAGCCCCGGTCTTTGATGGTCGCAGCCTTCGCCAACGCGGCGGGTGAAGCCACAAATACCGCGAGTCCGGGCGGCAAGGCAAACGCCTTCTGCGTTCCAGCCAGTAAAACGTCAATGCCCAGTTCATCAAAATTGATCGGCATCGCCGTCATGGAACTGACCGCGTCCACAATGAACATCACGTCCGGATATTTTTTCTTGAGGGCGGCGATTTCCGTCAACGAACTCATCGTCCCCGTGGACGTTTCGTTATGAATGATCGTGAGCGCATCGAATTCGCCCGTCGCGAGCTTCTGATCAATCGCTTCGGCCCGGATCGGAGAACCCCAGTCCACCTGCAGCGCGTCAGCCGATTTGCCGCATTTCTTGGCCACGTCAAACCATTTATCTGAGAACGCGCCGTTCATGCAGCTCAAAACTTTTTTGCTGACGAGATTGCGCACCGCGCCTTCCATCACCCCGAAAGCACTGGACGTGCTCAGATAGACCAGTTGCTTGGTGGACAGCAATGTCTGGAGTTGCGGTTGGATTTTGCTGTAAAGGTCTTTGAACCCCTGTCCGCGATGGCCGATCATCGGCGAACACATCGCCTTGAACGTTTTTTCGCTGACTTCAACCGGACCCGGAATATGTAATTTTGCGTGTGCCATAAATTGGTTCGTGAAATTTTTCACAAGCGCGGGCAAATGGCAAGTTAAGTTTTACGGCCGCCAGTCGGCCAAGTCTCAACCGTGTGTTTTAACATTGGCACGCGCCGGGATTCTGCAATGATTTCCGCCAAGGTTGCATGAGCATTCTCCAAGTCAAAGATTTAAAGGTACATTTTCCGGTCAAACGCGGGCTATTTAACCGTAACCACGAAACGGTGAAAGCCGTGGACGGCGTGAGCTTCAGCCTGGCCGCCGGTGAAACCCTCGGCCTGGTCGGTGAAAGCGGGTGCGGCAAATCCACTTTAGGCCGGGCCATCATGCGCCTGGTCGAACCGACGCACGGCGAGGTGCTCCTGGACGGCGAAGACATCACGCGCATGAACGGTTCGCTTCTGCGTTCCCGCCGTCGCAAATGTCAGATGATCTTTCAAGATCCGTTCGGCTCGCTCAACCCGCGCCTGACGATTGAGGAGGTCATCGGCGAAGCGCTCGACATCCATGATCTGGCGGAAAACCGATCCGCCCGGCAGAAACGGATCTTCGAACTGCTCAAGGCGGTGGGGCTCGACCCGGTCTATGCACGGCGCTATCCGCATGAGTTTTCCGGCGGCCAGCGCCAGCGCATCGGCATCGCCCGCGCCCTGGCCGTGGAACCCAAATTGATCATCTGCGATGAACCCGTGAGCGCACTGGACGTTTCCGTGCAGGCGCAGATCATCAACCTGCTCAGCGACCTGCAACAAAAACTGGGCATCGCCTATCTCTTTATCGCGCATGATCTGGCGGTGGTGGAACACATCAGCCGCCGGGTGATGGTGATGTATCTCGGAAAAATTGTGGAGACGGCGGATGCCAAAACCATCATCCGCAATCCGCAACATCCCTACACCCAGGCGTTGATCTCCGCCGTGCCGGAAGTGGACCCGGATGCCAAGCGGCAGCGGATCGTGCTGCCGGGCGATGTGCCGTCGCCGATCCATCCGCCCAGCGGCTGCCCATTTCACCCGCGCTGCCCGATGGCGGAGGAAAAGTGCAAGGTGGAGGTTCCGGTTTTTCGGGACGTGGCCGACCATCATTTTGCCGCCTGCCATTTTGCCGGCCGAAAAATCGTGGCAGCCTGAAGTTGGAAACACCGCCCATTCTTCCACCTTTGCAAACGACGACGTAAACCGCGGATTCAATTTTAATTAATTAGGGATTTGCCACAGAGCAGAGTTCACAGAGATAAGATGGGGATGGTTTATAAAAGTTCTTTCCGTTGGGTGGCTTTGGTCGTGCTGCGACCAAAATCGTCGCCAAACGCAGCGTCAGGCGATGAACCATTGCGCGTCCAACTGCCACTGAACGCCACAAAGTGCCGGCGCGGCTGGCATAATGGGTCGCAGCGCAACTCATCCACCCGGCAACCACTCATCACCCATCACTTCCCACTTGTCACCGCATTTGTGGCCGGTTCGTCACCGAGATGAAAATCTTCGTGTCCCGTCACTTTTCCGGCGACGACAAAGATACGATAGACCAGGTTTGTATCCAACTCACCAGCCTCCGACCCGCGCACGGCGGCTTTCATGCCCCGGATTTTCTGGCCATAGGCAAAATCGTGTATTGGCACGGAATTGGAATCGGAAATGAGATGCCAGACCGGCAGCGTGTCCGGGTTCTTTTCATAGTCCGCGAGCGGAACGATCTTGATATCCGTGATTTTGAGCGGGCGGCTCAGGCCAAAGAGCAAGGTTGGGGTATTATGCCCGGGCCGACGGCGGAAATGCGCTTCCCGCACCGTATGAAAAATCTGCACGGTCTGCGGTTTAAACCAATCTGTAAAAAAAACGACGTAAACCGCCGCCAAGGCCAGCAAAACGGTGAGATACAACCAGTTCTTTTTTGTCATAATTCTGTTTATACTTGTAACGCGCCCGGAATGAAAGGCGTCGAACATGTTGGTCAGACGCATCGGGACCGGTTTTGGTTATGAAAATAAACGAACAATTATCCTCCAGCAAACGTGAACTGAGCCTATCCGCTCACAAACGCAGGGCTTTTACCTTGATCGAATTGCTCGTCGTCATCGCCATCATCGCCATTCTGGCGGCGATGTTGTTGCCGGCACTCGCCCGCGCCAAGGAAGCCGGCCGGCGCATCGCCTGCCTGAATAACGTCCGGCAGCTCAGCCTGGCCGCCCACATGTATGTGGATGACAGCCGGGGCTATTATCCGCCGCGCTCCGAAACAAATCGTTGGCCCTATCTGCTGTACGAAACCTATGGCCGCAGCGCCAAAATATTGCTTTGCCCGAGCGAAACGACCAATGCCCCCCAGACCGACGCCCCCACCGGGGGCACCACGAACATTGCAGACTCCCTCCCGCGCAGCTATCTGATCAATGGCTGGAACGATTATTTCAACGGCATTAATGACGGGGACGCCATGAAGGAAACCGCCATCCTCTATCCAAGTGACACGGCGGTGTTCGGCGAAAAAACCGCGAGCCACGGGGATTTCTACATGGATTTGATGGAAGGTATCGCCGGCAATGATTTTGATTCCATCCTCGACCAAAGCAGCCATGATTCAAGCCCCCTGGATCGTGCCTACGGCAAAGGTTCCGGCGGCTCAAACTATGCCGTGGCCGACGGGAGCGCCCGCTACATCAAGTTCCCGCAAGCCGTCAGTCCATTTAATCTGTGGGCCATCAGCGATTACAACCGCACTTATTATCACTTTTAAAAATGTTGCGGGCGGAGGGTGAAGGGAACGTCGGCAAAATTCGGCGGCGATTTTTTGCGTATTTCGGGTATTTTGCGGTCAACCTCCTCCATTTTTAATTGTTCTCGCGCTCTCAAATCATCGGCGCGTGGACACACCCTATTTTTCTCAAGTTTCAGATTGCAATTCGTTTCGCGCATGGCATTCTCTCACGACCCAAACGTCGGGGCGTAGCGTAGGCTGGTAGCGCGCTTGGTTCGGGTCCAAGAGGTCGTGAGTTCGAATCTCACCGCCCCGACCATTTTGAGAGTATCCGCCCAGCCATCAGCCCGTCCTTTTCAACCGTTTTTGAAGCCCTCTGAAGCCCTCTTTTTGTTATTCCGAGCTTGGCTTGCCATCGCAAGTTTTGTTCCCATTTTAATCCCCCTGATAAAATTGCAACCTGCATGCTTGGCTTTGGCAAAAATTGCAACCTGCACGCCGGGCGCTTGATCCTGGTTTTCCAATCACTTCGCCTACCCCCTATAAATCAAGCCCATACCGGGATTATGGCGCAGGCATGGCATAAGCTGGATTAGCGCTTCCATCCGGTTTCACGCCGAAGCCGGATAAATTCAATCAACCATATAAAATGAAAGGTGAGTTTATGAAAACGCTGGAAGATCTGTTTCTGGAAGGTTTGGGCGACATGTATTATGCCGAACAACAACTGGTAAAGGCCCTGCCCAAACTGGCCAAAACCACCACCGATGAGGACCTGCGCGAAGCCTTCGAAGCGCACTTGGAGGAAACCAAGGGACATGTGAAAAAGGTCGAAGAAGTTTTTGCGTCCTTTGACCGCGAGCCCAAGGCCAAAAAATGCGCAGCCATCCTCGGCATCATCAAGGAAGCCGATGAGATCCTCTCGGAAAACAAAAAAGCACCGACCCTCAACGCGGCCATCATTTTTGCCGCCCAAAAAGCCGAGCATTACGAGATTGCTTCCTATGGCACCCTGCGGGAATGGGCGCGGCTTTTGAAACACTCCACAGCGGAGGATCTGATCGAACAAATTCTCGACGAAGAAAAGGCGGCGGATAAAAAGCTGACCAGCCTGGCCGAATTGCATTGCAACGTCACCGCTGAAATCGGCGCGGAAGACGAAGAAGAGATGGCCATGCGCCATTCGGGTTGAGGCAACTTTGCTGAGAGGATACCCAATACCTATAGTGAAACGGCCCATCCCGACCTTCCCCCGTTGGGGCGAAGGAGAACGAGGAGAACGATATGCCGCACGCAGACCACTCGTTCATTCGTTTCACCAACCCAACGCGGGGTGGTTCTGAGATGCGAAAAATTTCTCCCTCTCCTCGCCAAACGAGGAGAGGGTCGGGGTGGGGCTTTAACCTAAAATTAAAAATCAAGCTGCGCTCCTGCCGTCGTCTCTTCATCCTCGCTTTCACCGGCAATGAAGACGAGGATGACGACGAGAGCGAGGACAATCCACTATAATAATGGCATCAGGCATTCCCGTTCCCGATCACGGCATCACCGAATTGAACGCATACGTTCCAGAACCGAGTTCAAAAACGGCACGGCCATTTTCCATCCGCAGGAATTTCACGCCATCCATTTTGGCCACCGGGTCGCCGCTTTCGGTGACCGCATCGGAATCTTTGGCCGGCACATAAACGGTTGCGGAGGTGTTCACCGGAATCGTGACCTTCAATTTCAATTTCTGGCCGTCCACTTTCCAATCGGTCGCGATTTTTCCATGGATGGAATCATAACTGGTTTTGGCCCAGGTCAGGCCGGGCTCAATGATGGGTTTGATGGCGATGGTATCATAACCCGCACTGGCAGGCTTGATGCCGCCGACGCCGCCGAAAAGAAATTCACCACAGGAACCGAGCGAGTAATGGTTGAAGGAGTTCATGCCGGGATCTTGAAAGCCTTTATCCGGCGTCCAGCCATCCCAACGCTCCCAGATGGTCGTGGCCCCCTGCTTCACCGAGAACAACCAGGAGGGAAACGTGTCCTGCAATAGCAAACGATAGGCGGTGTCCGCCTTGCCTGCCTGCGTCAAAACCGGCAGCAGATAACTCACCCCGACAAAGCCGGTCGAAAGATGCCAGCCCTTGGTCTTGATATCGTCTTCGAGATATTGCGCGGCTCGCGGCCGCAATTCATCCGGCAACAATTCAAATTTCAAAGCCATCGCATAGACGCATTGGGTGTCGCCGGTGATGCGGCCATCGGCAGCGACATATTTTTTATTGAATGCAGATTTGATGTCGGCAAACAACTGGTCGTATTTATCGGCGTCGGCCGTGTGGCCGACCACCCGGCAAGCCTTCGCCACCAGGTGGGTGGAGTAGGCAAAAAAAGCCGTGCCGATCAAATCTTTCGGCGTGTCCGCACCAATGGACAACCAGTCGCCGTAGTCGTTACCGCGATCACGGTCGCGGATCAACCCGTCGCTGTGGACATGCATGTATTCAATCCAACGGATCATGGCCGGCAGATGATTTTTCAAAATACGTTTATCGCCATAGATTTCATAGATCGTCCACGGACAGATGACGCCGGCATCGCCCCAGGCGGGAACGCCATTGACGCCCATTGTATTCGGGCTGACATCGCTAAACGAACCGGCAGCATTCTGGCCGTCATCCACATCCACCAGCCACTTGGTGAAAAAGGACGCAACATCCGCGTTGTAAGTGGCCGTGCGGATGAACACTTCCGCATCGCCCATCCACCCCAGGCGTTCATCACGCTGCGGGCAATCGGTGGGCACGCTGATGTAATTGCCGCGTTGTCCCCATTGGATGTTTGATTGCAACTGGTTGAGCCGCGGGTCGGAACAGGCAAATTCACCCGTGCGCGGCGTATCTGAACCGATGACCACACCGGTCACCATGTCCAGACTGGCCGGCTTCGACAAACCACTGAGTTCAACATAACGAAAACCGTGAAAGGTAAAACGCGGCTGCCAGATTTCGGTGCCCCCACCTTTGGTCGTATAATTGTCCACGGACGGCGCTCCGCGCAAATTCGTCGTATAGATCGAACCATCCGGGTTCAACATTTCCGCGTGATGCAGTGTCAACTTGGTCCCGGCCGGGGCCGATACTTTCAAACGCACCACGCCGACCATGTTCTGGCCGAGGTCATAAATCCAACCGCCATCCTTGGCGGGCTTGACCGACTTCGGTTTCAATTCCACCAGTTCGTGCACTGGCGGCATGACCTGGGCGTCCAGTTGGATGGTCACATTGGTGCGCACCGCCACCGGCTGCCATTCGCTTTCATCCAGTCCGGCCTGATCCCAGCCTTTGATCTCATCCCGGGCATCATAGCGTTCGCCCAGCATGAAGTCCGACGCGAGGATCGGGCTGGGATGTGACAACCACGTCTTATCAGTAACAAAGCGTTCTCTGCGGCCATCCGCATAGGTCACTTCCAATTGCGCCATGAAGGCCGGTTCCTTGCCAAAAAATTCAAAACCGCCATTGCCAATGTGTCCGCTGTACCAGCCGTCGGCGAGCATCGCGGCCAGCGCATTCTTTCCACGCTGCATCAGCGAGGTCACATCATACGCCTGGTAACGAACGCGATGACGATAATCCGTCCAATCCGGAGCGAGGACATGGTCACCGACGCGCTGGCCGTTCAGGTGGACTTCATACAAGCCCAGGGCCGTTACATACAGCGTGGCCGACTGGACGCGCGCATTAACGTCAAATTGTTTGCGCAGATACGGTAACGCTGCGCCCTGCTCTGGAACCTGAAAGATCAGCCCTTCTGCGATCACATTGGTGAAAGATTGCCCGTTGTAGGTATATTCCACCCGCAAATGTTTATGCAGGTTGTTCGCCGGATCCACACCCATTGACCGGTTGCTCACGGGCATCCGGATCCAGCCGTTCTTGACGCGGCGACGCACGGCCCGGGTCACATCCGCCATCTTGGGTTCCCCATCCGTTTCCGCTTCATAAGTGGCATGCTGGATTACCAATTCAGCCGGTGGACCAGCGGTGGTCGCCGAAGCCGACTCAATCCATTTCGCGCTCCAATCTTCAGGTTGCAACAAACCCATCTGCCACGTCGCCACGGAACTCCACGCGCCGGGCTGCGCGTCCGTAGCGTCCTTATCCCACGCCCGCACTTTCCAAAAACAATTCGCGCGCGCGACCAGCGGCTGGCCGGCATAGGCGATCTGCGAACTCTCGGAAGAGATCACCTTGCCGCTGTCCCAAAGATCTCCCTTGTCCGCATCGAGCAATTCGCGCGATGACGCGACGAGAATCTGGTAAGCCGTCTGCGCCTCACCACGCTGGCTGGCGGTCAGGATCCAGGTCAACCGCGGACTGGTCGCGTCAATCCCCAACGGGTTCACGAGGTATTCGCAGCGAAGCGTTTGCGGGGTCACCGACGCCAAACCGACGCCGGCAATAAAAATAGCTGCCAATGTGAATAGGATTCTCAATCGTTTCATGTCTATATTTTAAAAATAAAATCGTCAGATCAACCCGGGGCTTCCTCGTCGGTTGGCGACCAGTTTTGTCTAATATCCCTGAGGCTAAATCGGTTTTCGGCCGATACGAATAATGCCAAACCATCCGTCTCTCAGGGTGCGAGCAACAAGGTTAGCCCGCTGTCAACCCCAGCGTCTATAACCCGACCCGGTGAACCTCACATCACCGAAATTGGTGAGGGTTCCAAAAACCGGCGGCAATATTTAACCTTCAACGCCGAACATCGAAGGAAACCGGCGATGCCTTCTTGGGCGTTGAATGTTAAATATTGAGCGTTGAATGTTTTCCCTTTCTCGCTCGCTTACTTCAACTGCGACGTCTTCGAGGCCATGTAACGGACGACCGCCTCGGTCCGCGAACTGACGTGCAGTTTGTTGAAGACATGCTTCAAATGGCTGCACACCGTATCAATGCTCAACTCCAGTTTGTCTGCAATCATTTTGTTGGCGTAGCCTTGCGACAGCAACATCAGTATCTGTTCTTCCCGCACGGACAAACGGGTGGATTCATCCCGGATTTTCGCTTTTTGCCGGAAGGATTCGATCACGCGCCGGGCGATCTGGCTGGTCATCGGCGCGCCGCCACCCAGCACGTCCAGCAGCGCCGTCCGCAAGTCGGACGGGCGCGTCCGTTTAAGCAGGTAACCATCCGCACCTGCTTCCAACGCGAGAAAGACCAGTTCCTGGTCTGCCATCGCAGTGAGGATGACGATCTGGGTCTGGGGCAGTATTTCTTTCAGGCGCACCGTACATTCGATGCCCGACATGCGCGGCAGAAAAATATCCATCAGCACCACGTTGGGCGGGTCCTGCGGAATCAACCGCACGGCCTCCTCGCCGGTGGCACAGGCGCAGGTGCAGGAAAAATCGGGAAACGAATTGATCAGCTTGACCCAACTCTCACGCACTTTCACCTGGTCTTCCACCAAGGCCACTTTGAGCGGTAATTTTTCGGAGGCTTCAGCAGCGCGGGCGCTCCGGGCAGGCTTTGTTATTTTAGGACTTGGTGGGGTCATGATTTTGTGAAGGATCATCGGCTGACGCGCGGCGCGTCAACCGTTCGGAAAATGCTTTGGGATTCCACAGCCACGCCCAAGGATGCCGCCGGGGTTGCTTCAAGGGAATACTAAATTCAACCCGGCAACCCTGCCCCGGGCGGCTGGTGATGACACATGTGCCGCCCAGCTCCTGCATCCGCTGCGCCAGGTTGGTCAATCCGTTGCGGTCGGGCTTGATGATCGCCTGGTCAAAACCTTTGCCATTGTCCTGCACCACTGTGACCAGCCGCTGCCCCTGCCATTTGATCTGCAGGCGCAATTCGGTGGCTTCGGAATATTTCACAGCATTGTTCAACGTTTCCTTGATGGCCATCAACAGACTGCGCCGGAGCGGAAGATTAAATACCGCCGCCGACATCTCGGAATCCACTTCGAACCGGCATTGGATCGGGGTCGGCGCCAGAAATTCCTGCGTGTAGTTGCACACATACGAGGCAAAATCGCGCAACGTGTCGCGCTTGGGATTCATGGCCCAGAGGATTTCGTCCATCGTGGACAACAAGCCGCGCGCGCCTTCACACAGTTGCACCAATTGCGAATGCACTTCCGAGCCGGCAGCCAGGCCGTTTTGCGCCAATTCCCCATGCAGCACGAGTTGGGTCATGCGGGCGCCGATGTCGTCGTGAATTTCCCGGGCAATCCGGGCACGTTCCCGCTGCAACAACCAGCGTTCCTTGCGGTGCAGCGCCAGTTGCGCCATGAGCCGCAGGCTGATCACGATGACAACACCGCAAACCAGCAAGAGCGTGATCTGAAACCAGCCCGTCTGCCAGAAGAGCAGATGGATCGGTTCCAATACCGGCATCACGTCCACGTTTTGGGGGGTGGTCCACCACGGCGCGCTAAATAATGGCGCCACGATTGTGGCCGGCATCCAATCCTTCGGCGCCTTGACTCGCGTTTGCCAATGGCTGGCACCGTCCGGCACGATGCGCCATGAATGATCTGATTTGATCTCAATCACCCTTCCGTCCGCGAATTCAATCCGGAATCCCAGCAACATCCCCGCCGAAGAAAGTGAGTTGAAAGCCTTGACCGCAAGCGTGTGCTGGCCGGGCGTCAACAACTTGGCCAGGTCAAAAAGAAACAATTCGCGCCACTCATCGCCCCGCCCCATTTCACGGCCATCCAGCATCAACGTGAACTCATTGTCCACCGTCATCGCCAGCCGGGCCTTGACGACCTTGCTGTTTTCCGGGATGTAAAAAGATCGCCAAAACTGGCACGTTTGCCGGTCATAAAGCGTATCCGTCCAAATCCAGGAGCCCAGGTCATTCGTTGGGCTGGCGTAGGGTTCCATCTGATATGATTCAGTCAGGTTGGTCTGATTCAGGTTGGTAATTATGATGGCAGCCGGCGCCGTCAGCGGCGCCAGCATCACCGCCAGCCAGAGGAGCACAGCCCAGGGCAAATAAAAACCCCATGGCCAAAATCGTGAGGATGAAACTCGATGGCAAAAGTGGTGCAAGCGTCGCCAGTCTATTCAGTTTTGCGATTACGCCAAGCGCGATTTGGATTTTGCGAGAAAATTGCCGCACAAAACTCGCGAAGAAAATGAGAGGAAAACTATCCGGCAGAAGGCTGCGCCATCGTAACCTTTCAGTTCCTGCCGCTCAACCGTGAAGGGTTGATTATTGCGTATTAATTTTTTCAAAACCGCTCATGAATCAAAAAAACGTCCATGGCCGCAACCGGATACCGGACCGGGCTCAACCGCCCTGGCGTAAAACATTTCAATGGCTTGCCGCCACGGCCCTGTTGCTGGGGCCGTCCGCGACGGCCCAAACGATTGACTGGTATTACACCGGCAGCAGCGGCGGCCAGAGCGCGAATGGAAATTCTGTCTAAAAAAAGTTTCTCCAAAGCAGGTTCCATGTTTGCCGCGTCTTAATTCCCCTTCGCTGCCTTCGAGCGAAATCGTTCCCGCCCGCTCAATCCCGCGGCACAAATTTTGATTCGCGCTGCAACTGTTCCCACACTTTTTTTTCGGCCTCAGACAGTTTCATCGGCACCACAATTTTAGTGGCCACCAGCAGGTCGCCATTTTTGCCGAGACCACGGCCGCGTACCCGCAACTTCTGCCCGCTTTGAGTGCCGGCGGGAATCTTGATATTTACTTTGGCCGCGAGCGTGGGCACGGAAATCTCCGTGCCCAAGGCCGCTTCCCAAGGCGCCAGTTCCAGTTCGTAAATCAAGTTGTGCCCGTCCACTTCGAAATCCGGATGCTTGGCAAAACGCACGTTCAGATAAAGATCGCCGTTTTCACCACCGCTGCGGCCATTTTCACCCCGGCCGGACAGGCGTAATTTTTGGCCTTCGGTCACCCCAGCCGGAATCCGAACTTGATGGGATTCGCTGCGGTCGGCGTGGCGAATGTTCACCGTGCGCACGGAACCCTGCGCGGCTTCTTCCAATGAAACCATGATGTCGCCTTCGATATCCGCACCGCGTTCGGCGAAATTGCCCGCTGAATGATTTCCGCGCGGATTGAACCCGCCCCCGCCCTGGCGTCGTCCGCCAAACATTTGCTCGAAGAAACTGCTGAACCCAGTGCCGTCGAATTCAAAACTTTCCGCGCCCGCATGGCCACCGCGAAATGGCTGGCCGCCAAAACCGCCCGCACCCGGCGGCGGACGAAATTCGGCGCCCGATTTCCAATTGGCCCCCAGTTCGTCGTATTTTTTGCGTTTGTCCGGGTCGGATAAAACCTCGTAGGCCTCGTTGATCTCCTTGAATTTTTCCTCAGCCTTCTTTTTGTCCTTGGCAACGTCCGGATGATATTCGCGCGCCAGTTTGCGGAAGGATTTTTTGATATCGGCCTCACTGGCCGTGCGCGGCACGCCCAGCGTTTGGTAATAGTCTTTGTATTGAACAGCCATTGCCCAAGAATTTGCCCGCAACCGGCGATTTGTCAAAGCCGCAACCGCATTTTATTACGGGTGGAAACCGTTGATAGAAGGCGAAACTTCATGACCTGGTTAAACCACCAAGACGTCAAGGCACGAAGTTGGGGAACATTTTTTGACAGAATTTACAAAATGGACAGAATTTCAAATCCATGGCCATCCGCGTGACGGTAGCACAGTTCCGTAGAATCTGGCATTTCTTTGCGACGCTCAGCTACAAATATATCGCTCCGCTGGGGCTTTAAAAAAATCAAACCAGTTGCTTTGCGAATGGGTTAGCAGATGTATCGGATGCTGCCAGATTCGTTTTGATTCGGTTAATTTTGTTAATCTGTCTAAAAAAAATCTCAATGTCCAAAGCGACGACGCTTGTTCCTTCGATGTTCGGCTTTAAATGTTGAATATTGAATATTTTCCCCAGTCCATCCCTACCCCCTGGTAAAAATCACTTAATTATGATAACTGGCGTGGTCCGCCATCCACCGTACGTCATCGGTACCTTCGCCGTTGGGAATCTGCAAGGCAGCAGCAAAACGTGAACTATTCCTTAAAACCGGATTATTGGCGGTAAATGGGTTCAACCATTTTTTTATCTCCGCATGGCCGTCAGCAAAAGAAAAGCCCGCCGCACGGTTATGGTAGTTGGCTGGCATGTCACGCCAGTAGGCAGTGCTAGCATATGCCTGGGAGAGATCACCGCCGCCTTCTACCGTGTAATAAGCATCATTGATGCTGTCGGGATGTTCCTCCACCAGAACAAATGTATCCGTTGGCCGCGCAAAGTCGGTGTGCTTGATGAACTGCTTATACTGGGTGTTGACTGGCGTTCCAGTGTTATCATGCGGCCCAACAAAACAATTCATGGAATAACTGCGTATGCGCGGCCCGATTTTCAGATCATAAATGTCCGCTGGACATTTGAAGATCTTGTAGTTGGCGCCAATGTAAGGCGCCATCAACGCTTTGGTGATCAAGGCGATATTTGTGTTCAAAGGACTTGTAGTCCAATCGAGCGTTCCGCCCACCCAATTTATCAAGTCGGTGGTGTCACTTGCCTTATTGTAAACAAGCCGGTCATTGTAATCCGAGGCGTACATCGTCCATGACAACATCAACTGCTTGTTGTTATTCTCACAATAAATGCCTTGAGCCTTTTGTTTGGCCTTGGACAACGCCGGCAATAACATGGCGGCCAGGATGGCGATGATGGCGATGACTACCAGCAGTTCAATCAACGTGAATCCCTGATGTGATTGAGTTTTCTTTATCGCTTGCATGTATTGATCCAATTTGTGTGAGTCTTGATCCAGATATGTTGGTTGATAAATCACTTACGGCACGTATTTCAAGCGGAAGAACTCGCTGCCGCTGGATGGATTGATCGGGATGGTCAGCGCGTTCGTTGTGGTTGATCCGGCCACATCAAACCAATTGTTGGAAAGACCGGTGCTCAGCGAGTTGGTCTGGACTTGCAAGGTCCAACCGGTGTGATCAATCGGCCAGCTAATATTGAGGCCGCCGCCGGTCACCGTTACCACGATGTTGGTCGGGTTCGGATTAACCGGATTGCCCGCGATGATTGCCAGCGTGCCATTGACGGTCAATTGGGTGGTATCCCACGCCAGGCCCGGTCCGGGAATTGACGGATTGACCGCCGTAAATCCGCCCTGGTAACTCGCCGCGTCAAACAGCTTGAAGCTGTCGTTCAACGCCAAAGTGCCGGAGAGATTAGTGACGTTCAAAGTGCCGCCATAGGTCAAAGTAGAAACACCTTGCAACAAGTCCTGCACGGCCAACCCCTTGTCAATCTTCGCGAAATAAGCCGCGCCAGGAGCCAGCGTGACCGTGTTGTTCACCGTGAAGGTTCCGACATTTGTGATACCAGCCGTCAACGCTCCGCCGCCGGAAATAGAGACCGGGCCATAGACAATACCGCCGGCACCGCCCAACATGCCGCCCATCACGTTCACCTGCCCGCCGCCGCTCAGGATACCAGAGATGGCCAGAGTGCCGTTGCTGACCGTGGTCGTCCCGGTGTAATTATCATTGGCGCTGGTCAAATACAACGTGCCACTGCCGATTTTGGTCAAGCCACCGTTGCTATTGAGCTGAACGTCACCCGCTTGCAAGGTATAGAGGAAATCAGCCGCCGGTGTGGTGGGACCACCACCGGTGAATTGGAAATCCAGGACGTCGCCCGCCTGATAATATTGACCCGGGCAAGTCAAGCTCACGCTGACGATCTGACCATTGGTGATTTCCGCCACGGCCATGGCACCGCTGCCAGAACCGCCATAGACTGTCACCATCGGCACCCCGAGATATCCCGTCCCACCATCGGTCACGGTCAATTTGCCGACCGCCGGATAAATACCATTGCCGCCCATGACCACAAGGTCGGCATTGATGGAACAGGTGTTCGTCTGTGAATCCACCACGATGCCGCGGGCAAAAACATTGCCGCCATAATTCCCGATCAATTCGCTACTAAATTCGGCAATCAGGTTGATATTATTCGCCCCGGCCTGCAACGTGGCGCCATTCAAGTTGATGGCTGCAGCACCGCCTGCCACTGAGTTGATATAAATCGCTCCGCCCACCTGCAGGACGCCGCTATTCAGATTCAACGTACCGCTGCTGGCAGCAGCATTATCCAGCAATTCCATGCCACCATTTCCGGCATTGTTATACAAGTTTGTCAGGACTGCGGTACCGCTGGCTTCAGTGCCCAGATTAAAGACCGCCGTGCCGCCCGGTTTGTCGCCGACGATAATGCGATAGGCTGACGAGAAGAGCGCGGAACCGCCGGTGAAGGTGGCAATACCGATACCACCGATATTATTGTTGGCGCTTTGCGTGCCGAGCGCAAAATAACGGTTGCAATTCAGGACACCACCCGATTGGTTGAAGATGCCAGTGCCTTGAGCCCCGATCCGCAGCCCGGAGGTGTTCGGAGTATTCAACGTGCCGCCCGCCAGATTATAGACCCCGTACGTATTCGCTCCGCCAGTTCCAATCTCAATATATCCGTCGCCACCGCCACCCGAGTTAAAGGTTCCTGAATATTGATTGATGACCCCCACCCCGCTGTCTGCAGTGTCTCCCAAGTTGCCGCCCACCGCCAACGTGCCGTTGAATGACAACGCATTGGTGGTGTTCACATTCATCACGGCGTTGCCGTTATAAGCCCCCACGAGCAACGAACCATTACCGCTATTGGCACTGCCGGAAGTATAGGTGACTACCCCATTGCTGAAGATTGTTGTTCCAGTATAGCTATTGGCCACACTGATCGTCAGTGAACGATTGCCGTCTTTGGCCAATCCGGTGCCGCCACTGATGCCGCCCGTGCCGGCGATGGAATAATCCTTCGCACGGTTGCTCACCGTCACACTAAGCGGATTGACCGGGACGTTCAAAGCAACCGAAGTACTGCCGGAAGCAGCATCATCAAACTGAACAATGTTCCCTTCGGCATAAGCCGTCGCACTGCCCAGCGCCAGCCAGTTGCTGGTCGTGTTGATATCCCAGACGCCGTTGACGGAACCACTCCAAATGTCCGTCGGCGTATTGACGACTTGCGACAAGATCGGCGACACGGTGGTATCATATACTGCCGTGATCGAATGTGAGCCGATGCTCAGGCCATTGGTCGCGAGCGTCCCTTTGCCCGTGCCATCCAAGGTAACCGTTGCGAGCGTGGTCGCGCCGTCCTTGAACGTTACACTGCCGGAAGGCGTGCCCCCGCCGGAAGTCGTCACCGTCGCCGTAAAGGTGACCGATTGGCCATAGACCGAGGGGTTGATCGAAGAAGCCAGGGCCACATTCAATGGCACCACCGGCGTGGTCGTGACCACCACCGTCCCCGTGCCGGTGAAATGCGTGTCATCAACATTTGGCGCACCGGAACTGCTTGAGCCGTAGGTGCCCGGAGCCATATAAGTGGCACCGCCATCTAGGGAAAGGCCATTGATCGTGTTGGCGCCGCTAAAATTGAGATTCACCACCCCGCCGCCGCTGATCACCAGATTCGCCGAAGCGGCGATGTAGCCGTTGGTCAAGCCGGTTTCAAGGATCAAGGTCGTGCCGCTGCCGACAACGACATTGCCATTACCCAAACCACCGTCTGCCTTCACATCCAACGTCCCCGCGCCGATGGCGGTGGTACCGGAGTACGAATTGGTCGCACTTAAAATCAATTTGCCGGAGCCCAGTTTGATCAGGCCGCCGGTGGCATTTGCCGCCACGTCCGCCGCCTGTAAAACATAAGTGTAAGGAGTAGCTGCATTGGTGGCACCGCCGCCGTTGAAAGTGAACGTCAAGGAATCGCCAGCCTGATAATTTTGACCGGGGCAAGTCACGGTTACACCGGAAATCACGCCACTGGCAATATTGGCGATCGCCGTGGCGCCCGTGCCAGAGCCGCCACTGATGGCCACCAAGGGGGCACCGATATAACCCGCGCCACCGCCACTGGCAACTGTCAGAATACCGCTGGAAGGATAAATGCCATTTCCCATCGTTGCCGCCAAACTTGCCGCGACCGTAGCCGTGTTGGCCTGGCTGTCAAACGTCACGCCGCCGTTGTAAACTTTGGCGCTGCCCAGGTTGGCATTGATGAGGGTGATGTTGTTTCCACCGGCCCGGATAACCCCGCCATTAAGATTCAAAGTAGCGCTGCCGCCCGAAGTGTTGACGCGCGTGATGGGGCCGCCGAGGATCAGCGCGCCGCTGTTCAAATTCAAGGTCCCATTGCCACTGGCGCTGTTTTCCATCGCCACACAGGTCGTTGACAAGGTCGTGATGGAGGCGGTGCCGCCAGCTTCCGTGCCGACATTCATGACCGCCGTGGCGCTCGCGGCGTCCGGGATCAGGAAACGATAGCTTGAGCTGACCGTGATCGTGCCGCCGGAGAAGGTTGCCACCCCATTGCCTGTCGCGCCGTTCCCGCCGATCGCAAAGTAACGTCCGCAATTCAAAGTACCGCCTGTCTGCACATAAGAACCGAGACCACCATAGCCGATGCGCGTACCGGCACCGCCCGGAATGGTCAGGGTGCCGCCAGATAAATTGTACGAGCCATAGCTCGCCCCGCCCACTGCGCCCAACGTCAAATAATTTCCACCGCTGTTACCAAAATTGACCAAGCCGGCCGTTTGGTAAACTGCGCCTACGCCGGTATCACTACCGCCGCCGTTGCCGCCGACATAAAACAATTGCGAATTGGCGCCGGTGGCAAACGATAACGTGCCGCTGCTATTGAAATTTAATACCGCGCGCCCGGTGGCTCCACCTACGAGCAAGTTATAACCAGCAGTGCCGCTGCTGGAACCGCTGCCGCTATAGGTCACCTTTCCCGTATTGATGGTCGTATTGCCGGTGTAAGTATTGGTTCCCGTCAACACCAGGTGGCCATTGCCATTCTTTGAGAAACCGGTCGTTCCCGCCAGGGAGACGCCGATGGTGGCCGTTTGATTGACAACATTGATGATCGGCGACGCGCCCAACGTCAAAACGCCCGGTCCCGTCAATAACCAGTTGAAATCAGGCACAGCTCCCGCGTCACCGAAATTCAAAGTGCTGAGGGTATGCGCCGCGTCCAGTGTGACGGTGCGATTGGCCGTGATATCAATGGTGCTGAAGTCAGCGATGAAGCCCGAACCATCGGCAACAACACCGCCCTGCCAGTTGATGGCGTCGCCCCAGTTTCCGCTGGCATCATTGGTCCAAATGCCATTATCTGCCAGCGAGGATTGCACTCCGGCACCCAACAGAATCACCGCCAGAGCACGCCCCGCCACTTTTTTGCACGCAGTAGTAAGCTTCATAGTTACATCAAGTTTATCGTTATTTTCTAATGATTAATAAGCAACATCTTCTCCCGCTGATACCGGCTCTCCGAGTACCAGATGGTTTTATATGTTGCGTTTAACCTAGCGAAATACGCTCCACTGTAATATAGCCTTTTCGGGCGAAATCCATTGCGATTGGGTTACAAATGGATAACAAGAATGTGTATGGGCTAGCCCAAACGGATGATAAACCGGAATTGAAGGAGGAAAAGAGTGCAAAGATTTATTCCACCCGATTTATCACACACAAAGTTTTCCGAAAAATTAGGACTACACCCCGGCCCCCCTCGTTTGGCGAAGAGAGGGAGCCAGGGAGACGCCTATGGATATTTAGACACCATGCAGCCATGGCGCGCTGCTGGATTCTTTTCCCCCGCTAAACGGGGACAGATTGAGGTGAGCGACTTAAATTCCCCACTCGCCTCATCCGGCATTTCCAGCGATAATTTTTCGGTTGATGCAATCCTTGTTTGAAAAACTGGCCCGTTACCCGGAACGCACCGTGGTCCTGCTCAGCCTTGGGCTGTTGCTGGCGGGTAATTGGATCCTGCCGTTGACGGATCGCGATGAAGTGCGTTTTGCCGAAGCCTCGCGGGAGATGATCCAGCGCGGCGATTACATCGTGCCGTGGTTTAACGGTGACTATCGGTTTGATAAACCAATCCTGATCTACTGGTGCCAGATCGCCAGCTACAAATTATTGGGTGAGAATAATTTTGCCGCCCGCCTGCCCACTGCTCTGTTCACGATGGGCATCGGCTGGTTGCTGGTGCGTTGGGGGCGAAAACTCGCTGACGCAAAAACCGGGTTGATGGCCGGCGTGATGTTTGTGGCCGGATTGCATGTCGCCGTCTTGCTCGGACGCGTGGCGACGGCGGATATGGCGCTGATTTTCTTTTTCACGCTCGCCTTCTGGAGCGGCTGGGAACTGACGCGACCGGAACAACCGCATCGGGCGCGTTGGTGGTGGATTTTTTACGTCGCCCTGGCACTTGGCTTTCTGGCGAAAGGTCCGGAGATCTGGCTTGCGTTGCTGGGATTGATCCTTGGCCGCGGGTTTCGACGCCGGGATTTTTCGCTGCCGGTCATTGCCACTATTGCGGGCTTTGTTTTGTCGGTCGGATTGGTGGGACTGTGGGGCATTCCGGCCATGCTGCAGACGCAGGGGAAATTTTTGCATGTCGGCATCGGCGAACATGTCATTGACCGCTCCATCGGGGTGACGGATGGACACGGCATCTCGGGATTTTTTGGTTACCTGGCGGCGGTGCCCTTGTATCTCTTGACGTTTTTCATCAGCTTTTTCCCCTGGTCCCCGCGCGTGCCAGCAACCCTGAAGCGTTGGTGGGCGACGCGCCAAACGGACAGCATCGGCTGGTATCTGCTGGTGCAGGCAGCGATTGTATTCGCGGTTTTCTCGCTGGTGCGGACGAAGTTGCCGCATTATACGATTCCCGCTTTTCCGTGCCTTGCGCTCTGGCTGGCCTTGCAGATCAGGAATGAAACTAATTCCCTCGCCTGGTTTGGTCGGCGGGCGGTGGGGATGACCCTTTTTGTTCTAGTAGTGACGTTGGGACTGTTCCCGGTGGCACGGGCGCATTTTCTCTCCGCCAGTCTTTGGCATGCGACCCAGCAATATATCAGGCCGGAAACCAAGATCGGTTGTTACGGTTTCACTGAATCCAGCCTGGTCTGGGAATTGCGCGCGGGCACCACCAACCGGATTGTTTTTGGCGATCAAGCACGCGCGGCTGATTTTCTCACCAATCAACCACCGTTCATGCTGGTGTTGCCGACGAGTTGCCTGACCAATCTCCCGGACACCAACGGAGTATTGATACGGGTACGCGGGCTCGACATGGTGAAATTCAAAAACCGGGACCTGACGGCGATCGTGCGGCCTTAAGACGGATGGGACGGGATTGAACCACCAAGCGCCAAAGATTTTTAGCCACGGATTAAACACGGAAAAACAGTGTCGTGCGAAGGACGCGAAGCGGACGAAGGAAAACATTTTGACGCGAATTACGCAAATTTTCACGAATTAAATGACCGAGCTGAGAAAACTTTTTAAACAGAATTTACAGGATGGGCTGGATTAAATAAGGATGGAGAGAGAAAAGCGGAAGCTTTGAAACAAGAATGAGGACAAGAGCAAATCATAAATCCGCAATCGTAAATTTGAGTCACTAAGGCCCAGAACTTAAAACTCAGAATTTAAAATTCAAAACTCCCGTCGCCTCCCGCCGAATCTCTTCTCTGCGTGCTCGGGGCTTGGTGGCAAAAAAAACCAAATCCGAGACCCACCTCGTCCTACAAAGTTAAATGAGGCATGTCCATGGCCGCACCCTTACGCTGGCCGGGGTGGCCGCGCCCGCGATGGCGCAATTGATTGCAGTTGATTTGCCTTGCGCCAGCGCATTGGCGGTTTAACTTTTTCTTACTCATGGCGGAAAAGAAAACCAGTCGTAAAAATCCGGCGGCCCGGCGCAAGAGTGAAAACTCCGCGCCGGCGGCGGAAACTCCCATTTCCCAATCACCAAACGCCGCGTCGGCCGGGTCATCGGATGCATCCGGCCAGCATGTCGAAGGCGATACCACCCGCTTTCTACGGCAGGAAGCGCAAGCGAGTGAAGCGGTCGCGCCCGCCAATTCTCCATTCGACGCCCCACTGGTCAAGCATGTCGAAGGCGATACCACTCAATTTATCCGCCGCGAAAGCGAGCGTCCTGACGGTGACAATTCCATCCGGCTTTACCTGCAGGAAATCGGCCAGGTAAAACTGCTCACGGCTCAGGAAGAAATTGACCTGGCCGCGCGCATCAAAAAAGGTGATGCCAAGGCGCGTGAACACATGATCAAGGCGAACCTGCGCCTCGTGGTCAAAATCGCGCGCGATTATGAAGGCATCGGCCTGCCGTTGCTGGACTTGATCAGTGAAGGCAACATTGGCCTCATGAAAGCCGTTGAGCGGTTTGACCCGGCCAAGGGCGGTAAACTTTCAACGTACGGTTCATGGTGGATCAAACAATCCATGAAACGGGCGCTTGCCAACCAGTCCAAGACCATCCGCCTGCCCGTGCATCTGGTGGACAAAATATATCGGATGCGCCGCGTGGCGGCCCGGTTGCAGGAAGAACTGGGTCACGAGCCGAGCGACGAAGATTTGGCCGCTGAACTGGGCACGACCGCCAGCCGGGTCGCCCGGATGCGCACCGCCGCCATTCGTCCGGCGTCGCTGGATGCGCCGGTCGGCGAGGACGGTTCCAACAGTTTTGGCGAGATTGTCGAAGACGAACATGCCTCCAATCCTTACAGCCAGCTCGAAGACAAAACGGTTGTGAACATGTTGCAAGACATGGTCAAGCACCTGAACGAACGCGAGGCCACCATCTTGAGCTATCGCTTCGGCCTGGATGGCGGCCCGGAGCGGACATTGGAAGAAGTCGGTGAAAAATTCAATGTCACGCGTGAACGCGTCCGCCAGATCCAAAACCTGGCCTTGAGCAAACTAAAAAAAATGATTGATAAAATCGAGACGTCCCCAACGAAAGCTGATTGACATGCCCAACCCTGTAACTGCCGCTGAGATCGCCGCCGCCATCCGCAATGTCCCGGATTTTCCGAAACCGGGCATTCAATTCAAAGACATCACGCCCCTGCTCGCCGATGCGCGATTGTTCGCCGGGACGATTGATCTGCTGACGGAAAACTATGCGCCCGGCAGCGTGGATGCCATCGTGGGCATTGACGCGCGCGGATTCATTTTCGCCGCCGCCACCGCCCTGAAATTAAAAGCCGGTTTTGTACCCGTACGCAAAAAAGGCAAATTACCCTATCAGACCCACGAAGAAGATTATGCGCTCGAATATGGTTCCGCGACCATTGCGATGCACATTGACGCCTTGAAACCCGGCGCGCGCGTACTGCTTATTGACGATTTGCTGGCCACCGGCGGCACTGCTGCCGCCGCCATTTCGCTGGTGAAAAAACTCGGCGCAGAAATCCTTGAAGTCAGCTTTCTCATCGAATTGAATTTTCTGGATGGCCGCAAAAAATTGTCCGGCATTCCGGTGCGTTCACTGGTTGCCTACTAAAAATGACCGAACCTCTCATCTTGAGCGTGGTCGTGCCCTGCTATAACGAGGAGGGCAATCTGATCCCGCTCACCACGGCCATCCGCGAGACCCTGTCGCCGCTGTCCATCGCCTACGAAATCGTCATCGTGGATGATTGCAGCCGGGATAAATCGTGGGAAATCCTGCAAAAATTGTGCGCCGAAGATTCCCGCATCCGCGCCCTGCGTTTTGAAAAGAACGCCGGCCAGTCCGCAGCGTTCTGGGCCGGCATCCAGGCAGCCCGCGGACAATACATCGCCACGATGGACGCCGATCTGCAAAACGACCCGAAGGATCTGCCGAAATTTCTTGAGGCATTGAAACAGGCCGATTGCGTCTGCGGTTCCCGCGTCGCCAACCGCGCCAAGGGTGATAATTGGTTGCGCCAGCTTTCCTCCAAGATCGCCAACGGCGTCCGCAACAAAATCACCCACGAGAACGTCACTGATTCCGCCTGCTGCTATCGCGTCTTCAAACGCGAGTGCGCCAGCAACTTGAAATTTTTCAAGGGCATGCACCGGTTCATGGCGACGCTGTTCAAGATCGAAGGTTATTCCGTGGCGGAAATCCCGATCAGCCACCATGAACGGTTCGCCGGCCAAAGCAATTACGGTGTATGGAACCGCCTGTTCGCCTCGTCCTACGATCTGTTTGCCGTACGCTGGATGCAGAAACGCATGTTTCGCTTCCAAGTCGCCAAAAAGCTTAATTTTCCGGAGTGACGGAAAATCGTTTTGCCACAGAGGCGCAGAGCACGCAGAGGAAACCATTTAGCCACAGATTAAACACGGAAAAGCATTTTGACGCGAAATGCGCTAATTTTCGCGAATCAAACTCCCAAGGCGCGAATCCAAAGCCCAATGCCTGAAGCCTTTCCCATCTTCTCTGTGCGCTTTGCTTTGTGGCAAAATGTTTTTTCCCGTCCCTATCTGTGTTTCATCTGTGGCCATCTGTGGCTAAAATTGATTTAAAGTTGCGGTTTGTGACAGGTTGATTCCGTTTTCCAACGGTGCTGCTTTCCCCTAAACTTCCGGTGATGCACTGGCTTCAATCGCTCGATACCGCGCTGTTTCATTTCATCAATGGCACGCTCGGCAATCCATTGTTCGACTGGCTTATGCCCATCGTCAGTGGTGGTGGCAGTGTCATGCGCTGGTTTTCCATCGCCGTCGCGGTGCTATTGGTCGTCGCCCTGATCCGGGGCGGCGCGCGTGGACGTCTCTGTGCCTTGTTCATTCTCGTCGCCGTTGCAGCGGGTGATCCGCTCGTGATTGGGACTATCCGACATGCGATCGCCCGCCCGCGGCCGTGCATTGCCCTGTCCGATGTGGTGGAACGTCTCGGTTGTTCCAATTCCGGCAGCATGCCTTCCGCCCATGCCGCAAACTGGTTTGCCGCCGCCACCATCGTATTCCTTTTTTATCGCCGCCGCGGTTGGTTCCTGTTTCCCGTGGCAGCGACGGTCGCCTTTTCCCGCGTTTATTGTGGCGTGCACTATCCGAGCGACGTGACCGTGGGTGCCATTCTCGGCATGGGCTATGCCATCGCCCTCGTGGTCGGCGTGCAGGCACTCTGGAATTTCGGCGGACGAAAATTCTTCCCGCGCTGGTACGAACAACTGCCGTCGTTGGTAAATGAAGAAGGCAGAAGGCAGAAGGCAGAAACATCCTCAAAGACGTCGAGCGTTTCAAGCATTCCCCCTCTTCATTCTTCATTCTCTACTTTTCATTCCCAGACCGAATGGCTGCACCTTGGCTACGTCGTCATCGTCTTCGCCCTAGTCGCGCGATGGATTTATCTCGCGAGCGGATTGGTCGGATTAAGCGGCGACGAAGCGTATCAGTGGCTCTGGTCAAAGCATCTGGCGCTTTCTTATTTCAGCAAACCTTTGGGGATTGCCCTGTTTCAATGGGCAGGCACAGCCATCGGCGGCGACACGGTTTTCGGGGTGCGCTTTTTCTCGCCGTTACTGGCGGCGATCTTGAGTTTCATCGTGCTGCGCTTTCTGGCGCGGGAAACCGATGCGCGCACGGCGTTCTGGATCTTGATGGTTACCTTCGCCACACCGTTGCTCGCGGCCGGTTCGATCCTGATGACCGTTGATCCACCATACGTATTATGCTGGATGTGGGCGCTCATCGCCGGTTGGCGCGCGCTGAAACCCGACGGTAAAACACGCGACTGGCTCAGCGTCGGCCTCGCCATGGGGTTGGGTTTTCTCTGCAAACCCAACGCGTATTTTCAAATCATTTGCTGGCTGATCTTTTTTGCATTACAACCGTCGGCGCGCATTCATCTGCGCAAACCCGGCCCGTGGCTGGCGTTGCTCATCTGCGCCATTTGCACGTTACCGCCTGTCATCTGGAATGCGCAACATCATTGGATTACCCTTCACCATGTCGCCACCAACGCAGGTCTGGATGAACGGCATCACTGGCACCCTACGTTGCAATATCTGCTCGAATTTATCGGCGGTGAATTAGGGTTGCTCAATCCCATTTTTCTCATCGCCGCCGTTTGGGCCGGTTTTGCTTTTTGGAAGCGCCGGGAAGAAAAACCGCTCTGGCTCTACTTATTTTGCATGGGCGCACCGGTTTTCTTCGGGTACGCCTTGTACTCGCTCCATTCGCGTATTTTACTGAACTGGATCGCGCCCGCGGTGCTGCCGATGTTCTGTCTCATGGCGGTCTATTGGCATGAACGTCCCCGGATTGCCAAGCCCTGGCTTATCACAGGCATCGCCCTCGGCATCGTCATTTCTGTGTTCATCTATGACACGGATATCACCGGGAAAATCGTCAATAAATTGCCCGGAGACATTGATCCCGCTCGCCGCCTGGGCCGCAGTTATCCGGAGGCCGCCGCACTCGTTGAACGTGAACGCGAACAATTTGGCACCAATAGTTTCGTCATCGCCAACGATTATAGTTCCACCGGGTTTTATACGTTCTATTCACCCGCTGCCCGTCGCGCCGCCCTGACGCAACAACCACTGGTTTATTGTCAGCGGTTGGATCAACTGCCAGAAAACCAGTTTTATCTCTGGCCGGAATATGACTATGCCCGGACACGACGCGGTCAGGACGCCATTTATGTCCGCCGGGTGGATACCTATAAACTTGAAAAAGGCTGGATCTGGAAATGGCTGAAGCGTGAACCCATCGCTTACCGCGATATTCCACCGCTGCCACCGGCCCCGCCGGACATCATCAACCAGTTTGAGACCGTCACCAATCTCGGCGTGCGCGATGTGATGATCCGCGATGGCCGGGTTTTGCAGCGCGTGCAAATTTTCGGCTGCTACAACTTGAAATAAAATGTCCGCGACGGAAATTGTTCTGCCAGTCGAAAACTACGATCTCGCCGCCACGCTGGATTCGGGCCAGGTCTTTCGCTGGGAATCGGTCGCCGACATCTGGCACGGCGTGGTCGGTCGGCAGCATCTTCGCCTCACGCAGACCAAAGCTGGCATCCATGCCCAGTCTGCGTCACCGGTGACGGACTGGAATTTTCTCCGGGAATTTCTCCAGACGGAAACCGACCTCGCCGCAGTACTGAAAACGTTTCCCGATGATGCACCAATGAATGCCGCCCGCGCCAGTTGTCATGGATTGCGTCTGCTTCGCCAGGACCCGTGGGAATGCCTGGCCTCGTTTATCTTGTCCTCGACCAAACAGATCGTACAGATCCGCCAGATCGTCGCGTTGTTATGCGAACGTTTTGGCGAACCGATCCCGGTGAGCCCCGGCATGGCACGATTCGCCTTCCCTACCCCGCAACGCATCGCCGCCCTGAATGAAGCAGACTTGCGCGCATGTAAAATGGGTTTCCGCGCCCCCAGCCTGCTTGCCGCCGCGCGGCAGATCGATGGCGGCCAATTTAATCTCGAAGCGTTGCGAACAGTGCCTTACCGCGAAGCGCAGCATCAATTGATGACCTTGCGCGGGGTCGGCGCCAAGATCGCTGATTGTGTCTTATTGTTTGCTTATGGGTTCGACTCCGCATTTCCGGTGGATGTCTGGATCGAACGCGCGTTGCAGGAATTATATTTTCCCCGCCGCCGGGCCAGTGATAAACGGCTCCGCCACTTTGCCGCCACGCATTTCGGGCCGCATGCTGGTTATGCGCAGCAATACCTTTTCCATTACATGCGGACGAAAGTGGGTTAACCACAGAGTCACAGAGCATACAGAGAAAGAAATTGAACCACGAAGACACTAAGCCACCAAGCCGGGAAGGTTTTTTTGACAGAATTGACCAAATTAACAGAATGGATCAAAACGGAATGAGCCCGGAATAATTCTGATAATTACGTTCATTCTGTCTAAACTTAAATAGAGCGG
>DASYEY010000228.1:0-21796 GCA_036498725.1 Verrucomicrobiia bacterium | reverse complement strand
ATATTGGAATGGAAAGAAACTGAGCATAGCGAAAGAATTTTCCGGGCTCCAATACTCCTCGTTCCAGTGGAACTAAAGCGAAAATCGGTCCTAGAAGGTTTTACACTTCGTCGAATTGATGAAGAAACTCGCCTCAATTTTACTCTCATGGAAATGTTGCGTCAACATTTTCAAAAGGAGATTCCCGGGATTGATCCTTTGCCAGAAGATGATAGCGGTGTGGACGTAGCACTGGTATTTCGCTTGTTCAGAGATGCTGTTAGAGATTTGTCCGGATGGGAAGTTAAAGAAGAAGTCTGGATCGCTCAATTTTCGTTCACAAAATATTTGCTTTGGAAAGACCTTGCAGACCGGCTAGAGGCGCTGACACAAAATCGGGTGGTAAATCATTTAGTGAATGAGGCCGGCACACCTTATACAAATCCGTCAGTTGACGTCATTCCCGAGCAACTTGATGCAAATTATCATCCCAGCGATATTTTTTGCCCTCGAAGTGCAGATTCCTCTCAATTGGCGGCCGTGATGGCTGCTGCCGCTGGTCATGACTTCGTGTTGGAAGGCCCCCCGGGAACGGGTAAATCTCAAACCATTACCAATATTATTTCCCACTGTTTGGCCCATGGCCGAAAGGTATTATTTGTCGCTGAAAAGCGTGCCGCTTTGGATGTCGTATATCGGCGGCTAAAGGAAGAAGGGCTGGAACCATTCTGCTTGGAACTTCACTCAAACAAGTCGGGAAAAGCTGAAGTGGTTGGCCAACTCGATAGGAGTTTAAAGTTTGCTGTTTCAAAAACAGGCTCGGATTGGAAAAACCGAACCAACCAATTGGGAGCATTACGCGACACATTAAATTGCTATGCTTTTGACCTGCATAATCGCTACCCCTGCGAACTGAGCGCATATCATTGCATCGACTATTTACTCCCCAGAAAGCAGGAGCAAACGGTTTCGTTAAATATCGGGTCAGGAATCACAAATTTGCCATTTGAACAATTAGAGCGTTCTCGGAATGTCTCAAAGTTACTTCAACAAAGGTCTCGGCCATTGGGAGATTTGTCAGACCATTCGTTGTCGTTGGTTGCTCATGAGAATTGGTCGCCCAATTGGGCTGATCGTGTAACCGAAAAGCTCCGAAATTTAGAGCGGTTAAATGGCGTCGCCCAAGAAGCGACCAATGAATTTCATAAATGGATACAAGCCCCGAAATGTTTCAATTCATTCAATGACTTGAGAAATCAGTGTTCGCTCGTTGAGACATTGCTTAAAAGTGAGCCGGTTGGCCCTGAATTTTTCACCACCAATTGGGCGCAGTTATTGGCGGATCTGGAAAATTGGATTTCGTGTTTGCGAGAACGAGAAGGTCTGCGACAGAGTTTGGTATCGATTCAAAAAGCCAGCGAATCAAATCCTGTCAGAGTATGTTGTGAGGATTGGAGCGCTAGCAAGACGGAGCAAATTATAAACGTAGCTAGCAATCTACAATCGTTGACTTCTAAAGCTGCGGCTGCAACGAAGGCGCTTCAAGTGCTGTTGGGCTTCAAGTGCGAAAAAACATCACGTTTGTGCATCGTTAATTTCATCGCGTTTGTCGATAGCCTCTTAGCTTCCGCCCCGGTTGGAGATCAATTCCCTCTTCATCGCTGGCATGAGTGGAGCGACACCTTAGATCAGTGGATTACTTACATTCAGGAACGAATAGACCTCAGAAATCGCCTACGGGACTATGACGAAAAGCTTCTGCTTGCACTTGATTTGGAATTGATCTCAAGCAAGTGGGAATCTGCCCAAACATCCTGGTTTTTGCCAAAGTGGCTGAAAATAGAATTTGTTCGCAAAAATTTCAAAATCGCACGCAAAGACAAAACCACACCGCCAGCAGAATCTTTGGGCGCTTTGGTAAAAGATTCATTGAGGCTCAGGTTAATAAACGGGAATTTGGCCAGCGCAAAAATAAAAGCCGGGCAGATGCTTGGCCCGATTTGGGCAAACGGCGAACCTCAATTGGAACATCTGAATGTTGTAAAAACTTGGGGTATCACTTTTCATGAAAGACTCGAAGCTTTATCGGCAAACTCAGCTGAATGGGAGCAGCACCTCCGTGGATTCTGCGCTGAGTTGTTCAAGCAGGGAACAACATTCACCGAACCATCCGCATCGACGGGGGAAATATTGCACAATTACCGCGATGCCATCACGGAGTATGACGCGGCTTACGAATCTTTTATTGAATCGGCTGGATTGATCCGCGAGAGCCTTGATAAAGCCGATGACCATCTGGAGAGCATGGCACAAACCCTATCAATTTTTTCTCAATGTGTGCCTAGGTCAAGAATCATCACGTTTAATTTGGATCACACTTCATTGCTGGCGAAAGCGTGTCTCGGAACACTCTGGAAGAATGGAGAGGGAAATCCCGATGCAATTGAAAAAGCAAAAACTTGGGGAAATGCGCTAAATGATTCACTGCTCCAGATTGCCGGTGAACAGATCACATGGCTTGGCCAATTTAAGCAGCTCCTCTCTTCGGTTTTCAAAGAGAACGCAATGCTTTTGTCGCCAACCTCTGTCATTGGTTTTAAACTAGTAAAATTTAAAACCGACTTTGAGGAATTGGTTATCAGTTACGAAGATCTAGTTCAATTTGCTTCAATTCGTAGGGAGCAAGTTGAAAAGGATTCAGAATTTCATTTGGCGATATCGCTGCTTGTTCAAAAACTTCCAATTGGCTGGGGAATGATTCGGGAGTGGTGCTCCTGGCAAAAAGTACGGAGTGAAGCATTACAAATTGGATTCGATACAATCGTTTCTAAATTGGAATCGAAAGACGGATTTTCGCTAAATGTCCCTTCACTGTTCGAGCGCAGCTTCAGAAAAACGCTGCTGTTTTCCATCGTCGAACAGAGCAGTGCCTTGCGCGAGTTTTTTGGATCTGAGCAAAATGAAAATATAGAGCAGTTTAGAAATATCGACACTATTGTTTCGGATTTAACTCGTGAAATCATCCAAGCCCGGCTCTCAAACCAAATACCGCAGGAAAATCTTGTTCATGATGTCCCCAAAGCCGAGATAGGGCTTTTGCGACGTGAGGCAGGGAAGAAAATGCGGCATATTCCAGTCAGGCAACTTCTGAGCCGGATTCCAACGTTATTGCCGAGACTTAAACCATGCGTCTTGATGAGCCCGCTTTCGGTTGCTCAATACCTGGAACCATCACACGCCACTTTTGATGTCGTTATCTTTGACGAAGCCTCCCAGATTCCTGTTTGGGATGCAGTAGGAGCCATCGCAAGAGGAAAACAACTAATTGTCGTTGGTGACCCCAAACAGCTTCCGCCTACAAATTTCTTCAACAGCAGCGATGCGGATGACGACAGCCTTGCGTCGGAAGAATTCAAAGACCTTGAGAGCATTCTTGATGAATTAATCACGAATGGCTTGCGCCATAAACGGCTCAAATGGCATTACCGTAGCCGCCATGAGAGTTTAATCACCTTCAGCAACAGACAATACTATGACAATGAGCTTTTGACGTTTCCCTCCTGCGATACAACAAATGGCGGTGTTAAATTGAGATATTTGTCGGATGCTAAATACGACAAAGGCAAATCTCGAACCAATAAAGCTGAAGCCGAGGCTTTGGTTAAAGAATTGGTCATGCGATTGAAAGATTCCAACGGCCCACGACGCTCATACGGGGTTGTAACTTTCAGCTTGGCTCAACAACAACTGGTTGAAAATCTGCTTGATGAGGAGCGGCGGAAATCTCCAGAAATAGAAATTCATTTTAGTGACCATTCACCAGTTGAAGGCGAGCCGGTGTTTGTGAAAAATTTGGAAAATGTTCAAGGGGACGAACGCGATGTGATTCTTTTTTCCATCTGCTACGGACCGGATGAATCAGGACGAGTTTCGATGAATTTCGGGCCCTTAAACAGGGATGGTGGGGAACGGAGACTTAATGTTGCAATCACCCGGGCAAAACATGAGGTCATTGTTTATACAGGACTTCGTGCCGACCAGATCGATTTAACCAGAACTCGCGCCAAAGGGGTTCAAGATTTGAAATATTTCCTGGATTACGCGAATCGTGGCCCCAACGCATTAAACCAAGCAACCTCAGCAAGCGCAGATGGAGAGGCGGATTCTGAATTTGAAAGAATGGTTGCAAAAAAATTACAGGCTGCGGGTTACGTTATTCACCATCAAGTAGGATGTTCTGGATATAGAATTGATTTGGGGGTGGTCAACCCTCACCATCCCGGAAAATATCTTTTAGGCATTGAATGTGATGGCGCAACTTACCATCGCGCTGCCACTGCTCGGGATAGAGATAAACTTCGGCACTCCATTCTTGAAGGACTCGGTTGGCGTCTTTACCGAATCTGGTCAACTGACTGGTGGCATGATAGCGATAAGGAAATGGCTAAATTAATTTCAGCCTTGGAAACTGCAACAGCAGATCAGGCGGAAAAAGAATAATTCACAATTAAATTTATGGCCGAACCAACCATCATTTGCCCCAAATGCAAAAATGAGATCAAGCTGACGGAGTCATTGGCGGCTCCCATCATTGAGACGATTCGCCAGGACTTTGAGAAAAAAATTGCTCAAAAGGATATTGATCTTGTCAGTCGTGAGACCGCTTTGAAACAGCTCGAGGAAGCAGTTGAGAAGTCAAAGGAGACAATTGACGCGCAGGTCGCCGAAAAACTTCAGAGTGAGCGGGGAAAAATTGCAGCCGAAGAATCGAAAAAAGCCAAACTCGCATTAGGCAACGATCTGACCCAAAAAGCAAAAGAACTATTGGACCTTCAGGAAATTCTAAAACAGAAGGACGAAAAACTTTCTGAAGCTCAAAAAACCCAGGCTGATTTAATCAAAAAACAGCGCGAACTAGACGATGCCAAACGCGAGCTTGATTTGACCATCGAGAAAAGAATTTCGGAAGGGCTGACCGCCATCCGACAGCAGGCCAAAAAGGAAGCAGAAGATGGGTTGAAGCTGAAGGTCTCGGAAAAAGAGCAAACGATTTCCTCAATGCAGAAGCAGATCGAGGAATTGAAACGGCGTGCCGAGCAAGGGTCACAGCAGCTTCAAGGCGAGGTTCAAGAGCTTGAGCTCGAAGCGTTGCTGAAAACGAAATTTCCGCGAGACAACGTTGAGCCGGTGCCGAAAGGCGAATATGGTGGCGACGTCTTGCAGCGCGTATTCAGCCCACTTGGCCAGCCCTGCGGCATTATTCTTTGGGAATCCAAACGCACGAAAAATTGGAGCGACGGCTGGCTGGCAAAACTCCGTGATGACCAGCGAATGGCGAAAGCTGAAATTGCCGTTATAGTCAGCCAAGCGCTGCCGAAAGGCGTTGAAACTTTTGGATTAATTGAAGGTATTTGGGTGGCGCTTCCACAAGCAGCAGTTCCTGTTGCAATAGCCCTCCGTTTCACGCTTATTGAAACCGCAACCGCACGACTTGCATCCGAGGGGCAACAGCCAAAAATGGAATTGGTTTATCAATACCTTACCGGCCCGCGCTTTCGTCAGCGCGTCCAAGGAATCGTTGAGGCGTTTGGTTCGATGAAGGAAGACCTTGATAAGGAGAAAAGAGCAATCTCTAGGCAATGGGCCAAACGCGAAGAACAAATCGAACGTGTCATGCAATCCACCGTCGGCATGTATGGCGATCTTCAAGGCATTGTCGGTAAAACAATTCAGGAAATTGAGGGATTGGAGTTAAAAGCAATTCAGGACGCTGACAAACCAAAGGAATCTATTAATTAAAAAACTCATGGCTAAAAAGAAAACAGAAACCGCAGCAGAAACGACTGCTCCTGGCGTAGCTAGGCCACCGGTTCACCCCCCGGATCAAGAAGCTGATGGTAAATAATTTTAGTGCAATACAATGCCAAATGTCTTGAGAAGTGGACTCATTTGGCTTAATAAAATTAATAGCGCGCGCGTGGTGGAATTGGCAGACACGCCAGACTTAGGATCTGGTTCCGTAAGGATTGGAGGTTCAAGTCCTCTCGCGCGTACCACTTTTTGTTCCTCCCCTCGCCAAATCGTTCTACCATCCCGACCCTATTCACCATGAAACTTGGCCTTGGGCTGTATCGGCATCAACTGAACACGGAACATTATCGCTTTGCCAAGCAATGCGGTTGCACGCATCTCGTCATTCATCTCGTGGATTATTTCCGGTCGTCGCGCAGTAATCAGCCTGGCGATCAACCGGTCGGCGATGACACTGGCTGGGGCTTGGCGGGCGATCCGGATCAATTATGGACCTACGCCGAGCTGGCCGCCATCAAGCAGGAGATCAACGATGCCGGCCTGGAATTGGAAGCCATTGAAAATTTTGATCCTGCGCACTGGCACGACATCCTGTTGGACGGACCTAAAAAACTGGTGCAGATCGAAAATATCAAAACGATCATCCGTGATGTGGGTCGCGCGGGTATCCCGGTCTTCGGCTACAACTTTTCCATCGCCGGCGTGGCGGGACGGATCAAAGGAAAATTTGCGCGCGGCGAAGCCGAAGCCGTGGGAATGGATGGACCACTCGATAAACCATTGCCCAATGGCATGGTGTGGAACATGGTCTATGACCGCAACGCACCGGCAGGGAATGTCCCGTCGGCGACGCCAGACCAACTCTGGTCGCGCCTGCAATTTTTTCTGGATGAAATCATTCCGGTGGCCGAAGCCGCCGGAGTCACCATGGCCGCGCACCCGGATGATCCGCCCCTGCCGACGGTTCGCGCACAGCCACGATTGGTGTATCAACCGCAGTTGTACCAGAAATTGATTGATCTAAAGCCTAGTCCCAGTAACGCCTTGGAATTTTGTGTCGGCACGATTGCGGAAATGACCGAAGGGAATGTCTATGACACCGTGGACACCTACAGCCGCCAAAATAAACTGGCCTATGTCCATTTGCGCAACGTTCGGGACAAGGTTCCGTTCTATAAAGAAACCTTCATTGATGACGGCGCCGTGGATGTACTGCGTGTATTACGAATCCTGCACAAGAATAATTTTAATGGCGTCATCATTCCCGATCATGCGCCACAGATGAGTTGCGCTGCACCCTGGCATGCCGGCATGGCCTATGCGCTGGGCTATTTAAAAGCGGGTTTGAAGATGGTGGAAACCGGGCAATGATTCGGGAAATTTACGATTTACGATTGCGGATTTATGATTTGTTTTGGTCCGTATTTCAAAGTTTCAAATTTAAGACTTCACCTCTGCGTCTCCGCGTCTCGGCGCTAAAAAATGCTTTCTGAATCCGTGTCCATCCGTGATTAAAATCTTGGTGTCTCCGAGTCTTGATGGTTTATTTTTCCCTCGGCCGCAATCAGGTTGGACAGTTCCTGTCTGGCAGCGCTGTCATAATGTGGTCATGACATTTAACGACCAATTTTTCCAGTCTGTTCCGGTGCCCAAACCAGCGAAATCTACCGCCGAAAACCCATTCCGATGCTTCGATGTCCGGTGCGTAAGCTGCGGCGATAAACGACTCATCTTGATTGCAACCTTCGATTATGACCGTCGCGAAGTCGTGGTGGTGGACCGGATCGCCAGTCGTAAAATCTGCCAATGCGAGGGACCAAGCCATCGTTTCAACCGAAATGCTTGATCTGGTAAAAACATAACTATTTTGGCATCGAGGGGCAGATTTTGCGACAGAGCAGAGAGCACAGCGCGGGAGTTTTGAATTTTAAATTTTTAGTTTAAGTTCAAGGCATTCGGGGAAGTTCATGAGGTTCTTGGCTATTCTCCTCCCCTTCGCCAGCTTCGCGGCCTTCGCGCGACACTGATCTACATTTTTTAAATTCTGTAAATCCTGTCTAAAAATATCAGAGCTCGACGGCGTCTCGCTCCACCAAAATATCGAAAGGTTATGCCTAACTGCCAACCACCTTACTTGCCGGTGCGAACCCGTTCTTTTTTATCTTCCAGGTCTGATTGGAGCTTTTTACGGTCCACGGCGAGTTGCTGACGGGCGGCTTCGGCCTGTTCCAGGTCGCCGGCGGCGGTAAATTTGTCGATTTCGGTCTTAAGCGCGATTTCCCGGGCGGCAATCTTGGCGGCGTACTGGGAATCCAGTTCGGCCAGTTCCGCTTTCTTCGCCGCCGTCAATTTGACGGTTGGCGCGGTTTTGTTCAGCCGTTCCATCGCCAGTTCGTAAGCAGATTTCATTTTTTCGATTTTGCCAGAAATCTTGCAAAAAGCGACTTAAGAGCAATCAAAATCCCAGCCAAACCCCTTCCCGCTATAGCATTCGACAAAAATCCGGCTTTTGCTACCCTTGCCGCCATGAAAGTCCTCTTTCTGAACGGTCCGAACTTAAACCTGCTGGGCACACGCGAGCCGGAAGTTTATGGCCGGACAACTTTGGCGGACATCGAAGCCCAAGTCCGCGCCCGGGCGGCAGAATTGAAAATCGAAATCGGTTTCCAGCAGTCCAATGTCGAAGGCGAACTGGTCAGTTGGATTCAGGAAGCCAAGGGCAAGTTCGACGTTATCGTCATCAACGCGGCCGCTTACACCCATACCAGCATCGCCCTGCGCGATGCCATTTCGGCCGTCGGTATTCCGACCATTGAGATCCATCTTTCGAACATCCACGCCCGGGAAGAATTCCGCCATAAATCCCTCATCGCCCCGGTTTGCCGGGGGCAAATCTGCGGATTTGGTCAAAAATCTTACATTTTAGGCTTAGAAGCTTCGGTTAACGTTAAATAAAGTATTAAAAACATTGTTTTTGGCACTTTATCTGGGGATAACTATTTCCATTTACCACTTGACGTCGCCGGTTGCGCCTAATAAGATTTCACCGAAATTTAACTTGGATTCTGCAAGGCATCCAAATCGCCTTCAAAATTCAATTTAAATTAAGGCATTTTTGCCTAAAAATTAATTTCTTTAACGAAAACGCACTGTGGAACTAAAAGACATCAAAGCCATCATTGATTTGATGAAGAAAAACTCCATCACGGAGTTTGAACTGGAAGAAAAAGATTCCAAATTGCGCCTCAAGCGCGGCCTGAATGGTGGCTCACACGCCGCCCAACCATCGGAAGATTTTGCGCCGATGATGCCAGCACCAATGGCAATGGCCGCTCCCGTATCTATTATCGCCACTAGTCCGGTAGTTAATACTACTGACATTGATATCAAGTCACCGATGATCGGTACCTTTTACCGTTCGCCCTCACCCGAGTCAGCAGCTTACGTTGATGTCGGGACTGAGGTTAATCCTGACACCGTTGTCGCCATTATTGAAGCCATGAAGGTGATGAACGAAATCAAAGCTGAAATCAAAGGTGTCATCACGCAGAATTTGGTCGAAAACGGCAAACCCGTGGAATTTGGCCAGCCATTGTTCAAAGTTCGTCCGACTTGAGCGGTTTTTACCGCATCCCACCCATGTTTGAAAAAGTTTTGGTCGCCAACCGCGGTGAAATCGCCGTCCGCATCATCCGCGCCTGTAAAGAGCTGAATATCCGCACCGTGGCGGTCTATTCAGAAATTGATGCCAATTCCATGCACGTACAGATGGCCGACGAGGCAATCTGCATCGGCAAAGCGCCTTCATCTGAAAGTTACCTGCGGATTGACCGTATTATCAGCGCCGCCGAAATCGCTGACGTGGATGCCATCCATCCCGGTTACGGATTCTTATCCGAAAACGCCCACTTTGCCGAAATCTGCGAAAGCTGCAATATCCGGTTCATCGGACCCAGCCCGCACGCGATGAAAGCGCTGGAAGACAAGGCGGTCAGCCGCGCCTTGGCCAAGAAAGCCGGTGTGGAGACACCGCCCGGCTCAGAAGGCATCGTCGAGAATGAAAAGGATGCCCTCGCCATCGCCAAAAAAATTGGTTATCCGGTGATGATCAAAGCCGTGGCCGGTGGGGGTGGTCGCGGGATGCGCATCGCGCACAATGATATTTCGCTCGTCAAAGGTTATCACACGGCGCGGACGGAAGCCGAAAAGGCCTTTGGCAATTCCGGCGTTTACATCGAGAAATTCATCGAAAACCCGCACCATATTGAAATCCAGATTTTGGGTGACAATAAAGGCAAGATCATCCATCTCGGTGAACGCGATTGCTCGGTGCAACGTCGCAACCAGAAATTGATCGAAGAATCGCCGTCGCCGTTGCTGGAGAATAAATTCCGCAAATTGCGCGACAAAATCGGCAAAGCGGCGGTTCGCATCGCTGAAGCCGCCCGTTATACGAATGCCGGCACGGTGGAATTCATCGTGGATGACCATGGCAATTATTATTTCCTCGAGGTTAACAAGCGCATCCAGGTCGAACATCCGGTCACCGAAGAAGTCACAGGAATTGATCTAGTCAAGGCGCAGATCGAAATCGCGATGGGCGAACCGTTGAAGATTTCGCAGGGCGACATCACCTTTAAAGGACATTCCATCGAATGCCGCATTAATGCGGAAGATCCTTTTGACGACTTCCGTCCCAGCCCGGGCCGGATCGAAATGTATTATCAACCTGGTGGCCGCGGCGTGCGGGTGGAAACCCACGCTTACGCCGGCTACACGATTCCACCGACGTACGATTCGATGATCGGCAAATTGATCGTCACCGGCAAGGACCGGCGCGATGCCATTGATCGCATGAACCGTGCGTTGAGCGAATATCTGATCACCGGCGTGAAGACGACCATCTCCTTCCAGCAGGCGATCATGCAGGATCCGAATTTCCGGCGCGGTGTTTACTCCACAAACTTTGTCGAACAACTGCTCGGCGGCGCCCGGCGCGAATTGATCCAGGAAAAAGCCTGATTAAAGATCGGGGTTTTGCCGGGGGTGTCTTCAAACTATTAAAAAGTCCCGTCGGGACGAGAGAAAACTTCTTTCGTCCCCGCGGGACTCTGACTTTACCGGGCTTACACTCATTTTAATAAACGGCAGGGCAAAGCGGCTGCTTTGCCCATTTTGAAGTACGCCACCATTGCACCACAGGCACTTTGTGGCGCACTTTTACAATTGGACGCTTTTTTCGTCGCTTGACGCTGCGCTCGGCGACGCCTTTGGCCGCAGCGCAGCCAAAGCCACCAATATTATTGTGCTTGGCTATATTGATTTCATCAGATTCCTGCCTCAACCGGACCGGTTCCTGCCGTCCGGTTTTTTATTTTAGAATTTGACAGCCGCGCCGGGGCGCTTCATCTTCAAATGAAATAAATAATTGATATGGCCGATCTGCCTCCAAACAATCCGTTACCCGGCACACCCACCGGCGCTGAACCGTTGAAAAAATCCACCGGTAAAGTGCAGCCGAAAAAGGAAACCGTCCGTATCAATTTGCCGCCCAAGCCGACGGCGGCGCCCACCATCAAATTGCCGACGTTGCCGCCAGGTGGTCCGACCGGTGCGCCGACACCCGGTTTCAGCCCCGCGCCCATCGCAACCGCCGCTCCGGCGCCGACCAAAACGGCCGCCGCTCCCGCCGCTGCTGCGCCGACCAAAACTGGTGCCGCTCCCGTGGCCGCACAACGTCCGGCTGTCCCGGTCTCACGTCCGACTGCGGTGATCGTGCCGAGCATCAAGCCGTTGGATAAAATTTTGATCTACACCTCGGCCGTTGCCAGCCTCGCGGCGATTGGCATCGTGGTCTGGGTTTTCATGACCTTGAAAAACACGGTCGAATCATTCACCAGCTAAGTTTACCTGTTCATTATGGCCTCACCCTTGATCGTCACGTTGACGCAGGATAATTTTGAAAAAGAAGCCCTGCAATCGGCCACGCCGGTGCTGGTGGATTTCTGGGCGGAATGGTGCGGACCCTGCAAAATGATTGCGCCCGTGCTCGACGAATTAGCCGGTGAGTACGAAGGCAAAATCAAGATCGGTAAAGTCAATGTGGACGAACATCAGGGCCTCGCGGCACAATACGGCGTCCGCTCCATCCCGACTTTGCTCATCCTCAAAAATGGCCAGATCGCTGAACAGATGGTCGGTGCCAAAGGCAAAGGCGTTTTGAAGGCCAGCTTCGATCGCGCCATCGCTTGAACCATGCGGCGCATGCCCTTTCATGGTCACGCCCGCAGAACTCAATCGTCGCGCTGAAATATACAACCAGCTTGGCTCGATGCTTGCCGCCGGGCTGCCGCTGGTCAAAGCCCTGGAGATGGTCAGTTCCAAGTCGGTTGCCCGCAGTTCCCACAAAACCATTTCCGGCCTGATTGAAAATCTCCAGGCCGGTTACACCTTCACGGATAGCATGCGGCAGGTGCAAGGCTGGCTGTCCGAATTCGATGTGGCCCTGCTATCCGCCGGCGAAGAATCCGGCCGGTTGGACGTCAGTTTCAAACTACTTTCAAATTATTACGCCACCCGCGCCAAGATCATCCGCGACACCATTTCTGGATTATTGATCACCATCGCGACGTTGCACGTGTTCCTGCTGGTTTTCCCCACCGGTTTGCTGACGCTTTGCGCTTCGGGAATCATTTACGGTCGCTATGCCGATTGCCTACCGTTCATCGTGGAAAAGGTCATCGCCTTTGGCTCGCTTTACGGCATCGTTTTTTTCTTAATTTATGCCTGTGGCGGCAAGCGCGGCACGGGTTGGCGTTCCGTCATGGAAGCGCTTTTTGACATGATTCCGTTCCTGCGCACCGCGCAAAAAAACCTCGCGCTGTCACGGTTGACCGCCGCGCTGGATGCCTTGACCAACGCCGGTGTGAATACCACCAAAAGTTGGGAACTGGCAGCGGCGGCCACCGGCTCGCCCCGTTTAAACGCGGAAATCTCGGGCTGGAAAGAGCAGATTGAAGGCGGCATGACACCAGCCGATCTCATCAACCAAACCCGTTATTTCCCGGAGCTGTTCGCCAATCTCTATCAGACCGGCGAAATCAGCGGGAAATTGGACGAAACCCTTCAACGCTTAAGCCTCTATTACGAAGAAGAAGGATTTCGCGCGTTGCGCCTTTTCACCCGTCTGTTGAACGGTACGATTTATAGCCTGGTCGTCCTGCTGGTTGCCATCAACATCATCGGGTTTTATAAGAATTACTACGGAGCCGCCATTGACGGGATGTAAACGATTTATCGAATGACACTGACCGAAATTTTATCGAACGAAGACTTACGCCAAAACGAATTCCCCGTCACGCGGGCAAAGATTTTTCTCTCCCACGCGGCGGTCTGCCCGTTGCCGCGCCGGGCAGCGGAGGCCATCACCAAATGCGCGCAGGAAGGTACGCTCGGTGACCAGGAAGCATTCATGCTGCACCGGTTGGACGACGGACGTAAACTCGCCGCCCAATTGCTGCATTGCCAGAGTGAAGAGATCGCGCTGGTCGGCCCCACTTCGCTCGCGCTCAGCATCATCGCCTCCGGGCTGAAATTCCGCCGGGGCGACAACATCCTCATCTATCACGACGACTATCCGTCCAACGTGTATCCGTGGATGGCGCTCGCCAAGCAAGACGTGCAGGTGCGTTTGCTTAACGTCAAAAGTTACGGGGCCATCCGGGCGATTGACGTGATCGGGCAAGTGGATGAAGACACCAAGCTCGTTGCCCTGGCCTCCTGCCATTTCATCAGCGGTTGCCGGATTGAAATCGAAAAGATTGGGAAATTTTTGCGCGAACGCAACATCCTGTTCTGTGTGGACGGCATCCAGACCCTCGGCGCTTTTCCGACCAGCGTGGAATACGTTGATTTTCTGGCCGCCGACGCGCATAAATGGCTGCTCGGCCCCTGTGCGTCCGGCATTCTCTATGTCCGCCGCGAATTGCAGGAAAAATTGAATCCGCCGCTCTACGGCTGGCACAACGTCAAATCGCCCAACTTCGTCGCGCAGGACAAAATTGAATTCCGCGAGGATGCACGGAAATTTGAAGCCGGCACGCACAATCTGCTCGGTCTCACCGGATTGATCGCCGCGATGGAATTACTGCTGGAAGTCGGCGTGGATAATATCGCCGCCGAACTCGCCCGCAAACGCGCCTGGTTCGCGCCCGCCTTGGCGGCCAAAGGCTTCAGCGTGTTGAACGCCGATCCCAAACCGGAAAACCTCAGCAGTATCACGTCCATTTTCCAACCGGGAAAAGACCTGACCACATTGCATAAAAAGCTGACAGATGCCGGCATCGTCACCTCGTTGCGCGGCGACCGCAAAGGCCAAAATTATATCCGTTTTTCGCCGCACTTTTACAACACGGACGCGGAGTTGCAGCGTGTATTGGAAGTGTTGGGTTGAACTGGCCCATCCTCTTCGTCGTCGTCCTCGTGTTTTAAAAACCAAGCCGAGGACGACAACGAGCATGAGGACGAGGACGAAAGAATAATGCCCTAATCGCGCCGGCTGAATTCACGGATCATCGCCCGCCACCAAGGCGCAAGTTTTTCCTCGGGCCGCAACCACGCTTGTTGATGCAGCCAGACCATCACCTGTTGGTCGGCCATGACGGACATGCGTTCCATTTGGCGCAATTTCTCCGGCCCTTCTGACAAAACTTTTTCGCCCAGGGCGCGCACACCCTCCGTGCCCGCGCCCAACCGGGTGAACTGTTCGGCATAAACCGGGTTCAATTGTTTTTCACGCAACAAGGAAACGTGGATGGCGTTGATATAGGGATCCAGGATGGCATCCGCCAAACCTGAATAAAGACCGCGCGGAGTTTTATCGCCGGTCAGGTCGTGGATTTTCATCCGCGCCCGTAGCGCAACGATTTCTGCCGGCGGTTTGGTTTCCTCAGGGGTCAGGAAAATTCGCCATTTACGGGCGCGCAGACCAAAGCGACGACGGCTGGTTAATACACTAAGTGGAATCGAAAAAACCATCCCAGAGAGCACGGGCGTGAACCACCAGAACAAACTTGTTTCCAACCGCCACATGCCCACGCCCCAGATAATGCCGATCAGCGTATGTCCCCAGTGCCGTTGCGTCGCATACAGCCAGCTGGTGCCATCGGCGCCGCGCTTTTGGGTCGCCCACCCCACGCTGATACCCGCAAGGTTCGTCAGCACAAATCGCGTGTGCCAGAGCATCAATAAAGGCGCGTGCAACGTAGAAAAAATGGTCTCTCCAATCACCCCGATCGTGGCCCGCCGGAGACCGCCGAATGCCTGACGACGCGGCCAGTCGAGCGCCAGGTCAATCAACGAAAGCAATTTCGGCAACATGAGCACGATCATGCAGATCACGAAGATCAATAACGCGTGCTCGGTGCCAGTCCAATCAGCCAGATACGGATTAAACGCCTGCACGGGCAAATCGGACAAGCCAGTGAAACGTTGATACCAATAGATCCAATTGAACATCAACAAAAACGCCAGCCAAAGCGGGCCGGCGAGATAGCCGAAGATTCCCAGCAACAAATGCAGCCGGCTGACCCCACGCAATCCCTTGGCAAATAAGACCAGACTGTGCTGGAGATTGCCCTGGCACCAACGCCGTTCACGTTGCGCGTTTTCGATCAAGGCTTGGGGCGCCTCCTCATAGCTGCCGTCCAGATCATAAGCCAGCCAGACGCTCCAGTTGGCACGCACCATGAGCGCGGCTTCCACAAAATCGTGGCTCAAAATCTGGCCGCCGAATGGCTTGCGGCCAGGCAATTGCGGCAGATCGCAGTATTGCATGAACGGCTCGGTGCGGATGATGGCGTTATGCCCCCAATAATTTCCGAGGTCGAGCGCCCAATAATTGAGCCCGGCGATGAACACCGGCGCGTAAAGACGATTGGCAAATTGCTGGATGCGCCCAAAGAGCGATTCCGCATTCACCAGCGCGGGCACGGTCTGGATGAGGCCGACGGACGGATGCGCCTCCATCAATTTCACGAGGTCCACCAGCGTTTCCCCGCGCATGATGCTGTCGGCATCACAGCAGACAAAATAGCGGTAGCGGCGGCCCCAGTTATTCAGAAAATCGCGCACATTGCCGCTCTTGCGCTCTTCGTTGAACAGACGGCGGCGGTAATAAATTTTCCCCAGCGCACCAAGTTCGCGCACGAGATCATGCCAGCGGCTTTCCTCCTCGACCCATTTGTCAGGGTCGGTGGAATCGCTCAGAATAAAAAAGTCGAACCCGTCCAACTGGCCGGTTTTGGCGAGCGATTCATAGGTGGCGCGCAGCCCTTCGTACACGCGCACCGCATCTTCATTGTAGATTGGAAAAACGATGGCCGTACTGACACCGGAGATAGCTTGCCCGCGAAATTCCTTCAATTGCGTGATCCGGCGGTTCGTGCCGTAGATGCGGATCAGAAAACCGTAGATCCCGTGCATGCAGCCGATGGCGGTGAGCAAAAATAAAATGATGAACAGCCCGAGCAACACCGTGCGCGAGGCCGACCACCCGGTGCGCCAGAGCAGATCGGCGAAAATCATCGCAACCAAACCAGTCAGCAATCCGGCGGAGGAATAAAATAAAAACAACCGCCAGCCGCGGCGCAGGCGCGGCGGGTTCGCTTCCGAAATGTTGGTGGCGTCAACCATTTTGCCGGAACCAGTCAATTAGAAGAAACCAACGGCTTTGGAGGCGATCGAAACCGCCATGGGTGAGCCAGAAAACCGCGACGAGCAGCAGCGCAAACAGCGCCCACGCAAAAGCCATGCGGACATACGGATATTTTCCCAGGTTGGTCAGCGTGGTGATCGGGCCCAGATCCAGCGGACGCGGGGCCATCTTGGATAATTGGAAATCCGGGCCGGCCAGCAGGAAGGTTTCGCGCATGGCGCCGACAAATTCCTCCGGCCAGGGTCCGGCGCGCAAAAATTGATCCTGCCATTTGCCCGGCATGTCGGCGAGGAGCAGCGCCAGCCGGCCGCGCGTGGACAAGGTTTGATCGTAATTTGAAGATGAAGTCTGCAACACTTCTGCAAACCAACTCACGACCAGGCGTTCCATTTCCTCGATGGCCAGCTCCGTGGCCGAACGATCCAGCTCGGCGGGCGCGCGTAATTGGGCGCGCTCGAGCACGCGCAGCACAAGCTGGCCGAGCAAGGGTTTGTTGCGGATGCGCAGGGCGTGAAAATAATTTTCCACCTTGGCATACGCCGCATTCCACTCCTCCAGCGAACGCCCGGCGATCTCGCCGGAAGCACTGGTCAAATTTTTTAAGGCGGACTCCATTGATACGTCCAGGTTTCGCCGATGACCGCCGCCCCGCTCTGCAGGGTGCACCGCACATCCACGGGGTTCTTGTTGCCAGCCTTCGGTTGCATGGTCAGGAAGACCCGCCACGTGCCGGCGGCGACGTTGCGCACAACATAATTTTGCACGATGGCGGCATTTGAACTGCAACTGGCGATGGCCGTCGGCGGTTTGTCGCCATACATGGCGTCGAGGTTCGGGCCGTCATAATCAATGACGAACTGCCGCCCGCCGGGAAATTTTGCGTCCATGCCCACCCGGGTGGCCACGACTTTGTTGGCGGAAATCTTCAGGTCGGTTTCCCGGGTCCACTTCATTGTGTAACCAAAACGGAACGGCTGGAGCGGCGCCGGTTTGTTTTTCGGATCCCAAAACGCGACGATGTTGTCGAGGCCTTCGTAGCTGGTATTTAATTCCACCAGATGCAAACTGCCCTCGCCCCAGTTGCCGCGCGGTTCAATCCACACGCTGGGTGTAAGATGATACAGGTTGAACATGTCTTGATAGGCGGAAAAATCGCGCTCGCGTTGCAACAGACCGAAACCATGGATGTCCGGCGCCTGAAAAATCTGATGGCGCATTGCGGGCGGATTATCCAGCGGCCGCCAGAGGACTTCGCCGTTGCCCATCTGCACCAGCAAACCGTCGGTGTCATGGACTTCCGTGCGATAATCATCCGGCTTGTGTTCCGTGTTCTTGCCGAACCAGAACATGCTCGTCAACGGCGCGAGGCCGATGGTGTCAATCGGCTTGCGCTTGGGATCCACGGCCTGCACCAGGTTGGTCGTGCGCAGATACAGGACGGCGTTCACATCACAAACAGTCGTTTCACCAGGGTGCAAAAGGAATTCATACGCGCCGGCACAACTGACACTATCAAGAATCGCATATAACCGCAGTTCCACGTCGCCGGGATTCGGCTTGCCCAACCACCAATCGGTAAAAATGGGGAATTCCTCCGGCCGGTCATATTCGCCGCAATCCAGCGCCAGGCCGCGCGCGGATTGGCCATAGTGCTGGCCTTTGCCCAGCAACCGGAAATAACTCGCGCCCAAAAACGAACCAAGTTCGTCCAATTGATTCGCCTGGTTCAACGGGTACAGTACGCGAAAGCCGGCGTAACCGGTTTTGGCCGGGATCTGAGCAGCCAGGTCGGTCAGTTTGCCGTAATCAAAAAAATCCTGCACGAAACGGATCGGCTGCGTGTGCGTCAGGGTGAATTCATTCATGTGCACCGGCTCTTGATACAAATAACCGGGATGAAAAAATTCGACGCGGAAGGATAGATTATCCGCCGACCACAAGGCGTGGTCGCGCCGAAAGCGGATCTCGCGGTATTTGTCATAGTTGAGATTGTCCTGCTGCAGGACTTTGGGCAGGTCGGCCCGCGGCGAATGGAAAGGTTGCTGCGCCCGCTTCAAGGCCAGGCGCGCTACATAGTCCAGATTCACCTCGGCCGATTCCGCAGCGGAAACAGCCATGGTCGCCAACAAATTTCCCGCCAAAAACAACAGGCAATAAAGTCGCCACATTCCGATAAGGAGAAACAAAAACGCTGGGTTTTGCAAGTATTCCGCAACCGCAAGAAGCCAGGCGGCAACCTAAAAATTTCTGGCGGCGGCATCAGCGGGTGAACCTGAAACACCCAAAACGAACGGTTACGAATGAGAAACCCCATTTCATTGCCTCTTTATCTGATTTCATGGCGTAATGCTAATTTTCGCCTTCTGGCTTGACAATTAAAACAATTGTTTGAATTATATGTTTGAAACATGAAAGTGTCCGCTGACCATCCGGTTCAAGACGCCACGCGCAACCAGCTTTTGGAGGCGGCGGGCGAAGTTTTTGCTGAAGTTGGTTTTCGCAACGCCACGGTGCGGGCGATCTGCCAGCGCGCCGGTGCCAATGTCGCGGCCATCAATTACCACTTTGGCGACAAGGAAACACTTTACGTCGAGGTCCTGCGTTACGCGCACGGGAAAGCACTGGACAAATATCCGTTGCTGCTGGATGTCACGGAAGCAGCGGCGCCCGAAAAAAAATTGCAGGCGTTCATTCATTCCCTTTTGTTGCGCATTTTTGAAAAAGGCTCGCAATCATGGCATGGCCGGCTCATGTCGCGCGAGATGATCGAACCCACTGCCGCGCTGGATGCCTTGATTGAAGAACGCATCCGCCCGACGCACAGCGCCCTGGCGCAGATCATCAGCGAGATCTTAAAATGCCCGCCCACCGATGCGCGCGTCGTGTCGTGCGTATTCAGCGTGCTGAGCCAGTGCGTATTTTATAATCATTGCCGCCCGGCCATCGCGAAACTGTTTCCAAACTTGTTGCCGCATGATGCCGCCAGCATCGAGAAACTGGCCGCGCAGATCACGCGTTTTTCGCTGGCCGCCATGCGGGAGCTTTCCACGGATAAAAAATAATTTTCGACCATGAAAAAAATAAAATGGCTTTTTTTACTGGCGGCGTTTGTTTTTGCGGTACCAACCCATTCACCCGCGCAAGGCAGGGCAACCAATGCGCCCGCATGGCTGACCCGCCCGCTCTCCCTGCCCGACGCCTTGAATACGGCGCTGCTGCAAAACGCAACGATTTTAGAGGCAAAGAATGATCTGGAATCTTCGCACGGCCTGGTCGTGCAGACCCGCGCCATTGCTTTGCCACAGTTGATCGCGAACGGCCAGTATAAATACACCGATCCCAGTGCGATCGAAGCCTTTCCCACGCCCGCCGGTCCCATCGCGACACCGGATCAAAACTGGAACGCCGGCATCCAGCTCGTGCAATCCATCTACTCCGGCGGACGCCTCATCGCGGCGTTTAAGGCCGCCGACGCGACCCAGAAACAGGCACTGGCCAATTATCAGACCAGCGTGGCAGACACCTTGTTGAGCGTGCGGCTGGCCTATTACGACGTCTTGCTCGCAGCACAGGAAATTACGGTCCATGAAGCGTCCGTCAAACTGTTGGAAAAAGAACTCGACGACCAAAAGCACCGGCTCAGCGCCGGCACCGTGCCGAAATTTAATGTGTTGCGCGCAGAAGTCGCCGTCGCCAATGAACGGCCCAACCTGATCCAGGCGCGCAATAATTATCGCATCGCAAAAAATAATCTGGCCAATCTGCTGGGCTACAACCTGCCCCATACCGTCTGGGAAAATATCCCGCTCAATTTGACGGATGATTTCGATACCGCGCCTTATAAAATCAACCTGCCCGACGCGGTCCAGCAGGCGTTGGAACGGCGCACCGAACTGGCAGCTCTCCGTAAAGGGGTTGAGCTGCAACAACTAAGCATCGTGAACGCCAAGTCAGGCTTCAAACCGTCCGTTTCCATATTTGCCGGTTACGACTGGCACAACTCGCAATACACGCCGCCGGTGGAACTGGATCATGATTTCAGCGGCTGGAACGCGGGCGCGCAGTTGCAATGGAATATTTTCGACGGCTTGATGACGGCGGGCAAAATCAAACAGGCGAAAGCACAGTTCGCAAAGGCCAAGACCGTGCTGGATGACCAGGGACGCCAGATCGAATTGCAGGTGCGTACCGCGTATTCCGATCTCGTGCAGGCGCGGGAGACTTTGGACTCTCAAGAAAAAGTTCAGGAAGAGGCCGATGAAGCATTGCGGGAAGCAAAACAACGGGCCGACGCCGGCACGGGCACGCAACTGGACGTGCTGGATGCAGAAACGTCGCTGACACAATCGCGCACGACGCAGATTCAAGCACTGCATGATTACTCAACTGCGCGGGCAAACTTTGAACGGGCCATCGGCAGCGATCTGGCACCGGTAAAATAAGCCAGCATCAACGGTTCAGATATTTATTCAGCGCGTCCGTGAAAAGATCCAAGGAAGGCTGGCGAAGCCGGCCTAGACAAAGTTCACCGGCTCAAACAGGCCGTCGAAGTCGAATTTGTCAGTGGTAAGCAAAACGGTAGCCCCGGCTTTTTTGGCGGCGACGGCGTGAAGATAATCATGCACCCGGCCGCCGCGCACGCCCTTTGCCCTGGCTTGCGCGAATGTCTTCAAGATTTCAGCGGCGGTAAGATCAATGAAATCCAAATCCGCCGCCAATGAAGCGATCACGGCGGCGGCCACATTTGCGTCCATCTGAAATCCGATTTTGCCGCCCGTCAGGGTCGAGAAGATTTCCGCCAAAGTGTGGGGTCTGGTATAACCGCCCTCGCCAGCCAACCGTTCGCGCAGTTCCAAGTTGGCAGCCGATTCAATCAGCGCGGAGGCATCCCAATAATTTTTCACACTCATCGCTCGTCCCGATCTGCCCGCAAAGCGGCGGCCACTTTGTTTTTGTCCATCGGCTTGGCCAGCATCAGCCAGCCTTTTACCCGGCGCGTGCGCAGCTTTGGCAAACTTTCGATTTCGTCCGGGGGCGCAATTTTAGGCGCGGGCATCACCCACCAGCCTTTGCCGCTGGCGATGACAAGATACTGCGCCAACTTTTTGGTACCGCGGATCGGCACCCGCCCTTTCGAATCAGCTTTGACTAAAGTAGTCATGTGGGCAATTTCCCACCCAACCGCGCCCTTGTCAATCTCCGCCATCAACGGTTCAGATATTTATTCAGCGCTTCAGTCCGCGAATGGACGTGCAGCTTTTCGTAGATCTTGCGGATGTAATTGCGCACGCC
>DASYEY010000227.1:0-34282 GCA_036498725.1 Verrucomicrobiia bacterium | reverse complement strand
CTTGTGGAGCAGCCGGATTTCCCGGGTGACCCTGGCGGATAAATCCGTGACCGAGATTGCGCTCACGAGCGAGGCCGCCCCCAGGCAGTCGGTTGAATCCAGTGCCAAAGAGGACTTTGATACGGCGGCGGCTTTAAAACGCGCGCGGGCGATTGAACTCGCCAATGCCACCGATGTGAATGGCCTATTTCCTTACGCCTGCGTCTTGGACGCCAAACATAATCGCCTTTACGTGAGTTTATGGGGCGCGGCCTCGGTCATGGTGCTGGACACGAAAACCAATGCCGTGATTGCGCGTTGGCCGGTGGGGCAACATCCCTGTGAAATGGTTTTGAGCAAGGACGGTAAAAAATTATTCGTCGCCAATGCCAATGAAAATACCGTGTCCGTGCTGGATACGGCCTCCGGCCGGGCTTTGGAAACATTGTGGGCAACCCTCTTTCCAGATTCACCGCCCGGCGCGACGCCCAACAGCGTGGCCTTGTCGCCCGATGAGAAGACATTGTTTGTCGCCAACGCGAACATCAATGCAGTCGCCGTGTTTGATGTTTCTGACTCCGGCCATAGTCGCAGCCTGGGTTTTATTCCGACCGGGTGGTATCCCACGAGCGTGCGGGTGACGCTGGATGGCAAACGGCTTTTGATTGCCAATGGCAAAGGCAACATAGCCATGGCCAATCCCAATGGCCCGGAGCCCGTGACTGGTCGCACGAAGAAGGAGGGCGGTGATAAGCAATACACCGGCAGCATGTATGACGGCACCTTGAGCGTGGTGGATTTACCCTCGGGAAAAAATCTTGCGGCGCAACTGTCGGCATGGACGACCACGGTTTTGAAATGTACCCCCTTGCGTCCAGATGCTGCCGTGGCGGCGGTCCGCCCGGCGAATAATCCGGTTCCCGGCAAGGTTGGTGACGGCAGCCCGATTAAACATTGCATCTACATCATCAAGGAAAATCGTACCTACGATCAGGTCTTTGGCGACATCGCCGAGGGTAATGGCGATGCAAATTTGTGTCTGTTTCCCGAGTCGGTCACACCCAATTTGCATCGTCTCGTGAAGCAATTCGTACTGCTGGACAATTTTTATGCAGATGCTGAAGTCAGTGCCTCCGGCCACGAATGGTCCATGGGCGCGATTGCTTCTGATTTCGTGGAGAAAACCTGGCCAATCAACTATGGCCATAAGAAAACCAAGTTTCCGTATCCGGCAGAAGGTGTCTTTGCCCTGGCCACGCCCAAGAGTGGTTATTTATGGAATCGGGCCGCAGAAGCAGGCGTGAGTTTTCGCAGTTACGGTGAATTTGTGGGGGCGAATCCGACTGATACCGAGCCGGCAGTGACCAAAAACAAATCGCTCGTTGGTCATTACGACCCTTGGTACCACGGCTTTGGTCTGGATTATCCCGACACCAAACGCGCCGAACGCTTCATCAGTGAACTGCATCGTTTTGAAAAAGAGGGCGAGATGCCGCAGTTGCAGATTGTTCGTCTGGGCAATGACCACACGCACGGCGTGACGCCCGGTCAACGCACGCCGACGGCTTACGTTGCGGATAATGATGCATCGGTGGGCCGGGTGGTCGAAGCTGTGACCCATTCCATTTTTTGGACGAACACGGCAGTCTTTATCATTGAAGACGATGCGCAAAATGGTTCCGATCACGTAGACGCGCACCGCACTGAGGCGTTGGTCATCAGCCCCTATACGAAACGCGCGGCGGTGGATTCCACGCTATATTCCACGACGAGCATGTTGCGCACGATGGAATTGATCCTTGGCCTGCAACCGATGACGCAATTCGATGCCGCCGCCGCGCCGATGTTCAATTCCTTTCAAGCGCAGCCGGATTTCGCACCCTATACGGCGCTGCCGCCCAATGCGGACCTGAACGCAACCAATACGGTGCTGGCGTGGGGGGCGAAGGAGAAATTTACTTTCGCCAAAGAAGACGCCAACGACGACATCAAATTCAATGAAGTGATCTGGCGTTCGGTGAAAGGCCGTGATCATCCGATGCCCGCCCCGGTCCACGCCGGATTTGTGCTGGCTCGTGCTGATTCCAAGGACGATGACGATGATTGATTAAATATCGCGCCGGGCGATACGGCCTCGTTTCAAATCTTGCCATGACGGCGGTCTTTGACCGCCGTTTTTTCATTTTTCCGGGGTGATCCTCGTCAGGTGTCGCGGCACGTTACGTTTCCGTTAAATCAATCTTCAAAAATTCTTCCGGTCATGGGCAGGAAGGCGGGAAGCGGACATCCCGTCCCCTTGTTGCTGAAAGTCATAGTCAGCTAAAGTTGGAGTTCAATTTTAATAGTTGAAACACAAAACAACCACACACCCACGAATGAAATCAACGATTTATTCCAGTCAATCCCGGCGAACCGCGCGTTCCGGCCCCTCGCCCTTCAAAAACTTATTTTCAACTCTGGTCAGTGCCGCATGTGTGGGCTGGCTGTCGGCACAGGCGGCGCCGGTCACGCATGATATTGCGGCGGCAAACGTGCAGGTGATTCAAAATGACATAGGTAATAATGCGACGTCCGTGACGCTGGTGCCGACGCTCGCCATCAATGATTTTCGTGTGACGGTGGCAGGCACCAGCCGTGCCGATTACGGCGTGCAGATCGGGCCAATTGCTGCGAACAATGTGACTAACGGCATCCTGGTCAGTTCCATTTCAGACAACGGGCGGAACAACAACGAAACGGGCAATTACGCGGGAACACGCTATGGTACATCGGCGGTTGACAGCAATGCTTCTGGCAACCCGGGTTCATCGGGAATCTGGTGGGTTCCAGTTTTTGGCAATACGACGACAACCACGGTTGTCGATGGCACTAATTCGTCGGCTTATTCCTACACCGAATATAATTTTGATTTTTCGGCGGCCTGGTTTCCCTACACAAAATATTACGGCGGCTGGCTGTCCAATTCCGGCGGTACCAATGGGGGCGTGAATGACCGGTTCATCGGTAATACCAATCTCACCTTCGGCCCGATCGGTGCGAATGTTCAGCAGGAAGTAGGCGGTAATGCCATCATTAACCTGGCCAGTGTCGGCCTGGATGCGCGTTCGAATGCGGTAATGATTTGTTGCGGTGGTAAAAATGAAGAAAACTACGCCGTCTCGAAAGTCAATTGGACTAACGGCACCTGGACAATAACCTGCCGCGATGACCAATCCGGCGGCGCGGAACAGGATTATATTTCATGGGTGGCCGTTCCTCTGGATAACACGAACGGTGTGATTGCCGGTATGTTTGCCGCCAGCTTGAATCCGGCGACCGGGGTCAGCGCAGTCAACGAATTGCAAAACGCGCCTTACACGGCCACCAAAACTGGCACCGGAACCTATCATCTGACCATTCCGGGCGCATCGCCGACTCAGGGTGTGTTGATTATTTCCGGCAGTGAAGACGGGGCTAACAACGGTGACAACATTGTCAGTTACAAGGTAAATGGCAACGGTTGGGATATTACGACGATGGATACCGGCAACGGCAAGGCCCCCACTTTGCAGAATTTTACCGCAGTGAATCCAAATAATCCGGCGGGCAATCTCAGCGACACCGTGGTCAGTTTCGTCTATATTCCTGCGCCATCATCGGCTATTAATGTGACCCCGACGAACGGTTTGCTGACGACCCAGGGTGGTGGCACGGCGACGTTCTCTGTGAGCTTGGCATCAGTGCCATCGGCGCCGGTTGCTCTGTCATTTCAATCCAGCGATTCGAGTGTGGCTGCACTTTCAGCCACTTCATTGATTTTCCAATCCACGAACTATAATGTGCCGCAGACGGTTACGGTCACGGGCTTGAATAATTCGATTTCAGGCGTGGAAAATTACACGATCGACTTCTCGCCAGCGGCCAGCACCGACACGAATTATAGCGGTTTGACGCCGTCCAGCGTTGCGATTGTCAATATTCCCACCAACGCACCCGGAATTTTCCTGGTTCCAAGCACCGGTTTGACCACGGCCCCGGGCAACACGGCAACCTTCCAAGCCATTATCAACCAACCGCCAACCAGTGACGTAACGGTCAGCTTCACCTCCAGCGATACGATTCATGGCGGCACCATCTCACCTGCGTCCGTGACTTTCACAGCGGATAACTGGACTACCCAACAAGTTGTCGCCGTGACGGGGGTGGATGACGGCATCGTTGACGGAAATATCCCGTATCAAATCACGGCGGCTCCGGCCGTCAGCAGCGATGGCAATTACAGCGGTTACAATGCTGGCAGCGTGAGCGTGATGAATTTGGAAAATAATGTCGCTGGCGTAAATGTCAGTTGTGGCGCTTCGATTTCCGTACAGGAAGGCAGTTCGACCAGCTTCACGGTGGCACTCTCGGCCCCGCCGGTCAGCAATGTGACCATCACCTACACCTCGAGCGATACGACGGCCGGCACGGTTTCGCCGGCGACCTTGACGTTCACCCCGGCGAACTGGAATGTGCCGCAGACCGTCACGTTGACTGGTGTTGCCAATCCAGCTAACAGCGGCAACGCAAATTTTACCCTCACTGCCGCCGTTTCTTCCAGTAATTTTGGCTACGCCACCTTGACCATTCCTGATATCACTGCGACCACGGCCAAGCCGATTGGTTTGCCTTCGGGTACGGCGGTTTATGGCCTTGGAATGCCGCCTGTGGGGATTGACGGTCAAGCCACCGCCAGTGCCTCGCTTGATTTCAGCGATGCGACCCTGGACTTTACAATCACAACCAATGCCGACCCGTTGGACGTTCTTGGTGTCCGTAATGATCCGACTGGTTTCGGCATTACGGTTGTCGGCAATACTGTGAGCTATTCCAATAATCCAGTCGCAACCTTTAGCGGTGGAACTGGTTCCACACTGACCATCACGGTCAATAATGGCGTGACGGCTGATGCCGTGGCCGCCTTGCTCCAAGCCGTCACCTTCAGCACCGCCGCGACCAATGATTTTGCCATTCGTACCGTGCAGCTTTCATTGAACAACGGCGGGAGTATTGTGAATAAGAGTGTCCGCGTTGGCCAATTGCGCATCACTCAGTATCAGGATGGCGTGGACTGGGGCTACGGGACATATAACAGCCAGACAAACAACGAAATCGCGAATAACGCCGCCAATACCCCGGCACCGTCCGGTTCCACGACCTTGAACGGATTATTGGTTCAAGGGGGCACCTCGGATTCGGCCAGCCTTCACCAGGTATTATTAGGCTTCTTTGACTTGGTGGGCACCAACGCCGGACAAATTCCACCGGGTTCCACAATTGTCTCCGCAGATTTGACCGTTAATGTTCAGAAAATTGGCCAAGGCTGGGCGTTTCACCGCATGTTGACTGAATGGGATGACATGGCGACCTGGAGTTCATTCGATGGCGGCGTCGATGTGGTTGATGTGGGATACAATGATGGAGAAATCAATTATTATTCTCAAATGGGCAATTTCATCACCACCACCAACGGTGACGGGAATCCGGTTGCCAGCACGGCGGGCATCAAACTCGGCCTTGCCAATGTCGGGGTCACGCCGGACATTCAAGCCTGGGTCAACGGAACAAATAATTACGGCTGGGTTTTGGACGCTTCCGCGCCATGGGGATATGGTGACCTGACCACTGCCACTGGCTTCACCCCAAGTCAATCCGCGACGCCAAGTCTACGCCCCCACCTGCGCGTTTATTGGTTGCCGCCGGAAGTTGCCGGCACGAGCTTCCAAACCGGAACGAATGGTTACACCAGCGGGCATGATACGGATATCACCCAGTCGTCGCCAAATAACACCAACAATACGCTGGCGGTTATCTGGAGCGATGGTGCTGACCCGGGTCAATCTGACCTCACCGAAGCCTTATTCCGGTTTGATGACATCATTGGCACTGGACCCAATCAGATTCCGCCGGGAGCGCATATTGAATCAGCCATGCTCAACCTGGCCTGTTTGAGCAGCACGGATTGCAACGGCAACGGCGGCCAGTTCTTTGCCCTGTATCAGCCTTGGGTTGAAACCAATCTCACTTGGAATTCATGGAATGCCAACGGTCAGGGCATTTTGAATAACGGTGTGCAAGCCGCGATCACTCCGACCGCCACCGCCGGCACTTATACGTTGGCAGCCAATAATTATGTTCCTGGAGGCTACCATTCGTTCGAAGTCACGGCGGATGTGCAAAACTGGGCCAACGGCGCACCAAACTATGGTTGGGGCGTGGTGCCTTGGTATATCAGTTCCACTGGATTATGGGGCGCTGACGGTTGGGGTATCAATTCCTCCAAAGATCCAAATATCAGTTCTCACCCGCAACTCGTGGTCTATTACACACTGACCCCGGGTTTTGCCGCCCGTCCGACGCTGTTGCCGCTGGTGGTTTCATCCGCGCAAGTGCAGGTCAAATTCGGCGGCACGGTTGGCATTACCTACACCGTGTGGCGCACAGATTCGCTGAATGGCACTTGGACGAATGTCGGCACGGCGACAGTCGACCAGGATGGTACGGCGACCTTCAATGACGCGACGCCGCTTTCGGCCGGTGCGTTCTATCGCGTGTCCCACTAAGAGAAAATTCGCATACGAAACCGGCGCAAGCTTTGGCTTGCGCCGGTTTTTTACATTGCGCCGGGGAGATCCACGCTTTAGAGCATGTTAAATAAAATTGTCGCCGATTATCGTTGATGGGGACACGAAGGCACCTGATGCCATCCTCCTCGTGCTCATCGTCGTGCTCGGCCTCGGATTGGCTTGGATTTTTAGTTGGAGACTCGTCACCTATATGCTCAGCCTGAGAGCGGCTACAGAAAATGCTCCGCGCTCCACTGTGCTCGCCGCAGTCATCAGAGCCCGTGCGCAAAGCATTGCTTCGCACGGATGTATTCATTCCATCACCGTTGTAATCGCACCGGGCAATATTTTTTATTGAGATGTGATAGCGTTTTCTCGATTTGAACCGACGTATGAAAGATAATATGAAGGATAAGCACTTGAGGACGTAACGTTGTCGGGTCGTTCTCAAATGGAACGGTTGCGCCGCGACCCATTATGCCGGCAGCACCGGCACTTTATGGCGGTCTATGGCCGTTGGATGGGCAATGGTTCGTCGCCTGACGCTGCGCTCGGCGACGACTTTGGTCGCAGCGCGACCAAAGCCACCAAACGGAAAGAGCTTTAAAGAAATCTCTGTAAAAGTCATATTTGTTTGTAGCAGCGGTCAATGACCACTGGGTTTTCCCTCGAAACCCGCGATTTTTCGGCGGTCACAACCGCTGCTACAGCCTTTTGCAGAGATTTCTTAAACCGTTCCCAAAACTTAAGCCTGAAGATGGTTTCAAATTGAATGGAGCGGACTCACGTCCGCTGCTACAAAGCCAAGGCGACGCATGTCTGCTTAAATAAAAAACCCTCTCTGGGCGAGAGGGCTGGGGAATTATTCAAAACAACGCCAACAATCACGGAATGGGTTCCGTTGTCCAAGTGCCGTTTACCAGCACGTGAATACTATCGCCATCAGCGCTAAGATTCTGAACGGCATCGAGATCGTCGCGTTTGACCCACTGGGCATGGCCATCACAAAATACTTGGCATTGTCCAGCCGTTCCGTGATTGTCACCGGCATCAGGCCAATTTCCCGTGACATTGTAAGGGTTGGTGCCACCACTGCCGGGTGGGCTGCCCGGATCATCGCCATCAACAAACAAATTAACGTTGGATGGACCGGGTTTGATGCCGATGTGACCCTTGTAACTTTTAAGAGTGTAGCCGTTCAAAAATTGTTCCGACTTGGTCCAGCCTTGTACCACCCCCCAAACTTCATAACTCGTGCCATAGACGATGCAACTACTGTTGACGGCAATATTTGCGGGCGCATTCTTCAATAAATCCGCCCAAATGGTAACATTTTTGAGATATGACGGAATATCGCTTCCCGTATAAATTGCATCTTTGGGTTTAAAGGCCGGGGTGGTGCGAATGTAATTTTGGGTGGCCGGACAATCAAAGACTCCGGGATGATCCTGGGTGCCAACCGCTGGAACATAACCATTGATTTGCAGCCAGCTCATATCATCATCCGTGCCATCGCGTCCGCCACCCGGGGCTGCATTGATCGCCGTGCCATGCCAGGTTGGCGCAACGAGATGGCCTTGGAAATCCGAGGCATACATCAGACTGCCCATCCCCGTCTGCTTCAAATTGCTGACGTCAACGATGCGCTTGGCGCGGTCTTTCGCCTTGGACAAGGCGGGCAGGAGCATTGCCGCCAAAATGGCAATGATCGCGATGACCACCAATAATTCGATGAGGGTAAAACCCCGTCGTGATGGTTGCGTTGGCGGAGAGAAAAATCGCTTTTGCGTTCGGGTCGTCTTGGTTCGGATGTTCATGTATAAAAAATCAGGAAATGCCTCACGCCTTGTGAAACATCGGCCACATTTTACCCGCCTGGGGAAGGTTGACTCAATGGTTGCGGGTGTTCGTTTTCCGTCAGATTTACCGGGTGTCAGGGAATTTATGACGACTGATTTTACCAAACTGTAACTTGGCAGGTTTAGTTTTTAAACGAGCGTAAAAAGCCAGGAAATTTCCGCCAAGGTGCCGGCTTCCATTTTTCGGCCATGTCACGCAATCGTTTCAGAAACGTTGCTGTTAGAATGTTTCATCCCGGTTAAAATGCATTGCTGGAAATAAAACGGGCATGGAGAGCATCAATTTTTTAACCACCACCGGCTCGCAGGTCACGCGTCTGGATTTGAAGGATGTCGTCGGCGAATCGCCGGCGAACAAACTCGAATGCACCTTTTGGACGCGCGCCGACGGGCAGGTTTGTATCCATTACTTCAGCCCCAAGCAGGAGGCCGGTTATCAGCCGCACACCCATTCCGAATACACCATCATGGTGTGCCTTGCGGGTGAGTTGACGAAAACCGAGGCGGAGGAGACCTGCATCGCCCACGCTGGCGAAGCTTTTGTCACCAATGCCGGGGTCGAACACGCCACCGGTTACCGGCAGCATCAGGCACAAGTTTCTGAGGTGGTCTGTATCACGTTCGCGCCGCAGATTTTATCCGCGCTGGCCGAAGATTTTGTCCCGTTCAATGTGAGCGACAAAACGTTGCCGGCACTCACCGGCATTCTGGCCAGCCGCGTGGTGCATGATTGCGCGCAACAGATCGCCCAGGAATTGAGCCGCCGTGAAGCGGGTCACAAAATCATTCTCGAAATTCTGGCCATGCGGTTGATGGTGGAAACCTTGCGTGCGTGGCCGCGCGACCAGATCGCAGTCATCGCGGCGGATGCCATCCCGCGCCTGCCGCAACGTGATTTCGTCCGGGCGTATGAATTCATGCGCCGTTGCGACAAAGGCACATTCCGGCTGGAACATCTGTGTCGTTTTCTTGGCATCAGCAAGGAACGGTTCACCCGCCTGTTCCTCGCCTCGACCAACTGCACGCCGGCCAATTTTTACAATCGGATGTTGCTGGAGCGCGGCCGCGAATTATTGCGCGATGCCCGGCTATCCATCAAAGAAATCAGCTTCCAGCTTGGATTCAAGACGACGAGCCATTTCATTGTGGCCTTCCGCCGCGAATTTGCCGCTGCCCCGCAGGAATATCGCCTGCGTGACTTGATCGGCCTGCCCGATATCAGAGCGCAGAAATCGGTTCTGGCAGCTTGATTTAAGGCGCCGCCCTTCAATTGGAGAAAATCTTCCCTACCCCTCTTAGGAGGGGGAATGCAAACCGACTGCCATCGCGTAAGCTGCGCGCACAATTCCGCGTCATGAAATTATCCATGTGCAAATTTGCTGTTTTTGCCGGGCTGCTGCTGGTTCAAACCAGTTTGGCCGATGAGTTGAAGATTCTCGTCAACCATCTCGGTTACGAAGCGATGGCACCGAAGCGCGCCGTACTGCGCGGTCATGCGTCCGATGAGGTGACGGATTTCAAAGTGATCGAGGCGGCGACAGGCAAAAGCGTGTTCACTGGTGCTGTTGCCAAAGTTGGCCCGGTGGACCAGTGGAAAGATTGGTTTTTTTGGACGGCTGATTTCGATTCGATCAACACGGAAGGAAATTACGTGCTCATCAGCACAACCCGTCACGGCGAAGTACGTTCGTTTCCGTTCGCGATCACCGCCGATTTGCTGGAGAAGAACACGTTGTCCAGTGTCATCTATTATTTTAAGGGCCAGCGCTGTTCGGGCTTGATGGATAAAGCGGATCAACACGCGAAATTTGAAGGCGCAACGAACACGGCCGATGTGCATGGCGGCTGGTATGACGCCACCGGTGATTACGGCAAACACCTTGGCGGTCTCGGTTTTTCTGATTATTTCAATATGCAACCAACGCCGGTTGCCGACTGGGCATTGTTCAAGGCCTATCAATCATTGATGCAGCGGGGTGACCCAGATTTTCGGCAGTATGAACGCCGTTTGCTGGACGAGGCTATGTATGGTGCAGATTTTCTGGTGCGGATGAAAAATCCGGGCGGTTCCTTCTACCGCACCGTGGATGCGCCGGGACCGGGCAAGCGACCGGAAGACCGGGTCATTGGCAAGGAAGGCGTCGGCTTTGCCATCAAAACTGTGCGCACGAAAAATGATTATTCCATCGGCGAACGGAAGACGATCGCCGGTGAATTTCCTTACGAGGTTGGCTATCGTTCCGGCGGGGGCGCGGCGATTGCGGCGTTGGCGCTGGCCAGTACTTGTCCGGCCGGCGGCGATTTTTCTTCGGCCACTTATTTGCAGACGGCCGAAGCGGCCTTTGCCTTTCTGGAAACCAACAATCTTTCATTCAATCCCGACGGTCAGGAAAATATTTTGGATGACTATGGCGGTCTGCTTGCCGCCACCGAATTATTCAAGGCCACCAAAGATACCCGCTACCAGGCAGCGGCCGGCCGCAAGGCCAGACGCATGCTTGCCCGCTTGATCACGGACGGCGGGCATACAAATTATTGGCGCGCGGATGATGGCGTCCGGCCCTATTTCCACGCGGTGGACGCCGGATTCCCGGTCATCAGCCTGCTTGGCTACGCCGACATCGCTGACGCCGCGACCCGGGCTGATGTTTTAGTGGCGGTCAGGAAATCATTGCAGTTTGAATTATCCGTCACCAGGGAGGTCGCCAACCCGTTTGGCTACGCCCGTCAACTGGTGCAGACGCAAAACGGGCAGCGCCGGACCACATTTTTCTATCCTCACGACACCGAAACGGGATTGTGGTGGCAGGGGGAAAATGCCCGGTTAAGTTCCCTGGCCACCGCCGCGCGGCTGGCGACGAAATATTTTGCCGATGACCCCGGTTTTTGCCGGCAACTGCAAACCTATGCCTGGAATCAATTGAATTGGATCCTGGGATTGAATCCCTACGACAGTTGCATGTTGCAAGGCGCCGGTCGCAACTCGATTTTTTACATGTATTTCAAATCTTACGAATATACCGCTGCCCCCGGCGGCATCTGTAACGGGATCACCGCCGGCCGCACGAACCTGGATGACATTGATTACAACGTGGGTTTTGCCGTGACGGGCCAGGATGAAGATTGGCGTTGGAGCGAGCAATGGTTGCCACACGCCGCGTGGTATCTTTACGCCGTTGCGTTGGGCCGCTGAATTTTAAATCGCCGCCACGTCCACAGAAACTTTTACCGCGTGCGCCCCGCCGCCGGTCAGGATGCCCGCGACCGGGCTGACATCGCCAAAATCGCGGCCAAGCGCGACGGTGATATGATCTTCACCGGTTTGAACATTATTCGTGGGGTCAAAATCCACCCAGCCGGTGCCGGGGCAGAAAATTGAAAACCACGCATGGCTGGCATCGGCGCCCACAAGGCGTGGCTGGCCTGCGGGCGGACGGGTTCGCAGATAGCCACTGACATAGCGCGCCGGCAGGCCGAGTGAACGCAAACAGGCGAGGCCGAGATGGGCAAAATCCTGGCAAACCCCGCGTCGTTTTTCCCAGACTTCTTCCAGGGGCGTGGCAACCGTCGTCGCTTTCGAGTCGTATTTAAAATCGGTGAAAATGCGGCGGGTCAGGTCTTTGGCGCCTTCCAGCAGCGGCATATTCGGGCCGAAACTTTCAAGCGCGTAATCTGCCAGGTCCATGGACGCACGAATTTGCGGTGAATCAAAAATAAATTGATACGGTTCGACCACCTCTGGCGAAACCGGATCGCGGAACAACTCGGCCACCGTTTTCCAGGCCGAAGAATTTCCCGGGGTGATGATTTTTTGCCCGTTCATCGTCACGCGGCTGCTGGAGACGATTTCGAGCTGGTTATGAATTTCCTGGATCGCAAAAAAGCAAAGGTCGTTGCCGAAATAATCGCGGCGGGTTTTGCGCAACGACGGTTCGGGGGAAATCTGGAGGGAAAAACGTTCGCACGTTTGCGTGCGCGTGGCCTGGGGTTCGAGGCGGGCAACATGATGCGAAACCGTCACCGGCGCAGTATATTCGTAAAGCGTACGATGCGTGATGGCGTAGGTCATGACGCCATCTCCCGTCCGGTCCGCGAAATCGCTGAGTGCGCGAAATAGTTCGCGGCGATGGCGTCGGAAATTTTCGGCAGTTCGCGCAACGTGTGCCGGATGGTTTCGCCGAGCTGGCTTTCCTGAAGCGCCGTTTTCAATGAAGCCAATTCACGCGTGTCGGTATTTTCCAGGCGTGTGAGCAGGCTTTGCAAAATGTTCTTTCCGGAATCCGTCGCGTCTTCGCGCTCCTGCGGCAGCTTGCTAAAATGTTTAACAAGCTGTTCGATCTGAAACAGCACAGAACGCGGATTCTTGTCGTCCAGCAGCACGAGGTCAAACACTGCAGGCGTCGTCGGCAAAAGATTGTAGCGCGAACGGTACGTGATGGAACTATCGGCCACTTCCAGTACGGCTTCCAACACACTCGGATTATCTGCTTCCGGCGAATGCAAGGTCGCGTCCAGCAGGGTGCAAAGATAAACCGCGCGTTCGAGGCGCAGGCCCATGTCGAGAAACCGCCATGCCTGTGCCCGCGTCATGTTTTCTCTCGCAAGACCTTGAAACGCGGCAAGGCCGAGCAGGATCTCATTGAGTACCCCCACGGAGTCGCCGGTGAACAGCACGGCATCGGGCGGCGGTGACGTGATCTGCCGATTGAGCTGGTTGATGACCCGCCATAAATCGTTGGATGTCCGGTCGCGCACAAACATCGCCAGCCGCTGCAAGTGATCAATGATCTGGTGCAGGCTGCCGGCATGGCTGGCGTCAAAAATCGTGGCGAGCAATTCCGCTTCAAACGCTTCCGCATTTTCACGCAATTTAGGTTCATGCAAAACGTCCGGCAATTGTCCCTGGGTTTCGAGCGTTTGCAGGAGCGGCGCGAGCAGCGGCCACGCATCGCCGCTACCTTCCGGGCTGAACCGCAGCAAGGCGCTGCGCAACAGGCGCGCGGTCGCGTCGGCGCGCTCGGAATAACGGCCAAGCCAGAAAAAGTTATCCCCCAGCCGCGAGGGCAGGTTGTTGCCCGTGCGCCGCAATTCAACGTTCTGGCTGGCCCCGTAGAGCAGGGTGATTTCCTCCGCCGGAGTTTTCGAAACGATCCAGGTGTCTTTGCTGCTGCTGCCGTGCTGCATGGAAATAAATTTTCCACTCGTATCCGGCGCAATGCGGGTGAGGCCACCGGGCATGACATGATAACGGCCATCGCTGCCCGCCACGAGAAACACGCGCAAGCCGACCGGGCGCGGCGTCAATCCGTGTCCATCCCACGACGGTGCGGTGGAAAACTCGACGCGCTCCTGCGCCACGAACAGATCAGGATCGAACTCAATGCGCCGTTTTAATTCTGCCAGCGCCGCGGGTGAGAGGATTTTTTCCGCTGGCAAAGGGATCGCCCGGGTGCGAAACGCCGGTTTCAAATGCAGGCGTTCGAGATGTTCCAAGGCATATTTCCGTGCGGATGGCTGGCCGCACCACCAGGTTGCGACGGATGGCAATTTTAATTCTTCACCGAGCACGTGCTGGCATAAACCCGGCAGAAACGACATGAATGCGGGGCTTTGCACCAGGCCGCTGCCGAGCGCATTCGTGATCACCACCTGACCGCTGCGGACGGCTTCCAGCAAACCGGGCACGCCCAGCATCGAGTCATTGCGCAATTCCAATGGATCGCAAAAATCATCGTCCACCCGGCGCAAGATCACGTCCACCGGTTCGAGGCCGCTCAGAGTTTTCAGGAAAACCCGGTTATCGCGTACGGTCAAATCCTGGCCTTCAACCAGCATGTAACCAAGATAGCGCGCTAGGTAAGCCTGTTCAAAATAGGTTTCGTTGTGCGGGCCGGGCGTAAGCAGGACGATGCGCGCGTTTTCTTTGCGCGGTGACAGTTGCGCGAGCGTATTCTGGACTTCGCGGAAAAAGCCGGCGAGGCGCTGCACGTTATTTTCGCGGAACGATTCCGGCAGGATGCGCGAGGTGACCAGGCGATTTGCCAGCGCATAGCCGGCGCCGGTGGGAATCTGCGAGCGGTCGGAAACCACCCACCAGCGTCCGTCGGGCGAACGCGCCAGGTCGGCAGCATAAAAATGCAGAAACATGTCTCCCGGCACGCGCACGCCATGGCAGGGACGCAGAAAATCCGGTTGCCCGAAGACCAACGCGGGTGAAAGCCAGCGTGAGCGGATTAAATCCTGCTGGCCGTAGCAGTCGGCGATAATTTTATTCAGCAACGTTGCGCGCTGGATCAAACCGGTTTCGAGCGAACGCCATTCGTCCTGGGCGATGACGAGCGGGATCGGGTCGAGCTGCCACGGGCGTTCCATGCCGCGGGGGTCGTCATAGACGTTGTAGGTGATGCCCTGCTCGTGAACGAAACGCACGCTGGTTTCTGCACGCCGCACCAATTCCGTCCGCCCGAATTCTTCGAGAGCGGCGGCCAGTTTGGCGTAATGCGGACGCGCCGTCCGGTCGGCGCCAAGCAATTCATCAAACGCCGCGGCATCTTTCTCATACCCGGCAAGTAAACTTGCGGTTTGATCGTCAGGTTGGCGCGGCGCTGATTGGGTTTGTGACTGGAACATTTGCTTCCGACGATGGATTCTGTTGCCACCGTACGCGCCATAACTTCTGAAAAAATTGCGGGAAAGGAAAGACAGGATTTCCAAGGGATAAAATTTCCCGGCACAACTGGAAATTAAATCGAACCAATTGGAAGAAACAAAGAGCGTTTCAACTTCTTTCTCTCCACTTTCTTCAATTCAAATTGTTTTGGTCGCTACACCGTCCGTAAATCCAGCGTGAACGGAAAATCGCCATTCAGGATTTCCGGTGGCGGTGTGAATTTGCCCTGTTGGTGGCCGTGACGAAAAAAGCGCCCGAGCCGCCGGGCTTCAGCTTCGTAACTGTTCACCGGAAATTTCTCGTGGCTTAAACCGCCAGGATGCGCGACGTGATACGTGCAGCCGCCCAGCGACCGTTGATTCCAGGTATCGTAGAGATCAAACCGCAGCGGCGCATGAACGCCGATAGTTGGTTGCAGACAGCCGGGCGGTTGCCACGCCCGATAACGCACGCCGGCGACGCCTTCGCCGTTGGTGCCGGTCGGATGCAACGGCACGCGATGACCGTTGCAGGTGATGGCGAAGCGGTTACCCGCCAGGCCGTTCGCCTTAATCTGCAGACGTTCGAGCGAGCTATCCACATAGCGTACGGTGCCGCCTCCGCCCGGTTCTTCGCCGAGGACATGCCACGGTTCTAGGGCGGTGCGGAGTTCGATCTGCAAATCGCGTTGGGCCAGGTCGCCAATGCGCGGGAAACGGAATTCAAAGTGCGGCGCGAACCAGTCGAATTCAAACGGATAACCGGCGGTGCGCAAATCGCGAACGACTTCGCGGAAATCGGTTTCACAAAAATGCGGGAGCATCCAGCGGTCGTGGATGTCGGTGCCCCAGCGCACGAGTTCATTTTTGTACGGTTCGTTCCAGAATTTTGCGACGAGGCCGCGCAGCAAGAGGTGTTGCGCGAGGCTCATCTCCGCGTGCGGTGGCATTTCAAATGCGCGCATTTCCACGAGGCCAAGGCGGCCGGTGCTGCTTTCGGGCGCATAGAGTTTATCAATGGAAAATTCCGCCCGATGTGTGTTGCCACTGGAATCAATCAACAGGTTGCGGAACAAACGGTCGCAAAGCCATGGTGGCGTGTAGCCGAACGTGTTGATATTTCGGTCCAGCTCTTTAAACGCGACTTCGAGTTCGTAGAGTGAATCATTGCGCGCCTCGTCAATGCGCGGTGCTTGCGAAGTCGGGCCGACAAATAAGCCACTGAACAACCAGCTCAATGAAGGATGATTTTGCCAATACGAAATCAGCGAGCGCAATAAATCCGGTCGCCGCAGCACTGGTGAATCCGCCGGTGTTTCGCCGCCGATAATGATGTGATTGCCGCCGCCGGTGCCGGTGTGGCGTCCGTCCACCATGAATTTTTCCGTGCCGAGGCGGGTCTGCCGCGCTTCTTCGTAAACGGTCGTCGTGCGTTCCACGAGTTCGTCCCACGTTTTGCTCGGATGCAGATTGACTTCGATGACGCCGGGATCCGGCGTGACGGCCAGTTTATTGAGCCGCGGGTCTTTCGGCGGCGTTTCGCCTTCGATGACAACTGGCGTGCCCATTTCGGTGACGGCGGTTTCGATGCCGGCAATGAGATCGAGATAATCTTCCGTGCGCTCAACCGGCGGCATGAAAACGTGCAGGCGTCCGTCGCGCGGCTCCACGCACATTGCGGTGCGGATGATCCATGGCGCGCTTTCGCCCTGAACCGGGCGGCGGTTCGGATCAAATTCTTTTGGCAACTCGGGCAGCGGCGGTTCCTTTTCCGACGTGTCGCCAAGTTTTTGTGCGCGTTGGCCGGGGCCGTAACCGGCCGGCAACGGTGCGCCGCCGGTCCGCAAAAAGCGTTGCCCGCTCGTTTCGGGCCGGGCGCGATACGGAAATTCCTTGGGCAGTTCCGGCAAATCCGGTTGCGACGGATCCTGCGGATATGACCAGGGAAACTCTTTTTCGGCGACCCACAGCACGGAATCCAGCGGCAGACGCAGACCCATCGCGGAATCGCCGGGAATCAACCAGAGGGTATCATCATCGCGCAAAAACCACGAACCGGACATCCAGCCGGGTTCGTTGCCCTGCCACACGCGCTTGATCGGCAACGCGTAGCCGACGATTTCGTTCAAGCCGCGTTGGAAGATGCGGGCGATGCGGTCACGTTCCAACTTGTCTTTGAGGTTGGATTTTTCCGGCGTGACATTGGCCGGGAAACGCCGTTCCTTCCACAGGTAATAAAATGAATCTTCGTAAGCGGGCAGCAGGTTTTTGGGATCCGCTCCCGTGAGGCGCGCAATGCGCGTGAGAAGTTCCCTGGCGTCCTTGGCACCGTGACCATAATCTTTCCCCTCGTCGGCGATGAGCGAATCATCTTTCCAGACCGGCACGCCGTCTTTGCGCCAATACGCGGCGAGCGCGTAGCGCGGTAGCTGTTCGCCGGGATACCATTTGCCCTGGCCGTAGTGCAGCAGCGAGCCGGGCGCAAACTTTTTCCGCAACCGCTTGATAAGTTCGCCGGACAAGACGCGTTTCCGGTGCGACATCGCCGTGAAATTCCATTCCGGCCCATCCGGGTCGTCAATCGAAACGAACGTCGGTTCGCCGCCCATCGTCAGGCGCACATCGCCCTTTTTCAGATCCACGTCAATCGCGTGGCCGAGCGATTCAATTTTTTTCCACTGCTCCGGGGTGTAAGGCAGCGTGACGCGCGGTGATTCATAAATGCGCTTCACGGTCATGTCGAAAGCGAATTCCGTTTCGCATTCGTCCACCCCGCCGGAAATCGGCGCTGCGCTCGAAGGTTCCGGCGTGCAGGCCAGCGGGATATGGCCTTCGCCCGCAAACAAACCGGAAGTTGGATCAAGGCCGATCCAGCCGCCGCCGGGCAGATACACTTCCGTCCAGGCGTGCAAATCCGTGAAATCTTTTTCCGCGCCGCTCGGACCATCCAGTGATTTCTGGTCGGCCTTCAACTGGATCAGATAACCGCTGACAAAACGCGAGGCGAGGCCGCAATGGCGATATAGCTGGCACAGCAACCAGGCGGAATCACGGCACGAACCGCTCAATTTCTCCAACGATTCCTCAGGCGTCTGCACCCCGGGTTCAAGGCGGATGGTATATTTGATGTCCTGCCAAAGCCGCTGGTTCAGTGCGACGAGAAAATCAATCGTCCGCGGTTTCTGGTCTTCGGGCAGTTCCAGCCGTTGCTGTTTGGTGCGCCGCTGGGTTTCGCCCAGCAAATCCTTGCGGATGGCCGCCAGATATTTTGCGAACGCCGGTGTGAGCCAGCATTTGCGCTGGAATGGTGCGAGTTCATGGGCGAGGGCGGGGTCGTAAGCGAACGGAAATTTTTCCGCCTGCGGTTCGAGGAAAAAGTCGAAGGGATTGAACACCGCCATTTCGGCGACCAGATCCACTTCCACGCAGAATTCCCGCGTCGGTTTATCAAAGACCAGCCGCGCCGACCAATTCGCCTGCGGATCCTGCATCCAGTTGATGAAATGCTTCTCCGGCGTGATCTTCAGCGAATAAGAGAGAATCCGTGTGCGGGCATGCGGCGCGGGCCGCAGGCGCACCACCTGCGGACCAAGATTGACGAGCCGGTCATACTGGTAGTGGGTCTTGTGATGCAGGGCGACATGGATGGACATGGTTATTTCTCCTTGAATTGAAACGCGGATGAAACCGGCAGGGGACGCGGATCAAACTGGAAATAGATCCAGTTCGATCTTCGTACCGCCCTCCATGTTGCCTTCCAGCGTTACAAATATTTTTCCACCGGCTCGGCGCCAAGTGTGCCCGTCAAGCCAGCCAGATAGGCCGCCGACCCGACGTGGGTCAGGGTTTTCTGCGCGGCCGCCAGACGCTCACTGATGGCGAGCTTTTCGGCGATGTCCGCATGGCTTGGTTTGTGCAAAAATTTTTCCAGGTATTCGACGTGGCGCCGCCAAAGCTGGCGGTCAATGTTTTGCTTGGCTTTAAGCCGGGCCGCGTACCAGTCGCTGGCGAGCAGGTATTCGCGCGTAAACATCTTGCGGAACCCGGCGTTATCGAGGCCTTTGCCGTCCCATTCGTCGTGCAACATGATGTGGAGCAACGCCTGTAACGGCGGGCAGGCTTGTTTGATGCTGTCGTCATCGAAATACATCTTCGCGACACGTTTTTGCGTGGCGATGATGTTTTCCATGCCGTCCACGAACACATCCACGGATTGCAACTCAGGCTTGAGCATGTCGTTGGTGAAGACGGCATGCGGATGGTTGAACACGCGGCCAAAGAAGAAATGGACGAAACGCGAATTGATGCGATACCCCAGACGGCTGGCGAGCACCTTTTTCTTGCCGTGCTTGAAATCCTTCAGCTTGTCCAGGTAATGGTTCTTGATGAGGAACTCCGGCACGCGTTCATCCGGCATCATGCGGCAGAATACTTCCGGCACGATGAGGCTGACGTCATGATCCATGCGCGCGTTCGGCCCGACATAACCCGCAGCCGTGACGAAACCGTTGTGGCCGGTGAGGATGAAGGACACCAGTGCGTTGTTCAAATCGATGATGGGCGGCAAGGCATTGAACGGGCCCTTGGTGAGCGCGCCTTCCGAGCCGGCACCGGTTGTGGACGGTGATTTGCCGGTCATGCTGCAAATGAATTCCATGAACAATTCCGGCAATTCCATGTAATGGATCGGATTGTAACAGGCCAGCGAACGGATGCCGGTTTCCGGCGGATTATTGCGGCGGCCGGGTAATACGGCGTCCACCGGCGTGGGGATTGGAGCGTCCACCGGCGCGCGACGGCGCAAGCGCGCGCCCACTTCGGCGATGTAAGCTTCGATCGGGTTCACCAAGTCCGGGCGCTTTTGCAGGTAACGCGGATTCTTGGTCGGCTTGCCGTCCACGATGCGCGGATGCGCAGTGGAAACAAAATAATCCGGCTTGTTCACGGCAGCGACCTCACGGATGAGGTTGCGCATCGGTTCGGTGAACTCGGAGAAATGCATCGCATCTTCCACCAGGTCATGCGCGGTGGTGGATTTCAGCGGCTCGTAATTGGAAAAGAAATTGTCGTTTCGGGCAAAATCGGATTCCGTCAACTTGTCATAACCGCGATGGATCGCATCGTCCGGGCGTTGGAACAGGCGTTGTTCGCAGTTCTGGATGAACTTCAACGTCGCGCCCTTGTCCATGCCGGAAAGATTTTCCACACGATCAGCCGGCACGAGCACGGAAGCTGTGATATCGTCTTCCAATTGCACTTTGGCGCCGGGATGAAAATCTTTGCGCAGGCCGAACGTGCGCCAGGCACCGTCGTCGTCGAAACCAATGCGCAAGCGCGTGGTGACCAGGACGCGGGTATCGCACTTCAATTCATTGCCGGACTTGCCATTGATGATGTCTACGCTGAAATGTGAGCGCCAATCATCGCCCCACTCCGGTTTGTAATAGCGTTTCACCACGAAGACGAGCTCCTTGATGTATTGCGGGATGGAATTGACCCAGCGGTTGTAAGCTGGCGTGAAATCTTGCGGGTCTGTCGTCAGCAATTTGATGACGGAACCAAGCGAGCGGTCAGGTGACAACACGGCGCGTTTGTCCTTGCGATGGGCATCACGGTGACGGTTGGAATAATCGCGGTTGATGAGCTGCTCAACCTTGTCGAAATCCTTCTTCAAGTTCGCGACGAAAACCGGGCCGGTCAAAATGGCATCAGAGATCGGTTTGGAAATCTCAGATTTGCCGCCACCCGAGACAGTGCACGGCTTGTGGCATACCAGGCCTTCGGCGGCGATGCCGACCAACCGCCAGGAACGGTTCGCGCCAGGCTTTTCCATGCGAACTTTATAACCGGAAGGACGGATATACGTTTTATCCGGCGAGAGTTTGATGGCGACCGGCTGGCCTTTTCCATTCACCCAGGAGACGGTCTGCTTTTTCAGCACGAAATGCGCGTCGTGCGGTACGTAAAGAATCTGCGGGAATTTTTTATCCACCCCATAGCCTTCCGGCTTGAGGTCCATCATCGCACTATAACGCTTGCTGACATCCTTGAAATTGTGGCCCATGCGGCGGACGTGCGTATCGCCGCTGAATTCTTCACCGAGATCAAATGAGGGGAACACCAGCGCACCGCCGGCATGCTCTTCTTCGCAATTGCCGTAGAGGTTCGCCGCATAACTGATCTGCGTCTTCACTTCTTTTTTGCAATAGCCGTAATAGTTGTCCGCGATGAGCGTGACAATGACCCCGGACTGGTCGCGGCAGGTGAGTTTGAAAGCATTGCCGCCGTTGTACAGGTCGTCTTCTTTTTTCCAGCACATGCCGTCGCGCCGCTGACGTTCCGTGGCGTCGTCCCAATGCGGCAGACCCACGGCCTTCTTGGTAGCTTTGACGAGGTGCGGGGCAAGGATGACACAGCCAGTGTGGCCGCTCCAATGTTCCGTATCCAGCGCGGCGTCATTCTCCGGCAGCAACGGATCGCCGCCATTGCCGAAAATGCTTTCCACAAAATCCAGGTTGCTGACCAGGTTGCCCGGTACAAAAAAGCGCACTTCCATGCTCTTGGCTGGCGTGAAGCCTGCCACTTCCGGTGTCACCAACGGACGCAACAGCAGCGAAACAAAGCATTCAGCCGACTTGGGCTGGGTGGCGGTGAACGGCAATTGCATCAAATCGCGTGGCGGATTCAGCGCGAGCGCCAGCATTTTTGCGAACGTGGCTTTCGGCACGCCGAGCTTGTCATCGGGAATCGGGAGGCCGCCTTCGGTGACGTGGAAAATTCCCGCCGTTGTGCGCCGGTCGCTGCGCGGATTATGCAACACGCCGTTGGCCACACGATACGAACTCAGGATGCTGGAGGTGAACGCATCGCGATCCAGCGGCAGCGACAACACGCGGGCCAGACCCGGACGATCCAGGGTGAAGGTGCGGGTCGGCAATTTTGTCACCGGCGCATCTTGCAGATAATCATAGAGGAACGATTGGATACGTTGATCCACCGGGCACAGGTAATGTCCCAACAAACGGTCTTTTTCGCGCGATTGGCCCGCCATGGCGGCGGCAATCTCAGCGAATTCAGCGTCCCCTTTCAATGGCACCGGCTGGCACCCGATGTGCGCCAATTTGACATTGATATGCGCAATCAGATGCGCTGGTAGACTGGTAGAATTCATGGCTGTGGTTTTGCTATTCATTTTTCGAAAATTGAAACTATCCTCCGCTCAATTTTTTCGCGTCCTAAAATGCCTTGTAAAGGCGGTATTTGGCAAACTAATTTCACTGTGAAGGGCAGGAGATTGATAATATTTTCAGCAAAACGGCTTCGTGACCGAAGCCGGCTGTCGGAATGCCAAAAGTTGCGGGCTATTATTCAAATCGTGCTCGCATGAATTCTTTCACAGTGTCTGGCTCAAGTTCAAGTATCGCTTCTCCGAGTGAAGGCTGTCCTTTGGCGACAGCGATGGCGGCCACAACTATCCGATTGTATTCCTCCTGCCAGTGTGCCTCGGCTGCGACGGCGGCTAACGGAGGTATGCGTTGCAAGGCATCATGGTAAGCGTTACGTAATTCTCCGGGTATTTCGGGGCCACATCCTTTTGCGCGTCCAATTTCGATGCAAGCGGGCAATAAGAAAAAGTCCCAATGCGCACGGGTTGGTGCCGTCGACAAAACGCGGATAATATGGGGAACTGCTGCATAAGAAGCAGTGTAGACATCGCCTTGATGACAAAGCGAACTCCACAACATGAAATATGGCGGGGCTTTGATGCCATCGTGCGGCGGAAACGATTCAAGCTGACGTAGCAAATCTGGAATGTCGGACGCTGCTCCATAAGCGTGGCGCAATTGATTCCATTCGGGGTTTTCGAGCGAAAGCATTATATACAGTGCAGTGCGTTGTGATCTACCTGTCTATGCTGGAAAGTGAATGACTATTCCAAATTTGAAAATCGTAGAAAACGATTATCATAATTAAGGATATCCATTCTTTCAAATGTGGTTGTCCGACATGGATTCGAACCATGAATAACGCCTCCAAAGGGCGCTGTGTTACCATTACACCATCGGACAAGCCGGACTAAATTAGACTTTTCGCCGCGCCGAAGCAAAGCGAAAATCACTTCAATATGTTTGAGCGTGAAAAATTTAAGCCTTACTGGGCGTTTTTGCCGTTTTTATTTTGAAATTATTTTGAAAGTTTTCGAGGAAGAGCCGCTGTCGGACATTTCCGGGTCTGGCCCCATTCGGCACTGTTACCAAAAATTCGCTCTTGTCATCCGGCAATTCTCTGCTAGTTTAAGTCTCCTTTTTTATGAAAGCTGATATTCATCCGAAATATGCGGACGCGGAAATCCGTTGCGCTTGTGGCAACGTCATCAAAACGCGTTCCACCAAGTCCACCGTCATCATCGGCATCTGCAATGTGTGCCATCCGTTTTACACCGGCCAGCAGAAGTTCGTGGACACCGCAGGTCGCGTGGACAAATTCCAACAACGCGCCGCCAAGACGGCTGCCGCCCAGGCCGCTGCCGCCGCCGGCAAGAAAAAGAAAGCCTAGTTTTTCAATTCCTACCGCCCGCGCTTCCGAGCCATTTCGGAGTCGCGGGCGGTTTTATTTTTGTCGCGCGAGCTCGCAAAGCCAGATTTTTCCGGCGCGCCGCTTTGCGTCCGGCGCGAAATAAAAAAATGAACCTATTGCCGCACATCGAGAAATTTCGCAAACGTTTTGCCGAGGTCGAATCCTTGCTGAGCGATCCCAAAGTTTTTGACCAGCCGCAGAAGGCGCAGGAATTGTCTCGCGAATATGCGCGCCTTAAGGAATTGGTGGTGACCGGCGAACAGTTTCTTACGGCTGGCACGCAGTTGGCCGAGAATCGTGAATTGCTGAAAAATGAGCCGGCGGAATCGGAATTGGCCGTGATGGCGAAGGAAGAGATCGCGCGACTTGAAGTTGAAGAAAAAAAGCTGGGGCAACAGATTCATTTCGGGCTCGTTCCCCCATCGCCGACCGATTCCCGTAATACAATCATCGAAATTCGCGCCGGGGCCGGTGGCTCAGAATCTGCCCTGTTTGCGGCCGATCTGTATCGCATGTACTGTCGCTATGCAGAAACACGCGGTTGGAAAGTGGAGCCGCTCGATTCCAATCCCTCTGACCTCGGCGGTTTCAAGGAAGTCATTTTTGAAGTAACCGGCACGGATGTTTTCAAACGCCTGAAATATGAGAGCGGCGTGCATCGCGTCCAGCGCGTGCCCGCAACGGAGGCACAAGGCCGCATTCATACCAGTACGACGACCGTGGCGGTCATGCCGGAAGCCGAGGAAGTGGATGTGGAGATCAAGCCGGACGAGATTGAGATCAACGTCTGCCGGGCATCCGGTAAAGGCGGGCAGGGTGTGAACACCACAGATTCGGCGGTTCAGATCATCCACAAACCGACGGGCATGATTGTCCGCTGCGCTGACCAGCGTTCACAGCAAAAGAACAAAATTCAGGCGATGAATGTGCTGCGTTCGCGTTTGTTGGACCGTAAGATCGCCGAGGAAGATGCGAAATACGCCGCCTTCCGCAAAGACCAGGTCGGCACCGGTGAACGCAGCGAGAAAAATCGCACTTACAATTTTCCGCAAAACCGCGTCACTGATCATCGCATCGAAGTGACTCTGTACAACTTGTCCAATGTGATTGATGGTGATCTTGATGGTTTGATCGAGCCGCTGATGACCCATGAAATGGAAGAGAAGCTGGCGAAGTTGGAAGTATGAATCCAGAAGCCAGAATTCAGGAGCCAGAGTCAAAGCGTCTTGCACCGGCAAAGCGTTTTGACCAATTGATTGTCTGGCAGAAGGCGCATCAATTCGTGCTCGATATTTATCAATTCAACTGCAACCACAACTGGAAGAGGTCAGCAAATTACTTGAGGCTTACGCCTCAGAAATTCTGGCTTCTGACTTCTGACTCCTGACTCCCACTCTTATGCAAATTAAAGGTTTAGTTTTCGACTGCGATGGTACTTTGGCCGATACCATGCCGTTGCACTGGCGCGCGTGGCAGATCATCACGCAAAAGCATGATCTCCATTTTCCCATGGACCGTTTCTATTCGCTCGGCGGCGTGCCCTCGCGTGACATCTTGAAGATGCTTGCGAAAGAGCAGGGCAAGAGCATTGACCATATCGCCGTGGCGCACGAAAAGGAAAATGCGTATCTCCCGTTGATGGCACAGGTGGAACCCATCCACGTGGTGGTGGACATCGCCCGGGCGAACTATGGAAAAATTCCAATGGCGGTCGCATCGGGCGGCACGCAGCCGATCATTATTGGCGTGCTGGAGCATCTGAAGATTCGTCACATGTTTGATGCCGTCGTCACCAGTGAAATGGTGCAGAACCAAAAACCGGCGCCGGATATTTTTCTCGAAGCCGCCCGCCGCATCGGCGTGGATCCAAAGCTTTGCCGCGGTTATGAAGACACCGATCTGGGCATGCAAGCCATCCGCTCCGCCGGCATGGACGCCGTGGATGTGCGGACGTTGATCTAATTCTTTACCAGCTGCTATAGTGGTAGGGCAAAGCTGCCGCTTTGCCCATTTATGAGCAGGGCGGTGGCTGGGAAAGTGAGCGTATCATACGATCATTCTACAACCAGCGGAGCAATGCTCCGCGCTCCCCTCGGGTCAGCTCTGCCTACCCTTATGGGCTCCGGAGAAAGTTCTTTCGGCTTGGTGACTTTGGTCGCGCTGCGACCAAAGTCATCGCCGAGCGCAGCGTCAGGCGATGAAACGTTGCGCGTCCAACGACCACCGCACGCCTCAATGTGCCGGCTTGCCGGCATAATGGCTCGCAGCGCAACCCATTCCACCCGGTAACATCACCCGTCCAAGGGGAGCGGCACTAATTTTCAAAAAGGGTTGAAGTAAACAATGAAAAGGGTGCAAAGATCGGGCTAGAAAAGGGTTCAGATTATTCATTGCAGAAGCCGTGCAAAAATCCTGCAAGTACACAAGGGACACTCGCCAAGGATGATCGCCAAATAAAAACCCGCCACGAATTCATGGCGGGTTTTTACTGTTCAAGCTGTGATTAACATGGCTTTAGGTCATATACATTTACCCAAAGCTTGCGATCAAGATTTGTCAGGATATTTTTCAATTTACCAATTGCCAGGCAAATAAGTGCAACCATCAATAAAATCGGTGTTAAAATCAAACATAACACTACAACTCCAGGCGAATTTAGGACTGCAGCAGTTGCGGCAAGCCTATCGATTTCGCGATTGATTTCGCGGATTTCAACAGAAGAATCTGCGATGATCTCAGAATCCCGTTGCACTTGTAATTCAATCTCTTTCGGGCTTTTGGATATGATTGCCAGAACGAAATCAAAATCGTACATCCAATATAGTGTCCGGTTGCATTTTTTGACTAGGATGGCGATCGCGGCCTGGCCATCGCGGTTTGTTTCAATAACCTGAAGCTTGTGCCGAAGCTTCTCCAATTCAAACCGGATCTTCAATAGTCCGGCATATCGGATGACAAACCAATAATACAGTTGAAGTGGCACGCCCACCAACAGTAGGAATACACAGATTTCAAATGCAGTCTTCATTTTTTTGGTTGTGAGCTTGCCGTCAACTGCAATTCAGTTTGAGGGGGCGGCATCTGCCCACGTTTTAATTCAGTCAGTTGTTCACGATACATGCTTGCTTGCCACCTGACAATACGGATGCTTAATAAAACTGTGCCAACAAAACACACCCACCCACCTACCGCAAACCAGCGATGATCGATAATTTTCTCAAGAACAGCCCTCAAATCCGAGCTATTCATCTGATAAGCACAAAGCAAACCAAATGCCATGATGCCGAACGGCAAAAGCAAATTCTTTGAAATTATCAAAGCACCAAGTTTTAAAACGGTTTCAGGCCAGTCAATGGGCCTAGTAGTATTGACAGCCGTTGCTTTATTTGGTTCAGATTGGGCCATTTTCCTTCGTGAGATGCCCACTTTTTAGCCTGTTTCGTAAAAATGACAAGCTTTTTGGTAAAAGAAAAAACAATGCAAAAACCGGAGAAACTGAAATTTATCGGGCAAAATGCAGTTTGTTTTCAACAACGCAGAATCATTTTGGAAAGCAAATCGGTGTATTTTTCGTAGATCATACCCAACTCTATCAAACCGCCTGCCAAGCCGCCCCATCCCAACGGTACATTTTCAGGTATTCCACGGTCCGGGCGATGACGTAATTATCAGGAATTCCGGCTGGATCGGCTTCCACGACCGCCGGTGCCACTTGGATCCACGTCCCAGGCGTTCCGGTCACCGTACACCGGTACTTAGCCACATTCTGGTCCAACCACAATTCACCGACCACATGAGAGCCAGCAGTGGGTGGTCCAGTGATCACATTGGCAACACCAGTTGCCGGGTCAATGGTCGGGATTTCACAAAAAGCCAGGGAACGATCAAGCTTCTGCGCGTTGGTTTCGTTGACGGCAGCCCGATCGGCTGCGTTGATTTGAGAAAGAAGAAAGTTCATATGGTTGGTCTTGCGATTATGAATTGTCCGTCTGGATAATAGGTGCCGATCACCGATGGGCCGGTTTCGTCCTGTCCTCCGGTAACGGTTTGCTTGACACCGTCAAAGAATGTCACCATGGCCGTCCACGTTGTCGTGACATAGGCCACCCCAAAGTTGTCCAAGGCAAAAATGGTGACCAAATCGCCAATCTTTAACCGGATTCCGGCAGTGGTTGCCAGCGCTACCAGGTCAAATGATGCCGGATCTGAGCCTGATCCGCCGGCCGATGTCCGAATCAGCGTGCCGTTGACAAATATCGCGCAGACATCGTCAAAAATGTCGTCTGGCGTGAGCACTGCGGCTGTAACCGTCGAATTTAAGCCCTGACCAGCAACGGTGACATCCCCGGTATCCACCTGCGTCGTAGCCACCAACAGAAAATCTTGCTGATCACCGTCGGTGATCGTGGTCCATGGAATGGAAACAGACGTGGCCGGCCATGCCACAATCTCAGTATGAGCCAAGGTTGCGCCCAGATAAAAGTCCAGCCGGGTTGCCGGTTTTACAAAATCCTGACGAGGCAACAGGTTGCCGCAATCTGGCAGGATCCATTCGATGTCCAAAGTGTCATCCGGTGCCAAAAATTGACCGTTGTTGATGATTCCATTGGATTGAACCATTGCCGGCGGTGGGAGATGCCAGGACAGTCCGGCAAACACGACATCAACACCGTTCTGGTCCTCCAAATTATCTACGCCGCGCACCAGCTTAAATGTGCACTGGTTACTTGGGAGAGCGGAAGGGAGTGTGAACGGCGCCAAGTCAACCAGTTGCAGGATGAAAATTTCATCGCCAGCCTGATGAAATTGGATCTCGGTGGCGAACCGGCCGCGCACGCAAAATAGCTTGTAGGTTTTCGGCGCAATCAACTGCTGACTGATGATCGAGAGGATTTCCCCGCGGTTGAACAGTAACAATTTGTTTTCGAGCGAATCGGTGGCGGTTACGTCCGGCAGAATCAGATCCGGACCATCGAGGACCACAGTGCAGCCCAATTCCTGATCAATATAAAGCGTGGTGTCCGGATAATTGCCGGACATCTGGCCGTGCCAGGCGAAAGCCGTCAATGTCTGCAGCAAAGTATAACTGGACGGTTCACCCCCAGAGAAATCTAAATTTTTGCCGACATACAACTTGGCGGCCGTCATCGTCACATCGTTGCGGGACAACAACAGTGCAAAGCTGGCCTGGTTGGCAATGCACAACGCCGGCGGCAGTTCAACAATGGTGGCATTATTCATGGCGTCAAATTCAGGTAGCTACGATCAGCGGCGTATTCGATCGTAAATTTAGGCTGTGCCGGATCCGAAAACGTCCGCTTTGTTACCCGGAAAATGCCGCCACCGGTTGGCCGAAGCGAATACGCCAATTTGAACAAGTTTCCCGGAGCCAAAGCGGCCCAAAGATCAGTGGTAAAAACAACATCCGCTTGGCCGGTCCGTTCCGGTATGGATCCGGCTGGCCCGGCAGCTTGGACCAATGCGGTGGCAATCGTTCGCTTGGTGATCCAATCACGCTGCAATGTTTGAGGAGTCGCCAGACTTTGAGCCACAGAGCTGGCACCAAAGTCCTTCCATTCAACGAAATCATTCAAAAATGCAGCATCCCGGTTCGGGAAAACCAACTGCGTATCGTTATGGGTGTTGGACCAGTCATCCACCTTGGGTTTCGGTATGCTGGCCAGCTTATCGTCGTTGATGACAGGCAAGATCGAATAGTCTGCCGCATTCCGGATCGGCAACATCAATAATAATCCGTTGGCATCGAGGATCGGCACCGCGTCCACTGTTTCGCAGAGCTGCTGCAACAGCGTTGCAGCCGTATCTTGCCGGGAAATTAACGGCGAAATTCCCAACCCTTCGTTTTTAAACTGCGTGGCGGCTGCCTTTAGCCCAGGCAGATTGAAATCGGCGTCGGTCAATCCCAATCCACAACGAGGATTCGTCAGAAGATCATAAAAGACCACTGCCGGATTGGCTTCGTCATCAATATCTGCATCAGCCTGGTTCGCCAGCCAAGCCGCCGTGGGTGTCCGGCTCAACACCGCTTCAATGTTCTGGATATTGGTCTGATTCAGGCCGATGAAAAAGCTGGTGAATACTCCATAACAAACACCGTGCATTGGCGGATGTTGAGTTCCGCTAACCGCCAGATAATCGTCGGCAACCTGCGTTTCCGTTCCCCAATAAATTCGCAAGATGCCGTAATTAGGTATGGTGATCTCGATGAAATCTTCGTCTCCGCGATAAATCGGATCCAATTTCACCCATCCTTGGACCTGGCCGCTTGCAGTTTCCGCCACAATCGAGGAGCCGGGTATGACATAAGTGAAAGTTACCGCGTCCAACACCGTCACGGTGAATTCCCCGTTGAATTCCGTTTCCACGGCGCCGGTGATCACAACTTGGTCACCCGTGGTCAGCCCGTGCGCATTCGTGCAGATGAACGTGGCGATGTTGTTCACCTGGGCAAGGCTGTTGGGGCGTAGCGCCGTAGTACGGGTGAAAACCGCATCACCATTCAAATACAGATCATGAAACCCATCCACTGTCCCCAAGCAAAAGGCCACTCCGAAACCGGCGTAGTAATTCGTTCCGGAACCACCACCACCTTTGCCAGAATTTTTTCCGCCAGCGCCTTGCGTGGACGAATTCTGATCGAATGCATCCGTGATGAATGTCCCGGCAAAACGAAATTTACCGGCAAGGTACGGCAGCGGTTGGCCCTGCTCGTTTGTTGCCGCAGAGGTATCATTCAGGCCAAGTTGTTTCTGGTCCGGCGCCGGCGATGCCTTGGTTCCGGTCAAAAAACTCATGCGACACCTCCCGTCGGACGGTAGATCTCGACGATCGCTTTCCGGTAAAAACTCTGCCGTAGATCGGCAACCATGACTTTCCGGTTGGGAAAAGCATGAATGGCCTGATTGCCAGGCAGAATCAAAGCCATGTGATGGCCTACCAACGCGAGGTTCATCAATGCCGCGTCGCCCGGCTGTAAATCAGTGACCTTTGTGAAATTCGGTTGGCTGGCGAACCAGGCTGACACTTTCGATTGTTTGAGATGCGATCCCTCATCCAAGGCGTATTGCCCTGGCATAAATTTTTTAAACACCCCACATGCAATGTAAATGCCGGCAACAAGGTGAACACAGTCCACGCCGGCGCCACACACCATGGCCTTGGCCACGAATGGTGTACCAACCCATTTTTTAGCCTCAGCTTCGAGCTGCTTGAAGCGTTCTGGAGATGAAAAATAGCTGGTCATTTGCCACCTTGGGAAACCGGGTTTGCATTGACCGCCTTCAATGTGGGATTACGGGCTGGAATGGCGATAAAACCGTTGAAATTGATAAAATTATTGAACTTGGCTTTGCAGGTGGATGCCGTGTGATCACACCCTGCGGTGATCGTAGCGTTGCCGCCAGCGTTCGTCAGATATAGCGGCATGTTCAAGGTCAGGGTTAATTTGCCAGTGCCAGCGTTCCAACTCGACGCGACTATGGTCCGGGCCTCGTAATTGACGCCGACGCCAGCGGCGAAAAGTCCCTGCGCCAGATAATCATTCGCTTTGAATTTATCCGCGAACGCTGCGAGTAAAAACGTGACATCAACCGTCGGCGGAAAAGTGTTTTCATCCGCGATCGCCACGATATTCACCGACGTTTCAAAGACCGCCCGCAGCGCCTTACACGTCGCCGGATCAAAAAGCCGGTTTTGGCAATTTTGCCCTTTGAGATAACGCGGGATCTTCCGGGATAGATAACCCAGACGATTTTCGCAGGTCGCGGTCAAGGTGCTTCCGCCATCTTCCACGCTGACAACCCGGCCGCTGAACAGCAATGTTTGCGCATCAAGGTTGCCAACACCGATCGCAAACACTTCGACAAACATCACCGCGCTGTATGGTATCGGTAAAAATGACATCAGTGGATTCGCCGGATCCGGCTTCGCATCGATCGTCAGGTTCTGCGCCGAACCATCAGCCGTGTCGCTGAGATCCGAAAAGTTGATCGGGAAATTTTGGTACAGCTCATTTTTGCTGACTACCGGTGCTGCGAAGGAAGTGAATTTCCAGTCACCTTGCGCCGGCGCTCCGGTCCAGAAATGGAAAAGGTAGATTGGCTGCAGCCCTAAAATCGGTGCGGCATATTCATTCGGCAGTTCCTCGACCGTCACCGATCGCTGCATGACTCCTTCAGCCAGAAATGTGCCCTGTTCTTCGTCTTGTGACAGGCGTACAAATTGCAGCTTCACGACTGCCGTATCTTCGTCCGGTATCTGCGGCAGTGCGGTGGTCAAAGTGACAACTTCTTCCGGACCATCAGTAACGACGGACTGAATCTTGGCTGCAGCCTGGCTTCCGTCGGCAAACGTAAAGAACAGGTATTGATCCGGCCGATCCTGCCAAAATGTTGCCAGATTTTCCGTCGCCACACGAAAAACTGTGTTCGACGTGCCGGCAGTGATTTCGGCTGCCGCGGCCGGAATCGGCAACCAGAAACCTTTCAAGGGTCCCAACACGGCCGCTGTGAAGGCGTTGAATTCTGCGATCAACGCCGGCGTCTGCAGCATCACATCAAACTGCCACTGGTTGACCGTCCAATTTGCCGTCGGCGTGTAGAATTCCGCGCCAAATCCAATGTCCTCTGGTCGCAATTCAAACGTCACCGACCGCTGGACGGATTCCACCCAGTTTGGCTTGAACAGAAAGACTGGTTGACCCAGGTAATTCATTGCGGAATCAAAATTCCGATTTCGGTGAACGCCCCAAATGAGGAGAACGGAGGCACCATTACAAAGAAACTGTTGGTCGTTTGGTTATAGACCACGGGATGCCCCGTTGCACTCCATCCAGCCAATAGACTGGTTTCCTTCGGGGCCAAAAGCACTTGGTAATTTGTGCTGGTCAAGGCATTGGAGAAGTTGACCTGGTAGCCACTGCCCCATGTTTGGGAAATCACCCTTGAAACTGTCGCAAGGTTTATATTTTGCGCTCCCGTTTCAATCACCGGCGCAGATGGCGAAACCAGATTTACGACACCACGGGCGACATAAAATTGCGAGACTAAATTGGTCATGGCCGACGCTGCCTGCTGGGCCTGTTGTGAGTAAATATATGTCTGATTGATGTACCAAAACATCGTGTCAATCAGCTCCCAATAATTGTTTTGCTTCGGTTTGTAACCCGTCACGAAATAGCTTTTAAGGACCGTTTGGATCTGCGGGACGCTTTCGGTGCCGGACGCCACCAATTGCAGCCCCGTTGCCAGCACATCACCCACTACGGCCGGACTCGCCGGCGTGTTCGCCCAGGGAATGAACAAGGTTGCGGCGGCATTTGTCGCCTGAATGCCGATGCCGGCATTGCCGTTGGTCGAGACTGTCAGGACCACATTGCTGCCGACCAGCAGATTGGTCGTTTGCAGCACCAGGTTTGTCCCGGTGGAGTTGGTCCAATACGTCAGCACAAATGCCGAAGTCAGATCGTTACTCACCGTATATTGTGCCTGCAACTTTGTTGCCGCCAGAAATAGGCCGGTGAGAATGGTTAAAATTTTAAGGGAGAGAGTTTTCATGCTATGTCGTTATCCACGCCGACGGTGTCATGGCCAACCCCAACGCCGGCGTCAGGAATGAGGTTGCCAAGTTGCGCGTTTCGTTCCGCGACGCGCTGCGCGATCGTGATTGCGGTCTGGCTGTGCCAGTCGGTGATCTGGGCCGCCGGTTGCATCGTCAGGTTGCCGAATAAGACCGGGCGTACCATCACACCAGCCAGCCAGGTATTTGCCAGATTGCCGGCCAAGGTCAGCGTATTACCCGCCACATTCGTCACTTGCCAACAGTCAAAAACCGTATCATCAGCGCCCAAAAGAATGACGAAATCATAGACCGCAAACGGCCATGGATTGACGGCGTCATCCAGTTCCAAGGTATTGGCGCCCTCCGCGGCCGCACTGCTGATCTCTGTGCCATAGCCAAACAAAGGAACGGCCGCCAAGCCGGATTTCAGAGCTTGATCCAGCCGGGCGTCAAACCGGGCGCGTTCATCCAGGGAAGACATCAGCATCGAGACCTGCAACGTATGCAGCGGCAGATTGCGGAGCGCCGAACGCTGTTCCACGCCGCTCAATGCCTGCGTGATGCCGGTCTGCCATTTGCGCTTCCACGTTGGCGACGTGGACCAGTCGGCCGTGTGCGGAAATAAAGTATGGCCGGCGATCGTGATCATGTCGTGAGCCCCAACCGGGTTTTATTTTTCATGACGTGATGGACGATGATTTCACCGTAATCCGGTTTGGCCATTTCACGCTTTAAATCATCCCGTCCAAATACAGTCACGACTTTGGTGCCACGACCACCGCCGGCAGATCCACCACCTGTAGTGCCATTGCCGCCGTTGTGCATCGCCTCCAAATTGCCCAGGCCGATCCGCTGGACGGCCGGCGCGCTGAAAACGTATTCGCCGCGATGGACAACACCGGCGACTTCGCTGGAGGCACCCGAACCTGTAAAACCACCCTCGGAAAAGCCCAGAGTGGATAATGTTAGTCCATTTGCCAGTGCGATTAAGCCTGGAGCTGCTACTGCTGCGCCACCATAAGATGCTATTGTTGCAAGAGTTGCCGGCGTGGCCCA
>DASYEY010000226.1:0-35768 GCA_036498725.1 Verrucomicrobiia bacterium | reverse complement strand
TCATGAATATAACTTACTGGACAAAGTTGATAACTCTGAACAGAGCAAAATTCGCTACGTTACGTGCTAAGAAAATGGAAAGACTGCTCATTTGCAACCTGAATGATACGAATCCAGATTGGGTAAGATATTAGATTGATGCTCTTTGACCAATATTCCCAATTTTCTCGCCGCCGAACCGTTGTTGCCCTCCCTTCCGTCGCCTTAACCACCAAAGCATCAAATTTTACGCCACGGGTAGATATTGGAAATTTACGATTTACGACTGGCGATTTACGATTTGCCTTCGTCCGCTGCTTAAAGGTTTCAGGGTCTTCTTCGCGCGACCATGGCTTTTCCGGATTTCAACTTGGTTGAGAGTTGCCAGTTGAGGGTGGAGAGCTAAATATTTCCCGCTCATCACTCATCACCTGTCACTCATCACTAACTTCAAGCTTTGCAATCGCCAACCATAAATCCGCAATCGTAAATTATGAATCCCATCACGGTGACGTGACGCGGTAGAAGGATTGCGGTTTGATTGCGGTTTGCGGATCACTGAACTGGTATTGACCGGAACCAACCGGCGTTTCCACGGCGCGACCCAGATTCTGCCATTGGCTCAACGGCGCATTCAAATTCGTGCTGCCATACACGGTGAAATCCATGCCCGAGGCATTGGTGAAACCAAGCTGAAAGCCGCCGCCATTATTCCCGCTGTTGCCACCACCGCCGGCAGCTAGGGGCAAACCAACCAAGGCAGGCGGCTGGCTGGCCAGCTGCAATTCCACGGCGCCGATGTCCACATGGGCGCCGGAGCGACGCGCGTACCCACGCTGATCAGTGGTGAAATTATACGGAGCATTGAGGGCGGTGTCGCTGCCTTGATCAATGATATTGGTCGCCGTGGCGAGCGGCGGCATGGTCGGGGTCGGACCGCCGTAATATCCCAAGGGCAGCAGAGCCACCGGTTGATCCACCAGGTTCACGCCCAGGTTGGTATAAAGATCAAAGGCAGTCACTACATTAGAGGGGAGATTTCCCGCCACGATGCTGTTGAATAAAGTCAGAGCATAAAAATCTTCGATACCACCGCCGGCCCTGGCGGAATTGCCCGTCAGCGTGCATTGATTAACAATTAATGTCCCATTTCCACTAACAATGCCACCGCCGGAATTACTGGCATAATTACCAGTGAATGTGTCTTGATTCAGCAGCAGCGTGGGCGAACTATTAACAATCCCGCCGCCGGAACCACTGGTGGCGACGTTGCTGCTGAGGGTGGATCGGTTCACCACCGTCGGACCCCAGGCAGTATAAATACCACCGCCCCCGCTACCGGTGGCGGAATTGCCAATCAAAAGGCTCTGGTTCACCGTCAGTGCGCCATAATTACCAATTCCGCCACCCAAACCATTGATGGCACTATTATCGTTCAGCGTACTCGCATTCACCGTCAGTGTGCCATAATTGGCAATCCCGCCGCCGGTATAGGCAGAATTAGTACTGATCGTACAATGCTCAACCGTTAAAGCACTACCACTGTCAACGAGGATGGCACCGCCATTTTGCACGCTTGGAGCTACTGTGCCATTGATCAAATTCAGCCGATTCAATGTCACCCTGGTATTATCGGTGATATTGAAGATGCGGGAGGCGTGATTGGCATCAATCACGACGCCAGACGGCAAGGCTGAGGCATCGATCGTCAAATCCAATAACCGGCTCACTGCTAATTCTCCGTTCGTCAGCAAGATTGTCTGCCCATTCAGGCCGGCAACGAAAGTGATGGTATCGCCATCGACCGTTTGGCTCAATAGTTCCCGCAGGGAACCCGTGCCACCGTCGGTTTTCACCGTCACGATGGCGGGTTGCCGTTCCGCGGCGCCGATGTCCACATGGGCGCCGGAGGGCCGCGCGAAACCGCGTTGATCGGTGGTGAAGTTATAAGGCGTACTGACGGCCGCATCATCGCCCTGATCAATGATATTCGCAGCGGTGGCTTCGGGCGGCATCGTCATGGTCGGCCCGCCATAATTCCGCAAGGGCGCCAGCCGCACCGGCTCATCCACCACGTTCACGCCCTGGCTCGTGTAGACGCCGTCAATATTCGCCAGGCCGTAAGCAGCTTCATTCCCGGCCACGATGCTGTTGAACAAGGTTAATGTCCCCGTCTCCAGATCAATGCCGCCGCCTGTGCAATTATAACCGGCCGAGTTGCCGCTGATCGTGCAGGCATTCACGGCCACGTCGCCATAGTAATTATTATAAATACCGCCGCCACCGCCATTAAATAGCACCGCGTTCCCGCTTAAAGTATCCTGATTCAACGTCAACTGGCCTTTATTATAGATACCCCCGCCCCACCCATAAGCATAGTTATCATTCAAGGTGCTCTGGTTCACCACCAGCGTGCTCAAATTAAAGATACCGCCGCCGAAGCCGCCAGCGAGGAAGACACTATTGCCGCTCAGCGTGCTTTGGTTCACTGTCACCCGGCCAAATTCATTGTCAATCCCGCCACCGAAATCAATGGCGGAATTACCAGTAAGGGTGCTGCCATTCACTACCAGCACGCTGTAGTTGCCGATGCCGCCGCCGAAATCGGCGGAGTTACCATTGATCTGGCAGTTTGTGACCGTCAAAGTACAACCATAGTTGTTCAGCAAGCCGCCGCCGCCGGCACCTGTCACAAATCCGTTCGTCATTGTCAGCCCGTTCAAAGTCACCATGGCGCCATTCGTGAGCTCAAAAATGCGTGAAGCGTGGCTGCCATCAATCACCACGCCACCCGGCAATGCCGAGGCGTTGATCGTCAGGTTCGTCAACCCGTTCACCAGCAATTCACCCTGGGTCAACTGGATAATCTGGCCGTACATCTGCCCGAGCAAGCCGGCATCAAAGTCAATGGTGTCGCCATTGACCGCCAATCCGAGAATGCTCCGCAGCGAACCCGGGCTCCCGTCCGTGCCTACTGTCACAGTGGTTGATTGCCGTTCCGCGGCCCCAATGTCAATATTCGTACCGCCAACCCGGGGCAATCCCCGTTGATCATTCGTAAAGTTATAGGGTGCATAGAGCGCCGCGATATCTCCCTGATCAATGATATTCGTGGCCGTGGCCTCGGGCGGCATCGTCATTGTCGGGCCGCCGTAATTGCCCAAGGGCGCCAACGCTACCGGTTGATCCACCACATTCGCTCCCCGGCTGGTATAATCACCGTAAAGGTTGGTGGGACTGACGGCCGCGGCATTTCCCGCGACAATACTGTTGAACAAGGTCAACGAGCCGTTGCCGTAGATACCGCCGCCGCTGCCGTGAGTGACACTGTTGCCGCTCAGAGTGGAGGCGTTCACAATCAGCGTGCCGGTGTTATTATAAATACCGCCGCCTAAATTGACTGCGACGTTGGCGTTCAGCGTGGCCTGGTTCAAGGTCACCGTGCCGGAATCATTGTAAATGCCGCCGCCCAAATCATAGGCCAAATTGCCGGTCAACGTGCTCGCGGCCAGGGTCAATTCACCGGCATTGCCAATGGCCGCGCCGCGCTGGGAGTAACTATTGCGGATGGTACAATTGGTGATGGTCAACGCACAGCCACTGCCGTTCCAGATGCCGCCGCCTTCATCAGCCGCATATCCATTGATCAGTGTTAATCCATTCAAGGTCATCGTGGCCTGGTTTGTGAGTTCAAAAATACGCGAGGTGTTATTGCCACTCAGCATCAGGCCGCGGGGTAATGCCGAGGCATCAATGACCAGATTCGTCAGCCCGTCCACCAACAACTCCCTATCCCCCAGATAAATCCGCTGCCCGGCAAAGGCCGGGTCAAACAAGATGATGCCACCGCTGCTGATATGGTGGGCCAGTACATCGCGCAGGGAACCGGTCTCGCCATTCACATCGGTCATCACCCAACCCAACAAAGGCTCCTCAGCTTGCTGTTCCACGGCCCCGATGTCCACGTGCGCGCCGGCCAAGCGGGAAACGCCTCGTTGATCGGTTGTGAAGCCATAAGACCCATTGGTCGCCTCGTCGTCTCCCTGATCAATGATGTTTGCCGCCGTAGGCAAAGGCGGCATGGTCATGGTCGGCCCGCCATAATAGCGCAAGGGCGCCAGGTCCACCGGCTCGTCCACCACGTTAACTCCCTGCCCCACATAGGAGCCGCCATTGGAAATATTCGTATCACCATAGACGACAGCATTTCCCGACACGATGCTGTTGAACAAGGTCATCGCCCCGCTATAGGAAGTGTAAATGCCACCGCCAAAATGGGCGGAATTGCCGCTCACCGTGGCCTGAGCCATGGAGAGCGTACCATTATTGTAGATACCACCGCCGTTGCCATAACCGGTGAAATTGCCAAACAAGGTGCTTGAATTCACGGTCAACGTCCCATCATTGTAAATCCCGCCGCCATTGTCGGAAGTGGCAAAATTGCCAGACAAGGTGCTCGCGTTCACGGTCGTGGTACCACTGTTGTAAATCCCGCCACCACTGGAATAGGTATAGTTGCCAGAAAATGTGCTCGCGTTCACGGTCAAGATGCCAGCATTGCAAATACCCGCACCATAGCCATAGGCATTGTAATTGCCAGATAGGATACTTTCATTTATCACCAGCGTGCCGCCATTATAAATACCGCCGCCATTATTAGCATAGTTGTCTCTGAGAGTGCAGTGATTGAGGTTCAAAGTGCAGTCACTTTCATTCACAATTCCACCACCGCTGGAATTAAATCCGTTGAGCATTGTCAACCCGTTCAGTGTCACCACGCCCTGGCTGGTGACGAAAATACACCACGTGTAATTAGCATTGATCACCACGCCGCCCGGCAACGCCGAAGCATCAATCGTCAGGTTCGTCAGTCCCGTCACCGCCAACGCTCCGCTCGTCAACCCGATCGTCTGCCCCGCCAAATCGGGAGCAAAATCAATGGTGTCGCCGTTGACTGCCTGGGCCAGCACCGCCCGCAGCGAACCAAAGCCGCTGTCTGTGGTCGTCGTCACGGTCACGCCTTGCCGTTCCACCGCGCCGATGTCCACCTGGGCACCGACTAACCGTGGATATCCCCGTTGGTCGGTCGTGAAGTTATATGGCGGGTTGATTGCCGCAGCATCGCCCTGGTCAATGATATTAGTAGCCGTGGCTTCGGGCGGCATCGTCATCGTCGGGCCGCCGTAATTGCCCAAGGGCGCCAGTGCCACCGGCTGGTCCACTACATTTGTCCCCTGGTCCAGGTAAGCGCCATAAATATTGGCCTGACCGGAATCAGCGTCCCCCGACATCGTATTTCCAGCCACGATACTGTTGAACAAGGTCAACTGGCCGTCGTTATAAATACCGCCACCAGTGCTATTGTAGAGAGCGAAATTACCGCTCAACGTATCCTGGTTCACAGCGAGCGATCCGGCATTATAAATACCACCACCCCCCCCATAAAATAGGACCGCATTGCCGCTCAAGGTATCCTGATCGAGCGTCAATGTGCCGTTGTTATAAATGCCGCCGCCCCAACTGTAAGCGGCATTGCCAGCCAGCGCGCTCTGATTCACTGTCACAATTCCTGAATCATTGTAAATACCACCGCCATAGCTGCCATTGTAAAAAGTTTGATTGCCCGCCAGCGTGCTTTGATTCACTGCAACCGTGCCAGCACCATTTTCTATACCGCCCCCGTAATATATGGCGAGATTGTTACTAAGCACGCTCCCACTCACCACCAATTCGCCATCATTGGCAATGCCGCCACCAGTTTCGGCATAATTACCATTGATGAAGCAGTTAGTGACGGCCAAAGCACAGCCGCTGTTATTCATGGCACCTCCCCCGGCACCGGCCACAGATCCATTCACGATCGTCAGCCCATTCAACGTCACCATTGAATTGTTTGTGAATTCAAAGATGCGCGAGGTATGGTTGCCATCAATCACCACATTATTGGCCAGTCCCGAAGCGTCAATCGTCAAATTCGTGAGCCCGTTCACCACCAATTCTCCATTGGTCAATAGAATCGTCTCCCAGGTCAGGCTCAGATCAAACAAGATGACGGTATTATCCGTGGCCTGACTCAAGGTGTCCCGCAAGGAGCCCGGTCCGTTGTCGGCATTCACCGTCACCATGAGCCGTCGCGGTTCATTGGTCTGCCATTCCACCGCCCCGATATCCACATGCGCTCCGGCCAACCGGGGTAATCCCCGCTGATCGGTCGTGAAATTATAAGGCGTCTGGATCGCCGCATCGTCTCCCTGGTCAATGACATTCGTCGCCGTGGCCAATGGGGGCATCGTCAGGGTCGGGCCACCGTAATTGCCCAGGGGAGCCAGCGCCACTGGCACATCAACCACATTTACTCCCAGGTTCGTATACGTGCCATGAATATTCGGATCCCCGGAAATCGAGAAGTTTCCCGCCACAATGCTGTCGAACAAGGTTAAGCCACCCGCGTTATAAACGCCGCCGCCAGTTCCGAAGTATCCAGCATTGCCGCTCACCGTGCTCTGGTTTAATTGGATTGTGCCATTCGTATTGTTATAAATGCCGCCGCCGGTCCCGTAGAATAGAGCGTTAGCGCTCAACGTGCTGTTGTTCACGATCACCGTGCCGGACTCATTATAAATACCGCCACCATACGCCGCGACCGAGTTGTAGTTCAACGTGCTCGCGGTCACCACCAGCGTGCCGGAGCCATTGTAAATGCCGCCGCCAAACGAACCATAATTGTTGTAGATGGCGCAATGGATGACCGTCAAGGTGCAGTCATTGTTATTCCGGATGCCGCCGCCGTAAGCGGCAGCATAGTTATTGTACGCATCCGAGCTGTTGACATAGCCATTTGCTATCGTCAAGCCATTCAGCGTCACCACGGCGCGGTTGGTGATATCAAAGATGCGTGAAGTAGAATAGCCATTGATCGTCATGCCCTCAGGCAAAGTCGAGGCATCAATCGTCAAATCCGTCAGTCCATTCACCACCAGTTCGCCGTTCGTCAAGGAGATCGTCTGCCCCGCCAGATCCGGGGAAAAATGGATGGTATCGCCCGACTGGGCGGCCGCGAGGGTATCGCGCAAGGTGCCGGCGCCATGGTCGGCAGTGCGGGTCACGAGCAGCGTGGCCGCGCGCGCACTCAGAAAATTCAAGCAAAAAAACAGGGCAAGAACGGCGCGCGAGAATTGCTTCATAATTAATGATTCAGGTTGCTGATTTACTCACAGGCAAACGACTTCGACACCTAAACCACGCTGACTTACAACGCAGCCACAAGCCATCATCCCTCGCCCTTGACGGCGGCGATGGTTAACCATATCCGAACTGAATTCAAGCCCGGTCCGCATTGTCAGGGAAATGTAACAAACCACACATCATTTGCGATTTACGATTGCCGATTGACGATTTGCGGTGGCGCCCATCCTCATCCTCATCATCGTCGTCGTCGTCCCCACCCTCGCACTCGCCTTTACCCGCAGATTTCACAGATTTGCGCAGATTAAATCAACCAAATTGCTTGTCACTCATCACCGATCACTCGTCACTGTCTTCAGGTTTTGCAACTTAGACACAGAGCGTACAGAGATAGGCCGGAAAGGCTTTAGGCATTAAGCGCTGGGCTAGAGCACTGTGGCCGTTCGGAGCGAGGATTTATGGGTTTAGGCGAGGCTTTGGCGAAGGAGCAGGTTTGCAAACCCTATGACCGAGCCGAAACGACGCCAAAACCCAAAAGGACCGCTCCCCATCCTTTCTTCCCAAACAACCACAGTATTTCTTGAACCGCTCGATAGGTTTAAAGATTCAGCTTCAAGGGTTCAGGATTGGGAGTTTTGAATTTTGAGCTTAAGTTAAACGCTTATGCCCGCAGATGAAGCAATCTTGGACTGCGGTGGTAGAGCGGGAGCGGCGACAGCGCTTTCGCACGCATGAGCCGCATATTATTTCGAAAAATGATTCGTCCGCACGAAAGCGGCGTGGCGCTGCGCTTCCTGCCGCACTTCCTATGGGTCACTGGCTCGCCACAGCCCCGGATTATCGTCCCTGCCTCTTTGTCGTTCTAATTCGTGCTAACTCGCGCAGTTCGCGTCTCGATTCTTCCTTACAGGGAATTTCCGAGCAACACCATGTTCTTCAAGGTTGGCGATGCCGCGCCGCCCTTGTTTTCTTCGGTCACCGCGAATTTGCCGGCTATCTTGACCAATTCCCGGGCCTTAAACTCAACCCGGCCAGTGCCCGTTTTATCAACGTGGAAAATCCCCGCATCCACCGGCTTGACGCCGTTATCCAGGACCCAAAGTTGATAGTCTTTGCCGGTCGGCAGTTCCTTCATATTTTGCGCCACAAAAACGCCGTGCTGCTTTTCATTGTCCCAGAGCGTCACCGCCATGGCTTTCGGCGAATCCACCAAAAGCGAACTTAACAGGGTGATTTGCACATTCGCCAGCCGGTTGGATTCGCGCAGCGCCAGCACCAGTTTTTGTAAATCGCCCCGGGCGGATTGCAACGTCCGGGCAGTCTGGTTTAGTTCGTTGATTTGTCGCGATTGAATTTCGATCTTTTTCTGCAACCGGCCACCCTGCCAGGCTGACATGAAGCAGAGAACGGCCAAGCCGGCGGCCAGCGACCAGGAAAACCAGGCGCGCCAGGAAGATTTTTGATCCGGGAATGAAACGGTTTTTTGTCGGGGCTCAATCTGGCCCAGAATTTTTGCGCGCAATCCTGGCGGCAGGCTGGTTTGGGGAACCGCCCCGGCCAGGGCTTCAACGGGCAGGCTTAACTTGATGACCAATTGCTGTAACTCAGGACTGCCAGGCAAAGCCATTTCAAATTCGATCAATTCCGGTCCGGCCAGGGCGCCGAGCACATACAATGCGGCCTGTTCTTCGAGGTGTTCGTTGATCATAGAACCCCCTTCAGTTGATCGTGTAATTTCAAAAGACCGCGGCGGATGCGCGCTTTGACGGTGCCCAGGGGCGCCTGAAGTTTTTCGGAAATCTCGTTCTGCGATAAACCGGAAAAAAACGCCAGCTCAATCGCGCAGCGCTGTTCAACCGGCAGTTCAATGATCGCCGACTGGATCAACCGCGTTTTATCGTGCCCATGAATCGCCTCGTTGGCGGTGTTATCCACTTCGGCCACAATCAAAAATTCCGCCGTGGCCTGCTGCCACAGCCGGGCCCGGCGCTGCGAAGATCGGATCCGGTCAATGGCTTTGTTGCGAACCAATGAAATCGCCCACACCGAAAGTTTGCCCAGGCTGGGATCGAAGCTGCCGGCTTTCTCCCAGATCTGCAAGAATGATTCCTGCAGGACATCTTCCGCGTCATCGGTGTTACCCATGATCCGGGCGGCAATGGAAAACAGTAGCGGCGCATATTGGTCGTAAAATTCTGCAAACGCAACGCGATCACCCACGGCAATCTGGCGCACCAATTCAGCATCGCGCTCCCGGTTTGTTTGGTCATTCAGAAATGGCATAGCGGAATCACATACCGGCTTGAAAAATAAAAAACTGCAGCGGCCCCATAAAATGGATTTTACTGATTAAAACGCCTGGCCAATCTTTCGATTGGCCAAGCGACATGAACTTATCCGCACTCACGGCCGTTTACTGCCCGGAGTCAGCGTTGCAATCGAAAGAACATCTGCTGATTGCCCGCGGGAATACGGCCCGGGTTGTCTTGAATGCCGGCCGTCGTGTAAGGCCCGGCAACATTGGTGGAAGAGAGCAGCGTATAACCGGAGCCGAACCAGTAAAGGGTCAGGCCCGCCGCCTCCTTCGTGATCGTCAATTGCGCCGGTGACGGCGCGAAGGCCAGGCCCGACACGCTGCTAAATCCAAAGTCCAAAACATTCGTGCTGACAGCCATGGCCGTGCCGAGAACTTTGTCAATCGTGAAGAGTTGATCATTGATGGCCGCATACAGCGTTCCGTCCGGGCCAAAGGTCATGCCGGCAAACGGACTGCTCAGCGCAACTCCCAGGGGACCGACCAGGGTCATGGCACCGCTGGTTTGATTGACGGTATAGAGGCTCTGATCATCCTGCCCCAGGGCATAAAGCACGTCATTCGTATCAAAGGCCAGGGCATCAATGCTTTCAACGGTCGTGCCCACGCGGGTTGAAGTGCCGGTCGCGACATCAAAGGCATATAAGTCGTTTGCCGGCGTGCCATTGGTCGTCAAAGCCGACGCGAGAAACCCGGTCCCATCACTCCGGAAGGCCAGGTCACCTTCGCCGCGCAGGTTGCTGACGCCGATGTTAACCGCAGCTCCAGCAAACCCCGTATTCGGATTGACTGACAAAACCTGGTCATTATTCGGGTCGAAGGTATAAAGCGTGTTCGTCTGAACCGCGATGCCATAGGCCGATATGTTTCCACCCAAACTGCCAATCAACGTTCCTTCCCCGCTCCTCGGATCAATGGAGAATAATTGGTTGCCGAAGAAGGTAACTCCTTCCAGCCGCGTCGCTGACTGTGGCGCTTGAAACGCCAGGCCGGAAACGCTGCTGAAACCGAAGTCCAGCACGTTCGTGCTGACGACACTGGCGGCCCCCGTCGTCTTATCAACCAGATAGAGCTGGTCATTGATGGCGGCGTACAAGTTACCATCCGGCCCGAAGGTCATGCCCGCGAACGGACTGCTCATGGCCACGCCCAAGGGGCCGACGGCTGTCATCGTTCCGTTCGTCTGGTCAACGATGTAGAGGTTCACATCGTCTTGTCCCAGCGCATAGAGAACGTTGCCACCGTCAAAGGCCAGGGCGTCAACACTAACCGTGGTGCTGCCCAGCTTGTGCGAGGTTCCCGCAATGACATCGAACGTATAGAAGTCATTGGCCACACTCGTATCGGCATGCAACGCGGATACCAGAAAGCCCGTGCCATCCGCCCGAAACGCCAGGTCGCCCTCGCCCAGCAGGTTGGTAACACCGATGTTGATCGTGCGGCCGACCGCTGCGGTGGCCGGATTGATCTCCACGATCTGGTCGCTGTTGGGATTAAACGTATAAAGCCGTCCGTAACGGGCGGCGATGCCGTAACCGGACAAGGTGGCGTTCAACGAGCCCACCAAGGTGCCTTGACCGGTAGCCGGATCAATGGCGATCAACTGATTGTTAAAAAAGGTGATGCCGTAAAGTTCTTGATCCGCGTCCTGAGCCGTGACCGAAATGCAACCGAGCAGGATGATTGCCCCAGCCGCAGCGGTTCGCTGCAAAAGCGTTTTAATCATAAATAAAATCAAGTTAGGCTTCCGTAAGAAAGCCGGTGAAGATTTTTTGAAGTTATCCATCAATGGATCGCTCCATTCAAGCCGTTCGGATAGAACAGTCCGGAAGAAGCGTTGGCCGCGCCGTAAACGATGTTCAATACCTGGCGGGTGGAGCGGGTAAAGACCACGCTGTTGGCATCCGTCGGCACCAGGTTGGCCACCGGCGTTCCCGTGGTGGTGACAACGCCCTGGTCATCCATCGCGCCGGACAAGGAAGCCCGCAGGGCGGAAATCTGCGCCGCATAGCCTTGCGTCGTGGCTCCCATCTGGTACAGCAACGTGCGCACAATTCCTGCGTGATACGCTTCCACTCCCAAAATCCCAGCCGCGGCGGTCAAGTAATCCTTATTGGTGATGAGTGCCGCTCCGCCGTGATACGCGGTCACCCCGACATCTTCAAAAATAAAGGCGCCGACTAAAAAAGTCGTGTCATTCACGAACGGATCAAAGCTCGGGCCAATACCCGCCGCCGCCGCTGCGGTGTTGAAACTATTGAGCAAATCAATGGACGGCATCGCCACCGGTTGCACGCCGGCAGCCATCAAGGCGGCCCGCAGGAAATTAACGTGGTTCAATTCGTCTTGCGCGATTTCATTGGCATATTGCTGCACGGCCGGAATGGAAAAAGCCACCATCGGATTCGGTTTGATGGTCACTGTCCCCTGGGTTCCCGCGCCATTGATCGCCACGCCTTGCGCCTGAATACTGCCACCCGTCGTTGCATAAATGTAATATTGCGCTTCGAGATATTCCAGATTGAGCGCAAAGTTCAAAACGGCCGCATCCTGGCCCGGACCACTGGCGGCGCGCGCCGTTGATTCCAACATTCCCATCGCCCCAACGCCCAAGGCGCCCAAGCCGAGTGTCCTTAAAGCCGAGCGACGGCTGCGTTTCGCTTGAATTCCCTTCATCAGTTCAGATTGCAATGTGTTCATGGTGTTTTTATATTGTTTCAATTGGTCGAACTATATCGGTTACGTAATGGTATTACGCTCGCCAGATTCAAACGGATGCATCTAACTTGAAATTGTTTTTAACCACGGATGAAACACGGCGAGATTTGCGATTTACGACTGGCGATTTACGATTGCCGATTGCGAAATCTCCCTCCTAACGCCCACAGTCCACGACCTGGAGCCTGAATTCATTTTTGGCCACAGATGAACACAGATTTACACAGATTAAACTATCCAGATTGCTTATCACTCGTCACTGCCTTCCAGTTCCACAATCGTCAATCCGCAATCGTAAATCGCAAATCGTAAATCGCAAATCGTAAATTGAAATCGTCTCACGCAAAGGCGCGAAGCATTAATTCCAAGTACGTGACGGCGTGAGTCTCTAAATAATTGAAGATTAAACCACTGAGACGTCGAGACGTTGAGGGGAAAAGCATTTTGACACGAATTACACGAATTACACGAATGACTTGAACTCAAAACTCAAAATTTAAAATTCAAAACTCCCGGCTTGGTGGTTAAGACGAGAGCGAGGACGAGGACGACGATTTGCTACCGCCTTCATCACCGCCCTCGTTTCAATTCGTGAAAATCCGTGTAATTCGCGTCAAAATGCTTTTCCTTTGCTCCATCCGTGTTTCATCTGTGTCCATCTGTGGCTAAAAAAATTCAGACTCTAGCCTGTGGGCGTTGGGCGCCAGGAGGGAAGCTCCACAATCGTAAATCGCCAGTCGTAAATCGTAAATTCGTCGGGGACGGTACGAGCGTTCAAATATCGAATAAATGATATAATTTGGACAGGCCATAGCCGTTGACGAATTCAAAAGGGATCCAATCTGAATATTCATCAATCCAATAAAAATGAACAAAAATCGGCACCACTTCCGCCGGGTTCTGCGTTCTGATCACCACATGAACATAGGCGCTGGTCAGTGATTTTCGGCTCTTCAAAATATCATCCGGCGTCGGTTGCACGAGCTTGTTGACCGGCGCATATTGAGCACCCAGTTGATTTTCGCTCGCAAGCATTTCATTCACCGATCCAATCCGGTTGGTCCAGTAATTCATGCGAACTTCAATCTTGTTCGGGGCCGTCTCCCGCCAGCAAGTGGCGCAAAAAATTGGGTTCGTCCATTGCGCACCGGCCGCCTGCCAAAGGTTATAGTTGGTCTCAAGGAGCAAGGCATTATGCTTGAAAAGGGCGATCGTTTCAGGTGCGTTGGTGGCCACGGGGATATGGTTGACGTCGCAAAGATTAAAATATCCGTCCCGCAGGTTTTGGACATAACCCGGCACAAAAACTTCCGGCCGGTCATTGATATCGCTGGGATAACGGAATTGGCTAAATGAGGCGTAAGTGCCATCGTGATATGCCTTGAATAAAAAATGGATTCTTTTCACCAAGGTTTCTTTTTGAACTTTGGAAAAGAAATGGTCATTCAGATCAAATGCGTCCTGTACCGTCTGGCTGATTGCCTTGTCCAAGTTGGTTTGATCGTCAATGGAAATAAATTCGCCCTGATTCAACTTTTGTTTAAAGGCAACCTCGGTTTTTAAATACTTTTTCCAGGCCCGATACAAGTTGAACCGGGGTGGCAGCCAAAAAACGCCGATGATGAACGCCAGTCCCAGGACGATAAAAAGTATGTTGCGTTTCTTATTCATAAATTTAATCCGTTTATTCCTTGATCGTCTGCCGGTTTCTTTCTTCGCCCTCTTTCGCATTATTCGCGCGGCATTCGTCTGTCCATATTCAATCCCTGCCGCATCCGTTGCAAAACAATTTTGTCACCGAGCCACCGAGCACACAGAGATCGTAGATTTAATGGGAGTTTTGAATTTTTAATTTATCGTTTTAAGTTCAAAGCCTATTAATTTTTGATTTACGATTACGGATTGACGATTTGCTACCGCCTTCATCACCGCCCTCGTTTTAATTCGTGGAAATCCGTGTAATTCGTGTCAAAATGCTTTTGCATAGTTTTTATGGGTATCCAGGATCGAGATTATATGAAGCGGCGGCCGGACGGCGATGGGGACTCATCGCTGGAATCCAAGGCTGAAGAATTTGCGCAACGAGTTTTAGGGAAATCACGCAAGCTGCTGTTGATCGGCGGCATTGTGGTGGGCTTGATGATCATCATTGCTTTGATCGTTTCGAGATTTTCGGGCGCGAGTCATTGAATATAAGGTGCACACATCTATCTATGTATGCAGACAGAGTTTGAAGGTCATTATTATTCAACGGTTTGTGCCAGCGATTTACAACGCGACGGCATGGGCTTGGAGCTTCGTTGCGATTCACTGCTGATCGCCGAGATTTTCTTTTTCGACACTACCGGCCAATTCACTATTTCACTTTTTAAGCAGAGCATTCCTTTGTCGGTGATTGAACAATTTATCGCAGAAGCGCGCACCAATTTGATTCCGATCGTCAGCAATTGATAAACACGACCGTCGGCGCGGCAAAACATTGGCAATTGGTTGACAATACGATTCGGTGATGGCTCAATTATGGAACAACAGGCAGCTTCACACGTTATGTATACAGGAATCACAGGACAGATCCGGAAGACGGCGTTTGGCCGTTTTATGCTGCATCATGTGAATACCGGACTCTTTTGGCTTTACGGCATAATGACCTTCGCGCTGGCTTTTTCCCTCAGCGGCTATTGGATCCATAACGGCTGGTGGCGCTGTCTGATCAGCCTGCCGTTTGCCCTGATTGCCGCCTTTACGTTTAGCGAAATCGTTTATGCGTTTTTCTGGCGGCGTTTTCGGAATGGCTGGATTAACAATTATGTTCTCTTTGTTTTATACGTCAGCTTTTTGCTGAGTGAGTTTTTCCATCACCAACGTGGCGAGCGGATCTCGGTAGTGATGTTGATCGGACAAATTTTGATACCGGTTTGTGTCTTTGCTAACCTATATGTGATTCGACGCAAGGAAGCAGAGGCAAAAGCTGCTCTGGCGGCCAAGGGTTGACATGGTGATTCGGTGATGGCTCAATTCTAAATCATTCGACGGTACGCGCACTTATGAAACGAGCGCTGTTTTTATTCTGCGGCATTTGCTGGCTGGGGTTTGGCCTGGCCTGCGCGGTATTTTCGTGGCGATTTCTGACTGCCGGAGATGGCTCATCAAATGCGAATTCTGTGCTTCAGGTTTTTGCCCCCGTTTCGCCTGGCAGTATTTCGGTGGGATTGGCGCATGTGGTTGGGTTCGTCGCCCTCACGCTGGTATGCCTGGCTATCGGCCTGCTGTTATTTTTGCACGGGCTTTATCCGGATCAGAGCCGGGAACGGAAGTCAGAATCTCGCCAGGCAAATTTTTAATTTTAAGTTTTAAATTTTTAGTTCAGGACATTTGCGGAAATTAGTGTAATTCGCGTCAAAATGCTTTTCCGTGTTCCATCCATGTTTCATCTGTGGCTAAAAACGAGTTGCGAGTTGCGAGTTGCAAGTTGAGGGTGGAGAGTTGAGCATCTTTTGCTCATCACTCATCACCTGTCACTCGTCACCGCCATTTGAGACATCTGCATAATGTATGGCTCTGGTCTCAGGCATCGGGCATACTCACATCATGCTGTCGAGGGCGACATCAATTATGGACATTAACAAAACGACCATGAAAAGCATCCGGGTGGCGCTCCTGCTCGCCGGCAATTTATTGCTGTTGAACCTGATCACCACTGGCTGCAGTTCCGTTGTGGCCGAACCGGGGGATGTCAAAATCCTGCGCTGCCCCCAGTTGATCTCTTCGCACGATGGTAAAATGTTTCGCATGATCCTCCCGACCACCAGCCTGGGGCGGGCGGATACGAATGTCATCGCCGTCAGAAATCTGCCGGGTTATCTGAAAGGTCAATTCCATTATTCCCTTGCCATGTCGGGGTCTTACGAAGGGTCAACCGCTGGCCAATCGGGTCAGCATACCCAGTGGCAAAATATCAATATCACCGTAGCCTTTCGAAAATTGGACGGCACGGAAATCTTCTCACAGGAGTTCGCCTCGAGTCCACCGCCACAGAATTTCGGCTCGCCGCGTGAGGGTTGGGAGACGGATTGGGTTCTGGGACCAGACTCGGATACCGCCGGCCCATTACCGGTGAATGAGGATTCGTTCGACATTGTGGTGACGGTCGAGCAGCCGTCCCGGACGGCTACCGACAAAGCCATCCTCACCGCCGTTGCCTATGTCAAAAATTATCAGGCACCCGCCTATTCTTCAGGTTCGGGGGATTAGTCTCGCAGATCCGGTGGGGCCGAGACTCCGTCGAGCCCTAATTTGTCTAGAAATGTCACCAAGACACGCAGCCGGAAAGCATTTTTAGACAGGATTAACAGAATTTACAGGATGGTGAAATCTGACTCTCAACCCTCAATTTTCAACTGACTTTTAGCCATGGATGAAACACAGATACAGAAAAACAACCTCACGCAAAGACGCAAAGGCGCAAACCCGAAACCTTAACCCTTGAACCTGAAACCTTTAAGGCGGAGATAAGGATGATTATCTGGGACAGTGACAAGTCAATGGGCATCATGGATTGCGGCGGGAAGCGCAGCGCCACGCCACTTTAGTACGGACGAAAGCTTTTCGAAAATCGATTAATGCTCGTGCGCGCGAAAGCGGTGTCGCCGCTAATGCTCGCTCTGCCACCGCACTCCAAGATCGCCAATATAAATCCGCTGGTCTCTGTGCGCTCTGTGACTCTGTGGCAAAATCTACGGACAGTGACGAGTGGTCGGTGATAAGTGACAAGCAACCAGAATCGTTGAACCGGACGCCCAACTAAAAATTAAAAACTCAACATTCAAAACTTCCTTCGCAATCGTGGTCGCCACATTTCCGTGAACGTTCCCGATGGTTGCCGGTCAAAGCTAGCATGATGACTCAGGCATTTCGTTTACGGGTTCGCCAGTATTGGCAACGAGAAATCCGTCCCCTGCTCATTTTGGCGGTCGTTCTGTTTTCCATCCGCTCGTCCTTCGCCGATTGGAATGACGTGCCAACCGGTTCCATGAAACCGACCATTTTGGAAGGCGATCGCGTTTTCATCAATAAACTCGCGTATGATTTGAAAGTTCCGTTCACCACCTGGCACCTGGCCGAGTGGGCGAATCCGCAGCGCGGAGATATTGTCGTGTTTTATTCGCCGCAAGATGGCACGCGCCTGGTCAAACGGGTGATCGGCCTGCCGGGAGACACGATTGAGTTGCGCGATGAACAACTGGTCATCAATGGACAACCAATGAATTACGCTTCCTTAAACACCGATATTTCCGGTCAGTTATCCGGGACTGAACAGCAAGATAGCCGCTTCGCCACGGAACGGTTGACTGGCCACACCCATGCGGTCATGGCGATACCCCGCTTGCCGGCCAAACGAACGTTTGGTCCGGTCCAGGTGCCGGAGGGTAAATATTTCATGATGGGCGATAATCGTGATAACAGTTTCGATTCACGCTATTTCGGCACGGTGGACCGGAAGCAAATCATCGGCAAAGCCACGTCGGTCGTGATGTCGCTGGATAAAAAGGATTATTATCTGCCACGTACTCAACGGTTTTTCAAACCGTTGGATGCCAAAGATTCGGATTGAAGAGTAAGACCGGGGGAAATTTTGACAGAATTAACCGAATTAACAAAATGAGGCAGATCAGAATTAACCCTACATCATTTTGATAATTTTGTTGATTCTGTCTAAGGTTAAGTAGGGCGGACGAATGAAACACAGATGGGACAGGGAAAAACATTTTGACGCGAATGGCGCAAATTTTCCCGAATTTAAGACCGTGACAAGCCAGTGGGCATCATGGATTGCGGCGGGAAGCGCAGCGCCACGCCGCTTTCGTACGGACGAAAGCTTCTCGAAAACCGATTAATACTAGTGCGCGCGAAAGCGGTGTCGCCGCTAACGCTCTGCCACCGCAGTCCAAGATCGTTAGTTTGAATCCGCTGATCTCTGTGCCTCTGTGGCAAAATCTGCCCTGCCCCCGATGGCACACGAAAACATTGTCGCGCGAAGGACGCGAAGCGTAATCTGAGGGCAGCGTTGAACATTTTAGTTTCATGAAGACTGCACGCATCATTTTGACGGGTTTTCTACTCACCACCGGCTTGGCGGGCTGGCTGGCGGTTTTTTCGACGCCATCGTCACGGGTACGAATCGAACCTGATGTTGCGGATATACCAGGCCACGCCAACGCGACAATGGCTTGCGATCCTTATTTTGATCACGTCAACGAGATCACGAAGATTCTGATACCGGCAATTGAGCAGAAGTGAGCTTGGGCGAAACATCTCTTTTAGCCACAGATGGAACACGGAAAAACATTTTGACGCGAATGGCGGGAATTTTCACGAATTAAAGACCGTGACAAGCCAGTGGGCATCATGGAGTGCGGCGGGAAGCGCAGCGCCACGCCGCTTTCGTACGGACGAAAGCTTCTCGAAAATCGATTAATACTAGTGCGCGCGAAAGCGGTGTCGCCGCTTACGCTCTGCCACCGCAGTCCAAGATCGCTCCAGTGTAATCCGTCGGCTTCTGTGCACTCTGTACCTCTGTGGCAAAACTGCCCTGCCCCGATGGTGCACGAAAGCATTGTCGCGCGAAGGACGCGAAGGAAACCTGAGGGCATGATGAATGATACGTAACTAGTGACAAACAGTCTGAATTGTTTAATCTGCGCTCATCTGTGAAATCTGCGGGCATAGTCGATCAACTAAAAATTAGGAATTAAAAACTAAAAACTTATCAGCCTCGATTCTTATGAAATTACGATTCATGTTGTTGATGCTGGGATGTTTGGCCGCGTGGCCGCTGGCCAGTCGTGGCGAACAGGACTTGCAGGCGCGATTTGAAAAGTCGTTGCAGAATGCGAAAGCGATTTCCAAGGTGGAAGTTGAATGGCTGGATACCATGACGATTACAGACCCGACGTTGCTCAAGTATTTGAAGGTTAACCAGCCGGAGTATTCGCGTACGTTTCAATATTCCTTTATTGCGGCCGGCCAAAAATATCGCGCTACCAGCAAACTGATTTCCAGAATGGGAACGAACCTGGCGGAATTGACCGAATCGACCTTTGACGGCAAAACGTATACCACCTACAAAGAAAAAACCCGGGCCATGACCAAAAGCACCTTGAACGGCCCAATGGAAGGGCTCAGCCCCAATAATCCCTTGATCGAACCCTTTGCGTTCTTAAACACAGCTTCTGATACGAGCGGGCTCCGGGTATTACGATTCACAGATATCACGGCAGCAGATTTCGCCCAAGGTCTGGTCTTGCCGACGGGCGAACGATCGAATGATGTACTGGAAATTTCCCTGCCGGGCCAACTGTTTGGGAAGCAACCGACGAAGTGGAAAGTAACGTTTGATGCCACCAATGACTCCTTCCAACCAAAAACAATCGAATGGATCGCTCCCGGACAACATGCAGACACGATTAGTCAGCTCTTAAATTATACGAATCTGGGAGCGTATCACTTTCCCAGCCGGATTGAGTGGGCGACGTATTCGTATCCGCCGACTTCACCGCCGACGGTCACTTCATCTGGATCGGTAACATTGATCACCGCACGAATTCCCGATCAAGCGGACGATTCAGTCTTCACCCTAGAGGCAGAGGAAAAATCGGCCGTTTCGATTTGGGACTGGGATGTGAAGAATTTTACCGATGCGGCACATGTTGCGGCTAAACGTTATGCCCAAGCCCATCCCCTGCCTAAAATTTATGACGAGTCGGCGGATGGCGCGACACAAATTGCGGCGGCACTCGTCACGGCCAAAAAAGAAAACAAACATGTGTTGCTCCAATTTGGCGCGAACTGGTGCACTCCTTGTCATACCTTGCACACATTTTTTGAGACGAACACGATAGTTTCGGAAGAGCTAAGCCGGGATTATGTAAGCGTGATGGTGGATATGAACCAAGGACATAATCAGGCTACGACCGTGAAGTATGGACATCCCACGCGTTTTGGTTTGCCCGCCCTGGCGATTTTGGATGCCGACGACACCTTACTGACCACGCAAGGCACAGGCCCGTTGGAAGCGGATCATGGCTATAGCCCGGACAAGGTGCTGGCTTTTCTGAAAGCTTGGGCGCCGAAGAAATCGCCGTGATGGAGGAGATTTACGATTTACGAATGGCGATTTACGATTGCGGAATCTGAAGGCGGTGACGAGTGACAGGTGATGAGCAAAAGATGCTCAACTCTCCACCCTCAACTTGCAACTCGCAACTCGTTTTTAGCCACAGATGAAACACAGATTGGAAAGCGAAAAAATCTCACGCAAAGGCGCGGAGACGCGAAGCAAAAGTGTGAAGGCAGTGACGAGTGATAAGTAGTTTTGGCTGTTTAATCGGATGCCCAACTAAAAACTTAAAATTCAAAATTTAAAACTCCCGACCAACGTCAGTTGCGCTTTCACACTTGCAGTTCTTTGCACTGTGACTCAACTTTGGGTCGTTAAACAGTTTACGCATCATGGAGATCACCACACCGACATATGAGGAAAGAGCGCTACAGGCGCTCCGCGAGTTGGGCATTCCGCTGTCCTTCGCAACGCGACCCGGCTGGCCGCTGCAGATCGAATGCGATGAGCTGGTGAGCATTGGCCGGGATATGTTCGATCGTGAACAGCGGTTGGAGTGCACGACTGCCCGCCAATGGGAAACCATGCGCCTCGCGGCGGAGCGCGAGGGAATTGTTTTATTGGTCGTGTCAGCGTTTCGCAGTTTTGATTATCAACAGCAGATCATCGCGCGCAAACTCGCGGCAGGATTATCCATCGAGGAAATTGTCAGTGCCAGCGCGTTGCCGGGCTTTAGCGAGCATCATACGGGCCGGGCGATTGATATCGGGACGCCAGAATCGCCGCCCTTGACGGAAGCTTTCGCGGATACGCCGGCGTTTGATTGGCTGACCCGAAACGCGCAAAACTTTGGTTTTCGGATGAGTTATCCCGCCGGGAACAAGTTTGGGGTGATTTATGAGCCGTGGCATTGGCTGTATGAAGACGGTGACGAGTGACAAGAGGGATTTACGATTTACGACTGGCGATTTACGATTGGAAAATCCGAACGCTCAACGGTCAACTAGCAACTCTCAACTCATTTTTTAGCCACAGATGGACACAGATGAAACACAGATTGGACAGGGAAAACTGCCGCACGCGAAGCATCCATTCCAAGTAGGTGACGACGTGAAGAGTCTCTAATAAGACCGAGATTCATTTTGCCACAGAGTCACAGAGCGCACCAAGGTGATTTCTTGGATGAAATTTCAAAATCTGCGTTTCATCTGTGGCTAAAAAATGGTTCGCCCTCGCGCTGGCCTAGATTTAATTAGAGACTCCTCACGTCGTCTCCTACAAGATTTGGGCAGTGACGAGTGATAGGCAGTGAGTGACAAGTAGCCAGACTCGTTAGGTCGATCGCTCAATTAAAAACTTAAAATTCGAAATTAAAAACTCACTTTTTCTTTCGCGGTTGACATTGCGGTTCGGTACTGGCTCAGTTCGTGGCTGCCAGGAGCGATTTATGCTAATTATGCGCCACCATTCCTCGATCATCAGACGAAAAGCTCGTTGGGTGGGTTTTACTTTGATCGAATTATTAGTGGTCATCGCCATCATTGCCATTTTGGCGGCCATGTTGTTGCCAGCCTTGAGCGGCGCCAAGGAGAAAGCCCGCCAAATCAGTTGCCTCAATAATCACAAGCAACTGGTCCTCGGCTGGCAAGTGTACAAGGATGAAGCCAATGGACGCCTGGTGATTGATGATACGGAACCACTGGCCAACGATACCTGCTGGGTCAGAGGGGATATGAGCGATCCCAATCAACAGACCAACCTGGATCTGATACGCATCGGCTTGCTGTATCCTTATGTCCCCAACCCGGCAGTTTTCAAATGTCCGGACGATCTTACCATGCATGTCCGTAGTTACGCCATGCAGCCGCAACTGGCTTTTTACCAATACGGCGGAAAAACGGATGCGCAACTGGCCAATGGCATCCCCGGTTATCCGCCGATGTACTCGGAAAATCAGATGGGGAAAATTTCCAGTTCCGCCACCATCGTCTTGCTGGATGAAAGTCCCTTATCCATCAATGATACCATGTGCGGAATCTTGATCACGGGCGATCGTTGGTGGGATTTTCCGGCCACCTGGCATTCGCGCGGATGCAATATGTCCTTTGCCGACGGTCATGTGGAACATTGGAAATGGGCGGATAGCCGAACTTTGACCGTGACCAGCGGGGCAACGACCGCCAACAATCCGGATTTGAAAAAACTTCAGGCAGCCATCGGTTATCGCTGAGAATTCTGAAGTGGGAATTAGAGCCAACCGGCGTTATCCCCGTCAGCTCATTCTTCGCGGTTGACATCATGGGTTGGCAGTGATTCAGTTCTAAATCGTCAGACATCAGTGAACTTATGAAAAATTGGCTCACTTTTCGTTTTATCGTCGCTGCCGTGATGATCGCTTTGGGCTGTTACGCGATGATTGCAAACTGGCATGGCTTCGGGATATTTTTTATGAGTGTTTCGGTAATCATGATGTCACGCTCCGAGCTGACCAGACCGATTCCGCGTCGCGAGAATTTTATATTTGCTGGCGCGGCTTTGGCGTTTGTGATTTTACTGATAAGTTGTCAGTGGTTGATTCCAAAGTCAGCCGCAGCAGCCATTGATCACGCGACCCGGCATCCGGCGTTTGTGCTACCGATGGGATTATTATTTTATTGGGGTTTGTACCGGATGTATCGGAGACGGAAAGGAGGAGCTGATTGCTGAATTTGAGCCATCAAGCAGCTTCGCACCATGAAAACGTGTTCCTATTGTGGCCGACAGTATCCCGACGATGCGGAGGTTTGCGCCATTGACCAACAGCCACTCGTGGCGCTGGTGAAGCTGGCGTCAGAAATTCCCGCCGGCAAAGTGAGCTGTCCCCAATGCGGGGTCGCGGATGACTTCACCCAGGTGATTGATCCCCGCAGGTCATTTAGTTTGCCAATTTTTTTATTCAGCGGCCTAATTGCAATCGTTTTCCAAAATGCCGGCAAAGCCCGTCGGGTCAGGTGCAATCAATGTGAGGCACGATTTAATGTTACCAAACCGCTGAACAAAGTTGCGCGGGTGATTTTTTGGTTATTGATTGCCGCGTCCATCGTCGTCTGGAGCATCGTTGTGATCAAGATCGTCTATGTCTTAACAGTGCATTGAATTTGCGATTTACGACTGGTGATTTACGATTGCGAACCCGACTCTCAACTAGCAACTCTCAACTCATTTTTTAGCCACGGATGAACACAGATGAAACACAGATGGGACAGGGAAAACTGCCGCACGCGAAGCATCCATTCCAAGTAGGTGACGACGTGAGGAGTCTCAAACTAAAATGAAAATATTAATTACATTCCTTATCGCCCTGCTGCTGGGGTTGGCATCTGGCTGGATTTTTGCCCAACGCCAGGCCGACCATAAAGTGGCCAAACTAGTCGCAGCAATGCAGCTGCCATTTGCGGATTCCGAGCGACTCGAAGCAGCCAAAGCCATTCGAGAAATCGAAATGATTCAAGCCGGTGAGAGTAACAGTATCGTTCGATTGCTTTCCAAGCCGATAGTGAATTACTACTATTTGAACACACATCTGCCGCACAATGACGAACAAACTAAAAAGATGCTGGTTTTGATTGAGCAATTTGCCAGCACGAATCAGCTCGTCGCTAATGAGATCACTAATCGGATGCCGGGCAAGTTTAGACAGGATTGACCGGATTGTGCCGGATTGATTTTTAACCGAGCCGTTCAGTAATTTTGTCTCTTCGTTTCTTGCCGGGTGTCGTTGAAGGAAAGTTTGAGACTCCTCATATCGTCTCCTACAAGATTTGGGCAGTGACGAGTGATAGGTGATGAGTGACAAGTAGCCAGACTCGTTAAGTCGATCGCTCAACTAAAAACTTAAAATTCAAAATTAAAAACTCACTTTCACCTTCACGATTGACATTGCGGTTCGGTAATGGCTCAGTTTTCGGGCGTCAGGGCGATTTGCCGTGAGCGGCTTAATTATGCGTCATCATTCCTTAATCGTTACGCGAAGAACTCGCCAGGCCGGCTTCACTTTGATCGAGTTGCTGGTGGTCATCGCCATCATTGCCATTTTGGCGGCCATGCTGCTGCCCGCCTTGAGCAGCGCCAAGCAAAGAGCCTACCAAATCCGTTGCCTCAGCAATCATAAACAGATGGCGTTGGCATGGTGTCTTTACAAGGAGGAAAACAACGGGCAACTGGTCGTTGATGACCCGTGGGGCGGCACGAATTATCCCAGTTGGGTTTACGGCAATATGGCCACAGCCACGGATGCGACTAACACAACGTTGATCAAGGCCGGATTACTGTTTCCTTTGATGTCCAATCCGGGCGTCTATCATTGCCCGGCGGACCAGACGGCCAATGTCCGGAGTTATAGCATGCAGCCGATGTTGGGTTGTTATATGAATGGCCAAAAATATGACGGTCAGGCCGGTGCCAGCATTTTCGGTTATCCTTCGATCTATAAGGACAGCCAGATGACAAAACCCGCACCGTCACTCGCGCTAGTTTTTCTGGACGAAAGCCGGTTGAGCATCAATGACGGATATTTTTTCCTGGGCGCCACGGGCAGTCAATGGACAGATCTGCCTGCGAACTGGCATTCGCGCGGCGATAATTTTTCCTTCGGTGACGGCCATGCCGAGCACCGACGCTGGGTGGATGCGCGAACGGCGACGCTGGCACTAAGCGCCAACACACCCAACAATCCTGATATGTTATGGATGCAGGCGGCCATCGCTGCGCCGTGACCAAGGCGACCCTGGGAACCGAAATTTTTTTAGCCACAGAAGGAACACAGATGGAACACAGATTGGACAGGGAAAAGCATTTTGACACGAATTACACGGATTTAGACGGATTAAACGGCCAAGCCGGAAAAATTTTAGACAGGATTAACAGAATTTACAGGATTAACTGGATGGGGCAGATTATATTATGAAGCACACATTATTATTTTTACTGGCAACTTTGCTCATGACGCTTTGTCCGGCTCGGGCCGCAGTCCCGGACGGTATAATTGACTTCAAAGGCGTACCGGCACCCTTCGTCTTAGCGATGTACAAAAAAATGTGCGGACTTGAATTGGTGATTGATTCCCGGGCCAAGCAACTGCAGTCACCCATTACCCTGCATGTTGATTCGCCCATCACGAAAAGCGATTTGATGAAATTGGTCGAGAAGACCCTCATTGAGCAGGCTGGAATTGTGATCACCAAACTTGACGACAAACGCATCTCGGTGACATTCAATGATGCGCTGCTCAAGTTTCAACCGAAAACCGGATTCCAGAGCCAAAGTCCAGGAAAGTAAGAATTTGAAGCTATTTTGTACCGGATTAACCGGATTGTACCGGATTTAAAGTAAAGTTAGCGACTCACGTCGTCTCCTAAAAAATTAAAAAGTATTCTACCATGGGTGATCATTCAAATGACGATGGTTCGCGCGCTACGCCCTGGTGGCATTGGCTGGTGGCGGCCGTGTTTATTTATCTTCTGCCGTATATTGCCGTGGTGATTGATGAACGGGTCTTGAAGACCTACTGGCTGGCCAGACATTTGCCGCATGAATTTGGTGACATCGCCCGCGGACTTTATCCATTTTATAAATTTTTCAAGCGGTGAGCAGGCAAGCAGTTACGAGTGATGGGTGATGAGTGATAAGTAGAGATTAAACATCCAAGCCGCCAACTTCCAAGCTCCAGAGAAATTCCAGAGATAAAGCTCCAACCGCATTTCGCTTTCATGATTGACATCAATATTCGGTGATGATTCAGTTCGCGCGTTATGCCACATCTGAGCCATTCAGTCAGCGGGGCGATCAGGACATTTTCGTTCTGGATCGCAAATCAGAGCGTCGGCCTGCCACTGCTTGAAGGCATTGATTATTCGTGCATTTTTAAAGAACCGAGCGCACTGGAACAGGTCTATGCGATATTCGTCAACGTTCTGGAAATTGATGAGACCGGCCTGGTTATCAACGCCAAATATGCGGAACGGAGAGCGGCACAATATATCCTCCAGTATGTTACCGGCAAAGTTGTTGAACCACCTTTTGAGTCGTGGGAGGTTGCCTTACGATGACAGGCTCAACCCATTATTGGGGTCAATACCGACTGGCACTATGAAACGCGCACGGCATTTTTTGATCATTTCGATTCTGCCGGTTGTGATTGTCGTGATGGCCGGTTGCGGCCGCAATAGCGACAGCCCTTCAACGGACTCAAAGGCGCAGTGGATTGACCCAAACGCATTGAAGGCTGGCCCAATCCGTAATGCGAGTTTGACCGATGAACCGATGAACAGATGGCACGGATTGAACGGCTGCAAAAGATTTTCGGCGACGTCGATCCCAGCTCTTTAAATCAATGGGTTGATGATTTTAAGCGAGACGCAAATCCCGAAAGTGAGATACACATTTGGGAAACCATGGCCTATGCTTATCAAACATTTACCGCCACCAATAATCTGGCTTTTGAGGGCAAGAAAGAAGTGTATCAAATCGTACTGCTGCGCTCGGGAGCGCCAGAGGATGAAGTGCTGAAGCATTCAAAGTTAAAAGTTTTGACCGAAGCGCAGGCAAAAATAATCATGGGATTATACACCGCCAAACCTGAGCCGATTAAAGTTATATCGCCATGATATATTCATTCGATTCACTTAATTTTTAAAAGGTTTAAGGTGAAATTAGAAACTCCTCACGTCGTTTCCTACAAAGTAAAAGATCATGGTCGCGCGAAGGACGCGAAGCGGGTGAAGAGGGAAAATAAAGTGACAGGCAGTCTGGATTATTTAAATCTGCGTTCATCGGCGGAGAAAGACGAGAGCGAGGACGAGGACGACGATGAGGAGGAGAGCAAATCGTCAATCTGCAATCGTAAATTGAAAAAGAACGGAAGGGGCAGAGATTTTCACCGCAGATTGCGCCGATGAACGCAGATTTTCTACCGACCTAACCAATGTTTAATCAACCGTACCAACACCATTTGCAGGGATCGTAAACAACAAGCCATTTCAGGAAATGGCTTGCATTGAAGTCGGGGCTGGCTTTTGTTTTGAAAAAGTAATTTACTCAGAACTTCGAACCTGCGTGCATGCCAACTGAATCGACAGAATTTTCGAAAGCGACGAAAGCCGGCACTGCATTTCTTCTATGCTGGCAGGCAGGGTTCGTTATTTCAAGTGTCTGGAGTAGCTATGGGATTAGTTCTGGATTGAAAATGCCGGGTAATCGCTTGCTGGTTTTTATTGGAAATCAAATATTTTTTTATCCGCAGAATGTTTTGCCTTGCGGGCTAATGAAGTCGGATGCGGCAGGACAGTCTTACGAGATCCTCTCTACTCCGGTGGGCATGATTTTAGGTTTTCTGTTTTGGCTAATCGTTGGCGTTGCCTTCGCCTGGCTCACTCGCCGGCTGCGGTTGTATTATACGTTTCCGCTCGCAGTCACTACTATTTTTGTGGTTTTGATGGCGGCCGTGTTATTTTTAGGTCTTTTCGGTATTAGGATTCCCGTGGACGGACCGTGATCAAGCAAGAGGCAGTAAATCAAAAGTCAGAATAAGGAACCTCAGCAAGCAGAAAAACCATAATCTCAACTCTTAAATAGAATAGATTCAAACTCTGCGCTTCAGCGGTAAAAATCGGTTTTCGTCCTTCATCCTTCATCCTTTGCCCCTGCGGGTGTCAAATGGTGCAAGGTCGGAGCGTTGAATTGGCGTTGGCGATTGCGTCATGCTCGCAGCGTGGCGAATAAAATTAAATCCGGACGGCCTTCGGCTTACAAACCCGAATACGCACGCATCGCGTTTCGTCATGCGCTCCTCGGCGCCACAGATCAGGACTTGGCGGCGGCGTTCGCCGTGACGGAACGTACCCTCACTCGTTGGCAAAAATCGCACCCGGATTTTCTGGCGTCCATCCGGTCGGGCAAGGATGAGGCGGATGCGAAGGTGGCTGAATGTCTGTTCAAGCGCGCCACGGGTTATGACAAGCCCGACACCCACTTCTCCACGTTCAAAGGCGAGGTCATCGCCACGCCCTGCACGAAGCATTATCCACCGGAAGTCGCGGCGATGGTTTTCTGGCTGAAAAATCGCAAGCCGCAGTTATTCCGCGACAAGCCGGACGTCAATATCACGGTCAACAACGAGACGAACGTGGATATGAGCAAGCCGCTGGAGGAATGGGGGCCGAAGGAGATCGAAGCGGAGTTGCAACGGCGCGGGGCATTGCCGCAGATCAGGGGCAATTAAAAATGAACATTCAACATTTAACATTCAACGCTCAACATTCAAGCAATCACCCGCGCATAGTCTTCGACGTTCGGCGTTAAATGTTAAATGTTGAATGTTTTCCCAATTTATAGCTGTCAAACCTTTGAATTTTTTTGTCGTCATCATGCTCGCGGCGTCTGTGACCACTGAACTTTTGCAGGAACGCCTGCTTTACGGGAAGCTCGCGGCTCATGATCTCATTCATTACGCGCGGCTGACGACGCCGGCACCCAGCGATTATCTTAATGTCCGCAAAAGCGGTTACGTGCCCGCCCGACATCATGTTTTTGTCGCAGAAAAATTGACGGACTTCGCCGAACGCGTGGCAAAAAGAACATCATGCTCTCGATGCCGTATCGCCATGGCAAAACAGAGTTGTCGGTCAAAAAATTCGTGGCGTGGTGCCTCGGCAAGTTTCCGGAAAAGAGCGGCATCGTCATCACGCACACGGACCGGCTGGCGTCGGATCATGGGCGGGCGGTGCGTGATTTGGTGACGAGTGCCCCGCATCGTTTGGCGTTTCCCGATGAGCCCGGCCAGTTGCGCGGCGATTCGCAGGCGATGGATCGCTTGCAGACGAATGCGGGTGGCGTGTGGATGTTCGTCGGGCGCGGGACGATGGGCGGCGGCTACGGCGCGGATTGGATTTTGATTGATGACTTTTTTAAGTCAGACGAGGAAGCGCGCAGCGAGACGGTGCGCGATGCAGCGTATCATACGTTGATCAAGGATTGTTACAGCCGGTTGAATGAAGAGAGCGGCGGCATCCTGCTGATCGGCACGCGCCGGCATGCGGACGATCCACAGGGCCGTTTGTTGGATACGGATAATCCGCACTTTGACCCGGTTGAACGCGCGAAGTGGGAAGTGATTGTGTTGCCAGCCTTGGCGGAGGCGAATGATCCGCTGGGCCGGGCATTGGATGAACCGCTGTGGCCGGAACGTTTCAGTTTTGAGTTTTGGGATAACCAGCGCAAAAGCCGGAACGAGCTGGTGCGGGAAGATTTTCAGGTGCAGGGGCAATGCCAGCCGACGCCAACGGAAGGTAAATATTTCAAGAAGCACTGGCTGGATGCGGCGGAATATAGCCGGGCCGACCTGCCCCGCAATCCGGTCACGGGCGACTATCTCCTGCGCTTTTACGGAGCATCAGATCACGCATATCGCACGGGTCAGGAGAACGATCGCAATTGTCTTTTAGTGGTTGGCGTGGATCCCGCCGGCACGATCTGGGTGATGCCGGAAACGTGGTGGGAACGCGCCGCCACCGACGTGATGACGGAGAAGATGATTGATCTGATGTTGCAATACAAACCGTTCGCCTGGTTCGCAGCGCGCGATGCCATTTCCGGTTCGATCAAACCGTTTTTATTGAAACGCATGCAGGAGCGCAAATGTTACGCGGTGTTGGATGATAGCCTCCGCGAGGACGAGGATTTGCAGCGGCGCGCGCAAAGTATCCGCAATCGGATCGCGATGGGCATGGTGCGTTTTCCGCGCGGCGATTGGTGGGGCGAGGCGAAAAAGGAATTGTTGTCGTTCCCGAACGCCGCGCACGACGATTTCGTGGCGGCCCTGGCGATGTTGGGGATGGCGCTCGATACGATGATCACCGCCGAGGGCGCGCCGAAGAAGGAACTGCCCAAGCCGGGAACGTTTGCCTGGCACACATTTGGACAATCAAAACCTGGCACTGAAGAAAGAAAGGGTTGGGCGTAAGAAGAAATAAAGAAACATTCAACACTCAACATTCAACGCTGAACATCGAAGGAAACGTGTCAACGCGCCTTGGGCGTTGAGAGTTGAATGTTCAATGTTGAATGTTTCCACATAGAACACTGAACCACTGATTTAAATATGAATATGGCTGAACAACCCATGGGCCTGGTTGACCGCGTGAAAAGCGCGGGCTCAGTGTTATTGACGGGCAAGCTGCCGAATCCGCTGGCGGGCGAGCCGGCGGATCGCAGTCGCGCAGCACAGGTCAAGGAGCTCAATGATTGGTGCCTGAACGAACGCGCGTTCTGGAAACCGGTGTTTGATCGGGTCCGCCAGGAACAGAAATTCGCCGCAGGCAAACAATGGCACGGGCAACGGTTCACGACCGAGGGCGATGAAGATTATATCGGCGACATGTGCCAGCAGATGGTCAATCGCAAGACGGCCAGTTTATATTCCAAAAACCCGCTCCCGGAAGCGATCTTGCGTGATCGGATGGTGTTCACGGTCTGGGATGGCACACAGACGACATTGGATAATTGCCAGGCATTGATCGCACAGGTGGCGCCGCAAGCACTGGCGGCGCACACGGCAGAAGCCCAGGGGCAACCTGTGGATCAGCCGCCGCCGCAAATGGTGGCAGATATGCAGAAGGCGCAGCAGATCCTGTCGGATTATCAACGCGGGATGCAGGCGAAGAAACTTTTGGAACGCGTGGCGGAAACGGGCGAGAAATTGATCCGGCAACAATGGGACGCGCAGGAACCGGATTTTCTGGTGATGGCCAAGCAAGCGGTGACGCGCATCATCACGAGCCGCGTGGCGTACATCAAGGTGATGTACAAACGCGACCTGGAAGTGGTGCCGGCGGATGCAGCGAACACGATGGATTTTGCCGATAAGCTGGCGACGCTATCGGCACGGCTTAAGGCGTTGTCGTCCGAAACCTTCCCGGACGATGATCAGCGCCATGCCGAAATCCAACAGTTGCAGGCTTCGATCCAGCAGGAAATGGCGGATGGCCAAAACGGTGCGGAAGTCGCCGGGAACGAGGGCATTGTTTTGGATTGGCTTGCGGCAACGAGTGTCATCGTGGATCGACGTTGCACGTGCCTGAAGGAGTTCGTCAAAGCCAAGCGCATCGCGCATGAGATGATCATGACGGTGGAAGAATGCGAGGCGACCTACGGTGTGAGTCTACGCGATTCTGGTGCGAAATTATATGCGGCGACCGGCGACGGCTGGCAGACGGATGACCGGAGCGATGCGCAGAATGCGACTACCGGCGAAGCGGATGCGCGGTTCGCCCGGCAAAAAGTATGCGTCTGGGAAATCCAGGACAAAGGCACAGGCATGACTTACACCGTGTGCGATGGCGTCAAAGATTTCCTGAAAGAACCGGAGGATAATTATCCGAAGGTGAACCGTTTTTGGACCATCATTCCCATCACGTTCAACACGCAGGAGATTGAAATCAACGACCCGGAAAATGATGCGACGATCTTCCCGCGTTCGGATGTCCGATTGATGATGCCGATGCAGCTTAACGTGAACACAGCGGGTCAGGAAAAGCGGAAACATCGTGCGGCCAATCGCCCGGCCTGGGTGGGCGTGAAATCGAAATTCGTCAGCACCGCGGGCCAGAATGATCTGGAAAAATTATCGAAACCGCGCAACGCACACGATGTGTTGATGTTGGAAAACCTGCAGCCGGGCGAACGAATTCCCGACTTCATCCAGCCGTTGCCCAAACAGGTCATGGACCCGGCACTGTACGACACCAGCCAGGACAGCCAGGCGATGATGCTGGCGACGGGCCAGCAGCCGAGCGACATCGGCGCGCAACGGCCAGACGAAAAAGCGACCGGCCAGAACATCGCCGCCCAGGCGCGTGCGGCGAGTGAAGCCAGCAATATCGACGATTTGAATTTCGCTTTCGGCACGCTGGCGCAGATGAATTGGAAAATTTTGGTGCAAGAAATGCCATCGGGCACGGTCCAGAAATTGGTTGGTGCCGGGGCGGTCTGGCCGGAATTGAACCGCGAACAGGTTGCCCGATCCATTTTCTTCAAGATCGAGGCCGGCAGCATGGGCCGACCGAATCAAGCGGCCGAAATCCAAAAACTGCAAGTCCTTGGCCCGCAAATCCTGGACATGTTCAAGCTGCTGGGGCGTTCGCCGGAACCATTGCTGAAATTGTTCCTGAAAGTCTATGACGCGAACATTGACCTCGATTCATTGCTGGCCGAAGCCCAAGTACAAGCGCCGCCCCCTGCCCCAACCGGCGCGGACAACGCACCAAAGCCACCCAGCTTATCGCTCTCGATGAACTTCAAAGATCTGCCACCGGAGGAACAGGATCAGGCCGTGAAATTTTTCGGCATGACCCCGGCGGACCCGCAGAGTCGGATTTTGCAGAAGGTCGGGCACGGGGTGGCTGCGGCGCAAGCAGGTTAAACCACCAAGGCACCAAGACACGAAGAAGCTAAGATTTACGCCTGGCGATTTACGATTTCACTAACGATGAGATCAACGGCTTGGGCGGGAGAGTGACTGGCCGTATCGATGATAAGATGTTCCCTGTTCCAAGGATGATAATCGCATTCTGATACTTCAAGCCATGAGGGTATACGGTGTCCCTCAATGTCGGCGGCTCTGGCTTCTACCCGGCGTTGATGTTCGGCTGCGTCAGAGCATTTGATCTCAATTTCCACGGCTTTTTGCTGAGTGTTTTGGGCGGCGGCAAGCCAGCGATCACGCGTTAGTTGAATGGGGTTGACTGAATCCGCAATGACACTGTGTCCCAGCCTGAGATTGTCTTCGGCGATGGCATATCCGACACGATAGCCGGCATCGTTCATTGGCCCGGACACTAGCCCAGAGTTTTTTATCGCCTGTTCAATGGAATCGATGCGCACATGCACGGCCTTGAGTCGCCGCGCAAGTTCACGGGCGATGGTGGTTTTCCCTGTACCCGGCAGGCCGCTGAGGACGATAAGCATATTTAAACCATGGATTTGGTTTAGCCACTTTATGGCAAAGAAATTGAAGTGGCGATACTATATGGATGGTTGATGCGGCAGCTCAAACCACCAAGGCGCCAAGACACGAAGAGGCCAAGATTTACGATTTACGACTGGCGATTTACGATTGCGGAACCGGGCTCTCACCCTCAACTTGCAACTCTCAACTCATTTTTTAGCCACAGATGGACACAGATGAAACACAGATAAAAGTCTCACGCAAAGGCGCAGAGACGCGAAGCAAAACCTAAAGCCCAAGACCTACAGCCTAGAGCCTGATCTTGAAACGAGGTCAACAATGAAGGCGAGAGCAAATCGTCAATCCGCAATTGCCAATCGTCAATTGAAGAGGCCCAGATGGAAGTGAACTTCCAAGCGTCCAACCTCCAAGCTCCAGAGAATCACCAATACCCAAGCTCCAATCAGTGCACGGTAGTTGTTTGAATATTGAGATTTGGAATTTCTCTGGAGCTTGGAGATTGGACGCTTGGTGCTTTTGCCTCACCTTTGAAAATTGCACGAATGCCGGGCGCAGGCTTGCAGATTGCAATTTGTCTCCGCCTCGACGGCCGCAGGGAATTGATAAAATCCACTTAATTTCAGCTTATTTGACGGTAGCGGCCTTGGCATTGGTGATGCTCAAAGTATTTCGAATGGTTCAACCTTTTGTCATTATGGAAACCAATCTGGCCAAAAAAAGCTGCACGGATGTGAAGGAAAACACGCCGCTGAACGATTCGGATATCGCCACCTATAAGGAACGGCTGGATATCGGCTGGCGGGTGCTCGAAGGGAAGAAGTTGCAGCGGGATTTCAAATTTTCCGATTTCAAGGAGGCGTTGAAGTTTGTCAACCAGGTTGGCGAAATGGCTGACCTGCAAAACCATCATCCGGATATCCATCTAAGTTATGGCGAGGCCACCGTGGAATTGACCACGCACGCGGCCGGCGGCCTCACGCAAAATGATTTTATCCTGGCGGCCAAGGTGGACACTTTGGGACGGGCGGAAACCAACTAAAGGAAACTTATGAAAATCGAGGATTACATCGCGATACATCATCTGCAACCCTGGAAAAAATGGCTGGGCGTCCATCATCTCCATGACGGCACTCCCCAGGTCGGATGCACCACGGCCGATAATGGCGAAAATTTTCCGCAGACGGATGAATTGCAGATTTATGCCAATCTGAAGCGGACACGTTTTGTGATCGTCAACGTCACCCGGAACATCTTCAAGATTCATCTCCACGAATTGATCTCCTGTTCCACCAATTGGCACGATTGCGACCGGGATTTTTTATTGCAACAGCCGGCTTGAAGTGGGGAAGCGTGGGGACAGTGACAAGTGACAGGTGATGAGTGATGAGCCGGAAATATTTAGCTCTCAACCCTCAACTGGCAACTCTCAACTGGCCTTTACCGCAGATGAAACACAGATAAGAGTCTCACGCAAAGGCGCAGAGGCGCGAAGCGAGAAACTGATGGCATCCGGGGGCGGCCGGAAACCAACTAAAGGAAGTTTATGAACATAGATGATTACATTGTGAAATATGATCTGCAACCGTGGAAAAAATGGCCGGACCTGCATCATCTTCATGACGGCACCCCGCATATCAATTTTACCATCGGCGAAAACGGGGAGAAATTTCCGCAGACGGATGAATTGCATATTTATACCAACGCGGAGCGGACGCGTTTTGTGATCGTCAACGCCACCCGGAACATCTTCAAGGTCCATCACCACGAATTGATCCCCTGCTCCACCGGCTGGCACGATTGCGACCGGGAATTTTCGTTGCAAAAGCTGGAATAAAGCCGGGGAATTTACGATTTACGACTGGCGAAGTCTGAAGATGGTGACGAGTGACAGGTGACGAGTGATAAGCAAAAGATGCTCAACTCTCCACACTCAACTTGCAACTCTCAACTCGTTTTTAGCCATAGATGGGCACAGATCGGGAAAAGCGGAAAGCGGAAACCTTGAAACGTGGATAAGAGCAAATCGGAAATCCGCAATCGGAAATCGTAAATTGAAAAGTCGCTGCCCCTCATCCCAGCCTTCTCCCCGTTGGGGCGAAGGAGAATAGTCCGCCGCGCGCTGACAATTCGTTCACCCGCTTCACCAACCCAACGTGTGATGGTTCCCAAACGCGGAAACCGTTTCTCCCTCGCCCCGCCAAACGGGGAGAGGGCCGGGGTGGGCACGAGGCCAACACATGGGTGACAGTTTGAGGCCGAGACATGGGTGACACTTTTGCTTTTTTATTATGGCGCCAAGTATGTTCATACAACGTCGGACGCATGGCTCCCACATCCTGCTCATGCAGATGGCCGATCAATAAATGGGCAAACCAAACTGCATGGACTCCCGGCTTAACCTTGCGCAAACCGACCGCTTGCCCCACGAAGGCCTCGCCGATAAATCGCTTGCGGCC